>DATLUX010000530.1:0-47460 GCA_035577805.1 Verrucomicrobiia bacterium
GCAGCTTGTAATATTTTTCCGGGCTTTGGCTCGCATGGGCAAAGCAGGCGGTGCGCTTGCGCGGTTCCAGATCGGAGATGTCGAGATAATCCGTGGGCGAGAATTGCACGGTATCTTCGCCATTGGAAACTTCGTAGTAAAGCAAAGCAAAACTTTTGCGGCGCTGCAGCCAGGCATCGTAAACCAGCATGGACATGGCGCGATGATCGGCATGATTGTCGATCGGCCAATGCGTGAAGACGGCGTCGGGTTTCTCCGCCGCGAGCAGCCGGCGAAACGTTTCATAATGCGCCGTGTCGACCACCGCGTTTCCGTCAATTTGTCCGGCGAATAGGGGGCGAGCTTTTAGCATTTCGCAGGCACGCTCCGCTTCGGTCACCCGGGGAAACGGGCCTTTGCTAGCGGGGGTTTCTTTGGGATCGCCATGGTTGAGATAAAGCAAAGTCACTTCGTGCCCCAGGGAAGTGAAGCGGGCAATGGCGCCACCGCATCCATATTCCGGATCGCCAGGGTGGCCGCCTGTGACGACGACTTTCAACTTCCGTGCCTCAGCGCGGGTTCGGCTGGCCGTTTGTTGGGCTGAAGCGGTTGCGGGAAAACCCGGGACGGCAGATGCGGCGAACAGACTGGCGCCGGCCAATAGTTCGCGACGGGAAAACGCGTTGCTCATGTGGAATCGGATTGTGGGTGAGGTAAAGAGCCTAGGCAAGCGGTGGGAGTCGTCAATTGGCGCATCAATCAGAGGCGCTGGTTTCGTGGAGCACCTCAAAAATCAGGCAGCCAGTCCGCATGAAAAAAACACAACGACTGAACATCCTCGGTGTTCAGCGGTCGAATGGCAGGAAGCAGTACCTCGGAGTCGGACCAATTCATCATGGAAGCATTATGAACTTGTTGAATCTTTCTCGGACAAAATGGAGTGACGTCATTGCCTGGTTGGCGGTTCTCCTGATCACCGGTTTGAGTTGCGTTGCGGCGGAGAAGAATGCTGGTGCCGAGGCCAAGGCGGACAAGAGCGCGAGGCGGCCTGATCTGGTCGGCATGGTCCAGGATGAAGGCGGTGAACCGCTGCCCGGCGCCACTGTATTCATCTTTACCGCCGGCCCCAAGAAAGGGGCGGGCGTCCTCTGCCCGTCTTGCTATGCCGATTGTAGAAAACGCGCGGTGACCGATCGGGAGGGCAAGTTCACCATTGAAAGTCTCGACCCGGAACTCATCTTTCGCGTGCTGGTGGTGGCCAAGGATCGACAGCCTGAATTCGCTGCCGAGGTGGATCCGGCCTCGAAGGAACTGTTCGTGACGCTCAAACCAACGCGCGGTGGAGAAACAACCGACCGGCATTTGCGCGGGCGGGTGCTGGATCCCACCGGCAAACCGGTGGCCGGCGCGGTGGTTAATATCCGCGGGGTGACTCGCGAGCGCGGCACACAATTCGGTGGCAACACCAGTATTGATCCAGTGGCGGTCAGCGATGACTCCGGTGTTTTTACGATTAATGGGCGCGAACCTTTTCAAGCGGCGGGTATCGACATCGAAGCGCGCGGATTTGCCAAAGCCATTTTCCAAAAGCTGGCCACCGGCGACAAGATTCACGAATTAAAACTCACCGAAGGCACGGTCATCAAAGGGCGCGTGATGAAGAACGGCCAACCGCTGGTGGGCGTCGAAGTGGGCGTGGCGGGCGCCGATCGCTCCTCCGAAGTGTATGTGGGCGACTTCCGCGTGGCGACGGATGCCAATGGACAGTTTCTATTGGTGAACCTTCCGCCGCGGACGGATTATTTTCTTTATGGGATCATGCAATCCCTGGGGGAGCAAGGCTCAATACTCGCGAAGCGAGTGCGGGCTAGCGAAGACGGCACCACTTTGGACGCGGGCGATCTCGCGGTGAAACCCGCGTTTACCGTAGCCGGCCAGGTTCGATTGACAGACGGCAAACTCCTGGCGGCGAATACCCATGTGATGCTCGGCCGCGAAGAGGCCTGGGACACTCTACGGACCGAGGTGGATGACGACGGGGGATTCCGTTTTACGGGTGTGCCGGCCGAATCGGTTTCGTTATCGATTCGAGCGAAGGGTTATCGCTTTTCGTTACGCAACCGTAGTCTGGACCCGTCTTATCCGAACCGGTTGCTCGGGCGCGTTGATGCGGACGCGACGAATTTGGTAGTGGAGTTGGAGCCGGGCGCGATGCAAAACCATTTGAATGGAGATGCGCAATTGGCGCGCAACGAACCGTTGCACGGGGCCGAGCCTGTCCTCGCCAGCGAGGCTGGGATCAAAGTTACCGGCACGGTCGTGGATGCCGACACGCAACAGCCGATTGCTGCTTTTACCATCGGGGAAGGACGCCAATCGCCATATCGACAAGGAATCGAATGGAGCCGCACGCGAAGGTCGGAGCATCAGAACGGGATGTTCACGGTTTATCTTTCTCCGGCACCGCAAGCGCCGGCGCTCATGGTCGAGGCGCAGGGGTATCGGCCAATGGCCTCAGGGTTGATCGATACCAACGGAACCAACCTCACTTTTGCCCTGAGGAAAGGGCGCGGCCCCGCGGGAGTGATTCGGAACGGGGACGGCACTCCAGCGTCGGATGTGACCGTCTATCTCACGGACATGAAAAACGGAGTTTATGTCGCGGATGAAAAACTCGCGGTGCGGGAAAATGTTTATCGAGGGACGCGCAGCACCAGGACAGATTCGGACGGCCGTTTTGATTTCAGCGCGGACATCGATGATTTCGCGATCATTGTGATTGCTGAATCGGGCTATGCCGAAAGGCGGATCGAACAATTGGACACCCATCCGGAGGTGCGGTTGCAACCGTACGCGCGGATCGAAGGCAAACTGATGATCGGCACGCAGCCTGGCAGTGGGGAATCCGTTCGTCTGGGCTTGGCTCATATTCCCTACGCGCATCATCCGCGTTCTTTCCCGCCTCTCAGCCTCTTTCTGACCACGCGGGCCGATGCGGAAGGAAAGTTTGTTTTCGAACGGGTGCCGCCCATCGCAGTGGAGGTTTATCACGAACCCAAGGTCCGAGACAGCGGGATGGGCACCATTGCCCAGGCCCAAACCACCAAGTTCCAACTTCAGCCTGGCGAAACGCGTCGTTTGGTTCTCGGTGGCAAAGGGCGTCCGGTCATCGGCAAAGTGAAGGTAAACGGTTACGATGGCGAAATTAACTTCCGCGCTGATGTGCATAACATCGAGGCGGTTCTTCCTCAGCCAACTGAATTGCCCGACATGATGGCTATGTCCAAGGCGTTTTCGACCACATTCAAAACCTTGAACACGGCTGAGGAGAAGTCGGCAGCTCAACGGGAACAGAACAAGCAATACGAAGCAGCGGTCGAACAAACCCGGGCTTTCTATCAAACTGAAGCCGGCCGCCGTTATCACTTCGCTCGAGGCCGCGACGCGCTCCGTTTTTCAACGAATGGCTCCTTTCGCATCGAGGATATTTCCGGAGGCAAATACACGCTGAAGGTGGAGCTGCGCGAGGGGAACGGCGATTCGGCTTCCCGCTTTTCCGCGCCCCTCATCGCCACGCTCTCCAAGGAAATCGAAGTCCCCGATTCACCCGGCGGAAGGACCGATGAACCATTCGATCTGGGAACATTGTCCGTCGACGCCCGAACCATCCTTTTGACCGGGAAACCAGCGCCTGACTTCGAAGTGAAAACGCTCGATGATAAACCGCTCAAGCTCTCCGATTACAAAGGGAAATTCGTGTTGCTCGATTTCTGGGCGGTCTGGTGCGGACCTTGTGTGGCGGAGACGCCCCATCTCAAAGCGGCCTGGGACGCGTATAAGAATAATCCGAAGTTCGCCATGGTCGGTCTGAGCCTGGATCCGGAGATGGCCGCCCCGCGCGATTACACCAAGAAGAATGACATTGGGTGGACCCAGGGATTCCTGGGCGATTGGTCCAAGAGCACTTTGCCTGATCGTTTCGGAGTGCAAGGCATTCCAGCAATCTTTTTGATTGGGCCTGATGGCAGCATCGTTGCCAAAGATCTGCGCGGCGACGAAATTAAAGCGGCGATCGGGAAAGCCTTGAAGAGCGCCGGGTTTTAGCCCTGGCGGCGTTTCCAGCGAATCGGAATTTGGCATTAAAAATCAGCCTCCTCACGTCGGCTGCTACGAGGCGACGGTTCATGGGAAGGTTCAATCTGCTTTGCACGCGAGTTGGGGTCGTGAACCCTTCGTGTTCAGAGCCTCCATTCTTTCGCTTTCCCGGCTTCGCCCTACGGGCTACGCCGTGGCAGGCCGCTTTTCGCTTTTCGCTTCAATCTCCGCTGAGCCACTCCAACGTGAAACGGGCAAACGTTATCTTCTTGTAATCATCCCGTTCGAACAAACAACCCACCGAACCGTCGGGCAGCGACGTCAGGCAGCTGTAAGCGAAGCTCCCGGGATAAAGCACCCGTGCGATCGGCCAGCTTTTTCCTTCATCTCGACTCAGGCGAATGGTGCCGTTGGTCCGCGCCCAGGGCGAGGCGGGGTTGCTGAAGAGGAACACGTCCAGTCCGGCGTTGCGGCCCGTCGGATGCCGCAAGATGCTTGCCTGACAAGCTGGCTCCGGCAAAGCCGGATCTTCTCGAAGACGTGCCCAGGTTTCGCCGCCGTCGCGGCTGACGCCCATCTTGCGGAGCTTCACTCCATTTTGATTGCGAGCATTCAGCATCACGGCGCCATCGTGTAATTCCACGAATTGCACCTCATTGGCAAAACCCTGCGACGTGTCCGGCGCCGTGTCGCCGTAACGCCACGACTGGCCGCCGTCATCGCTGTAGACCGCATAAACCTTCCATTGACCGTAAGGTCCCTGATTGAATGGGATCAGGACGCGGCCCGCTCGCGGTCCTGCGCGGAGCTGGATGCCTATGCCAGGGCCAGCCGCGGTGCTCGTGACGAGCTGTGGTCGTTTCACCCCGACGGTGATGTCACGAGGTCGCCTCCAGGTCACCCCTTCATCGTCGCTCTGCGTCATAAACGTGCGACATATACGCGCCCCTTGCAGTCCGGATTCCGCGCGATGTTCGTCAAAGCCCTTTGCATACCGTTGGTAAACGAGCAGCACCCGACCATTTTCGCGCAATTGAACCGCGGTGGGATTGTTCAGCGCGTTGGTGCTGTCCTCCGCCACGACTTGCAGGGCGCTCCAAGTGCGCCCTTGATTCGAGCTGCGTTTGAGGACGATGTCATTTTCGGCGTGATCGCGCGGTTGGGCCCGGCCTTCCGCAAAAGCCAACAGGTTGCCCTGACGAGTGGCCAGCAGGGCGGGGATGCGGTAAGCCGGATAACCCTCCTGACCAGTGGTGAATACATCGCACCATTGCGGCTCGGGGAATTCCGCGGCAGCCAGGTGGAAGGACGTGAGCATGGTGATCGCGGTCAAGGCCCGCGTGCCGCAGAGCCACGGCGGGCGCAAGGCCAGCCCGCGCGGCCATACCTCGAGGCGGCCCCTTGCCAGGATCGAGATGTCACTGGCATGCATGGCGGCAGTGTCTCGGCCCGGTCCTGGTTGTCGAGAACGGTTTCGCCCGACGCCCAAACACTCCAGACACTCCAGACACCTGTGACCTTGACGGCTTTCCCCGATCACCCTGTAATGGTTGGCCGGTAACGGAGCAGCCAGCCTCGACTTCTACTTAAAATGAAAACGAACGCCGCCCTTCTCTTCGTGACGTTGGCCGGCCTCGGCGCCGGCGTGTCTTCCACCCACGCGCAGGATTTCAGTGTGAATTGGAACACGATTGCCGGCGGCGGCGGACATTCCACTGGAGGCGCCTTCGTGCTGGACGGCACGAGCGGGCAGATGGCTCCCACTCTTTCAACCGGCGGCGGGTTCCGGTTGCAAGGCGGTTTCTGGGCCGCATTCACCGGCGAGCCGACGCCAAACACACCCGCGCTCCGGATCCAGTTGGCCAATCACCGGGCCGTGTTGACATGGCCGAGCCTTTCCGGCGGATTCAACCTCGAACAGACGTCCGCTTGGCCGGGCGGCTGGAGTACCGTTCCTGGCGCGCCCGTTCTGAATCCAAACAACGAAAACGAAGTCGTGCTGCCTTTAGAGCCCGGTTCGCGTTACTTTCGGCTTCGCAAATAAGGAGACCAGGAAGGGGAAGCTTGGTAGAAACCAAGCCTATGAACCCAGCTGCGGCCCGCGCCTTCGTCTCGGCCGCGCTGGCGCCTTGGCTGGCCGGCTGCATTGGCCTGGAGTCGCAGGCGGCCGACTGGCCGCAACTGCAAAGCAACCCGGCGCGTTCTGGTCGCACGGAGGATTCGGTGGCGCCGCCTTACCGGGCGCGTTGGATCTGGTGCGGGCCCGCTCTGACGCTGCGCAACCAGAACAGCGAGCCGGGCTGGACCAATGACCTGCGGGCACGGGAAGGGTATTCCTATCCCATGCCCCGAAGCGTAGGTTTTACGCTGGCCAATTCCGCCCAGCCCATCGTGCTGAGCAACCGCGTGTTCATTGCTTCGTTGGAAGGCATGGCCTACGCGGTCAACGTTCACGATGGTTCCACCATCTGGCAAAGCCCGTTGCCGGGAGGCACCAGCGTAACCGCTGCGGGCACCGGCGACGTTGTCGTCTTCGTAACTTTGTCGGGAGACGCGCACGGGCTGGATGCGCGCACGGGGGCGCGGCGCTGGATAGTTGCGACGCGCAAGTCGATCACCAGCGCGCCTTGTTTGGCCGGCGCCATGGTCTACGTGGCGAGTCAGGACGCGTCCGTCTATGCCATCGATGCGTTGACCGGGCAGTTGCGCTGGCGTTCCCCGCGGTTGAACGCGCCCATCCAAGGCGGCCTGGCCGCCGACGCCGACACCATTTACGTGGGCGCAGAAGACCTGACTGCTTACGCCCTCAGGCGGCAGGATGGATCGATTCGCGCCAGCCGCCGATTGCGCGGACAGAGTTTTCGTCTGACCCATCCGGTGGTTCACAACGATTTCGTGATCTTCACCACCTGCATGACGCCGATGATGGGAAGTGAATACATCAATACGCCCATGTTGGATGACGCCAAGGATCTGGCGGACGAGGATCAGATCTACGCGCGCTGGCTGACCGGCGACACCAATGGCGGCCGTTGGCCGCACGCCTCGATTGATTTCCAACACGTGTTCGCCCTGAAAACCGCGGACCTCAGCGTCCCATTCCTGATCCCATGCGGTCCCTGTGAAGGGGTTGGTCTGCCTCCCGATCCGCCCTGTGTCGATTTCTCGGGCCGCGTGCTTTGTTGGTGGCCGACCCGTTTTCCCAAGTTCACCAAGGTCGGCGCCTTCGGCACCAAATACTCGCTCGATATTTGCGGGATCAACCTGGCCGACGGCCGGCGCATCCCGCTTGATAACGGGCGGTTGTCCAACATGTGGCCGGGGCCGGAAACGGATAATCTTTACGCGTTGAGCGTAGGTGGAGAGTACCTTTGGATGCGCCAGGCCTTTCGCGGCACCCAAAACATTCGCCTGACCGACACCAAGCATCATCACGTTTCGGCACGGGTCCGCCATGAAGATGGGGGAAATTTTCGCGCCGATGTCGTTTATTTCGATCAACCGCGCAGTCAAACCGCCACACCGAACGCGGTCCGGGAGACGCCTGGCGGAAGCGTCGTTTCACAGAGCAACTTCGAAGGCCGCACGGCCGCGGTGATCTCAGGAAACCGCGTTTATCTGGCGGAACGCTTCTGCGTCACCGCGCTGGAGCATCAACCATGATCAGGAGAACTACCCGCTGCGCACTGCTCCTTGGCTGGTTGCTGGTTGGGGTCCCTCTGGTCGCCCAGGAACTGGATGTCCAACGGTATGCCTGGGAATTTCCGGTCGTAACCAAGATCCAGGGAGCTGATGATCTCGTGGCAGAACTTCGCGAAGACATTGCCGCGGTGCTCGAGGCCGGACATCTCGCGCCGCTGAATTGTCGGTACGGGGATCTGATGCCTTCCCCGGCTGAGGTCCACTTCGTTTACGAGGAACCGGGGCGGATCCTGACGACGCTGGGCTGGGCTTATCCGCATCTGACCGCCGAGCAGCAGAAGGCTGTTCGTCATTATGTCGCCCAGGAATTGGCTGATGATCGGTTTGCGCCTTGGGGCGAATCACCCATGCCACGCGCGGTCGGGGCGCGTCGGGAACGGCATCCGATGGAACGTGTCTGGGGCGCCGAAGTCAAAACCGGGGCCAATCATCCTTCTGTTCATACGATCTATGGACTTTGGCTTTACGCTTTTCGTTCTGGAGATTGGCCCCTGCTGGCCTCGACCTGGGCGAAGCTCCGCCAGGTTTATGAGCGCCGCAGCCATCAAGGCAACCTCTACGGCACCATGGGCGCCCACGTCGGGATGGCTCGCATCGCCGCTCATCTCCATGACCAGGCCAGCGAGGAGAAGGCCCTGGCGCAGCTCCAGGCTCAGCTCGCCTTCGGCACGAACTTCGCCGCCGTCGAAGACCTCTGTCGGACCAACTATTATGGAGAACAATATCGCCCCCGCACCGCCAACAACCACGCGCTGCATCACGGCGCCATGTTCCTTAATCTCGCCCCCGAGTTGGGACGTTACCTCCGGGAGCATGTCCGCGAAGCAACCCTGGCCCGGCATGCCGAAGGCAAACAGCGTTTCCCGCTCTGGTGGCTGCTGCAAGCTCCCTACTTTTGCCGCTGGACCGGGGACGAAAGTGTCGGGCTTTCTCCTGAAGCCGTCGGCATGTTTGCCCCGATCGAACGGTGGGTGGTTCAAGCGGACGCGCCCACCCTGCGTTCCTATTGTCGCAGCGTTCCGACTGGCCGTGGCGACTGTTATTGGCTGGAGCTGCTCGTGCAGGCGATCGAAGCTCACGGGACCTTGGTGTGGACGGATGTTCGGCGCCAACCCTCGGCAGAAAACGCGCGATAAAACAGGGGGCGCTTCTCGTTGCGCGCACGCAGCGATCGGCTTGATTCTCAATCCAACCGGGTGAATTCGAAGGTGCCGAAGGGGACGATCACGCCCTTCTGGATGGCCGGGAAACCCGCGAATCGCGTGACGACTCCACGCGGCGTCGTCACTTCATCTGGCGAGGAGTAAGTGGTCCCGCTGTCGGTGCCGGCGTCGTGACCGTAGAGGGTCACCACGAGGTTCGTGGCCCATTGTCCATCCTGGATCATGTTCAAGCTGTCAACCCCGGCAAACCAATCCGGGCTGGGCGCAATCATCGAAACCAGCGTGACCAGGGGATAGTCGCGTTGCATGGGTTCTGGAAAGGTGAGGGTCACTCGTCCTGGACTGGTGCTGATGCCGCCTCCGGCCAGTTGCATTTGGGCCGTGCCGTCGGTGATGGCCGGGGCAATCTCGGACAACAACGTTGCCTGCTGGCCGCGTTCGGCCATCAAACGAATGCCTTCGCTGGCGGTTTCACCTGGACGCCAGAAGTGCACCGCATCTTTGTGGGTTCCACCGACCAAACCGGACCAGTGCGCGTTGGCGGGCCAGTTTGTTGGATGAGAGGTCTGGCTCCAAGTCGCGTTGAATACCACCTGATAACGGGCGGTGTAATCCGAGACCACGCGGAAGAAGGCTTGGGCGGCATTGAACGGAAGGGTCGCTGAATTCTCGCTGGTGGGCGTTCCAACGTTCGACCACGGCTGGCTGGAATCGGAGCGGGTTTGCAGCTGGTACGTCGGGCGGCCGTTGGTCCACGTCAGCGTAACCAGGTTGCTGTGCACGACGATGCTCGTGAGATTGGGTGAAGTGTCGGCGGCCTGCGTCCACGAACCCAGACCGGTAAGACCCGCGATCAGGACCGCTAGGTGATGGCGTTTTATTTGATTTTTCATGTTTTGCTGGCGGTCGTTTGCCGCCAACGGTGCGTCGGTCGACCGCCGAAAACCTTACGGGCCTAAATCGGATACTCCTGCGACTCCTGCGGTCAGATGTGGACGGGCGTGACGCCACGCAGTAATGAAAGCCGGTGCAGAAGACCGAAGCCGACGACCGCACGGGGGTTACGCCGACCTTGCAGGCCGCGCACGACCCCTATGGAGTGCTGCGCCAGAGGGATTTCCTGCTTTATCTCATTGGCCGGTTGGTGGCCGCCTTTGGCCAGGCCATGTTTGTCATGGCCTTAGGTTGGGAATTGTATGAACGGACCCATTCGGCGTTGGCACTGGGGTTGGTTGGTCTGACCCAGGTGGTGCCGATGGCGTTGTTCACGCTGCCAGCGGGGCATGTGGCCGACAACTTCAATCGCAAACGGGTCATTGTCCTGACGACCATCCTGGTTGCCGCAGCCAACGTCGCCATGCTCCTGATTTCCGCCGCGCAAGCGTCCGTGTCCCTCGTTTACGTTTGCTTGTTCGTCATCGGTTCGGCGCGGACGTTTCTGTGGGCGGCCACCGCGTCGTTCCTGCCCATGCTGGTGGAGCGCAAAGATTTTTCGCGGGCCGTTACGTGGTACAGCACGACGTTTCAATTCGCGTCCATCGCCGGGCCGGCCGCGGCCGGAGCCTTGGTCAACGCCATCCATCACGCCGCTCCCGTCTATGCCTTGAATGCGCTGGCGGCGACGATCTGTTGTGTTTTGGTCAGCCGCGTGCGCAAACATCATACGGTGGTGAATCGGCAAAAGATGTCGCTGCAGGCGCTGCTCACGGGGTTTGGTTTTGTATTCAACAGCCGCATTGTGCTGGGCATCATCACGCTGGATATGTTCGCTGTTCTCCTGGGCGGGGCCACGGCGCTCATGCCTCTCTACGCGAAAGATATTTTGCGGGTCGGACCGCAGGCGCTCGGCCTTTTGCAGGCAGCGTTGCCATTCGGCTCCATCCTTTGCGGGCTCATCCTTGCTTACCACATCTCCATGCAACGGGCCGGACGCGCTCTCTTGCTGGCCGTGATGGTTTTTGGCGTCGGCACGGTCGGGTTTGGCTTGAGCCGCTGGTTCTGGCTGTCGCTGCTCATGCTGTTGGTGTGCGGGGCCGCCGATAACGTCAGTGTGGTGGTGCGTCACACCCTCGTGCAAATCCTGACTCCGGATGAAAAGCGCGGACGGGTTTCGGCCGTGAACAACTTGTTTATCGGCACCTCGAATGAGCTGGGGCAATTTGAGTCAGGAATGGTGGCGCACTGGTTCGGTCCGATATTTTCGGTGGTGTCGGGAGGTATCGGAACCATTCTGGTAGTGCTGGCGGTGGCCTGCGTCTGGCCGGAAATTCGTAAATACGGCAGGCTGGACGCGCACTAAAACGTTCCCCTTAAGTACGTGCTTAGAAGCGCGGGCGGGCGCGGAGCCACGCCAACGGCGTGGCTGGAAATCAGCGAAGGGCAAGCCCGCCTTGCGGGCGCCGCCCTGGTAAACGCCAAAGAAAAGAGTGCGCGCCCCACAGGGGCGCGAGGAATGTTGGACAGGCAAAATGGCGGCCTGCCTCCAGAGTGGAGATCTTCAGACTACGCTATGACCACAACACCATTCACGCCTGGACTCTCGAGCTCACCTACTCGCGATCCAACAATTCCTGGCGCCCCTGCAGGGCGCCTCGTGTTATTTTATCGGCCTTACCCAGGGCGGCGCCCTGCCGGGCTTGCCCTGGGCTGGTTTCCCGCCACGCCCTTGGCGTGGCTTCGCGAATTGCAGAAGATGTTCGTTCCGGCGGCGGTGTTTAAACGCACTTGGTGCCGACTGCCGGCTCAAGGACCAGGCACAATCTCCACACGATGGAAACGAGCGGTGGTGCCTCGCACCGAATAGAGCTTTCGGATCGCGTCGCCGGTCCCCGCGATCGGTTCCCCAAGATTCGACCACGTCTTCAGGTCCGAAGAAGTTTGCACCTGATAGGTGTTCCCAAGCCTGGAGACAAACTCCACTTCCAACGCCGGAAACGCCGTGAGCACGGCCGCTGGGAAAACGTTTTTGTCCAGTGGATCTTTTCCGGTTGAAATCTCAGCCTGATCGCTGAAGCCGTCGCCATCCGTATCGGTCCGCAGCGGGTTGGTATGATAGGTCAGCAACTCGAGTCCATCCGACAACCCGTCTCCGTCCGTGTCGCGTTTCAGCGGATCGGTGTGGTGAACCAGCACCTCATCACCATCCGTCAAACCATCCCCGTCGGTGTCCTGCTTGAGCGGATTGGTGTGGTGGGTCAACGCCTCCGCACCATCCGTCAAGCCGTCCTGGTCGGAATCGGCGAACGCCGGGAAGGTGTGATAGAGGTTCACTTCATCACCATCATTCAGGCCATCGCCGTCCGTATCGGCAGTTCTCCAGTCTGAATCAAAACCAAATTCGAGGAGGTACTTGGACACGACAGCATTGGCGCTGATATCGTTCCATTGTTCACCGGAAGAGGTGAAGGCCACATAGTCTTCGTCTCCGGAGTTGTTGGGCTCGCCGGGAGCCCACAAAGTAAATGACCACGGTTCGCCAGTCACCCAACGCCACTCGCCTTCTGACGCTGCGTCGCTTCCGCCGATGAGAGTGTCACGCAAGTCCAGGCCAAGGGTGCGCAACAGGTCCCATTCTGCTTGGCTGGTGATGGTGCCGAGGTGACCTCCACGAGCCAGCGCGTCGGCCCGCGCCTGGGCGGGAGTGAAGCTGCCCGATACGACCTGATACCGAACGTAACCCTGTTCGTACGGATCGGGCAGTCCATCCCCGTCGCTATCCACATTGACCAGGACACGAACCGGCGCGCTGGTAACCGACCCGCAGAAATTATAGGCGATGGCCGCGTAGAGCCCCGCCTCGGCGCCGCCGATGTTGTTCCGCACGAAGGTTGGCTGGACTGCTCCCGCGATCACTTGTCCATCCTTTAACCAGCGATAGCTCAGGTCAGCTCCCAACGCCGTGATGGAGAGCGTTAGGGGCGTGCCCGGATCGAGCAGTTGCGGCGCCGGTCCGGTGACGAGCAGGGGACACACATTCCCACCTATGATCTCCTGGTGGAGCAGCTGAATAGCAGATTCGTCGAGCAGAAAACCGTAAACACGCAGATCATCCACTTGCCCCTGCGAATAGAGCCAACCTCCTGGCGTCCGCAAGCGGCCCACGTCGTACCCAGCGTCGATCTCCTCAAATGCCCGGGAAGACACCGCCCCAGCGAGGGCGCCGTCGAGATAGATCCTGGCCTTCTGCCCTTGAGGAAAGCTGCTGGAGACCAGAGCTACCACATGATGCCAGGTGCCTGGCTGGAGCGAAACCGGTATGCGATAAGGAGCGTTGTCCTCTCCGGGCGCCCGTTGATCAAACCAAGCAAGGCTGTCACGGGTTGCGGACAAGAACCACCGTTGGGTGCCGCTGGCGCCCTGGCCCAGGAGTGTGACGCCGTTGGTCGCGGGGTCGCCAGCCAGGGAGAACCAGCCGCTGATAGAAATGTCACCAGACAGCTGGAGTTTGGGCAGTTCGATGTGACCCGGCCCGCCATTAAATTCAAAAGCGTTGTTGTCGTTGCCAAATCGGTCGGGAACGAGCGTCGCTCCCACGACCGTCCCATGCAGGGACGACGACGAGAGGTCCCGAGCGTTGCCGGCAAACGGGTAGTAAACCAAGGGAGTGCGCCAATCGGGGTGTGGGATGATGTTTTGGATGAGAAAAATGCCTGACCCGCCGACCCGATCACGGCCGGTGACAAGATCCGGTGTTCCATCCCCATTTAGATCCGCCACGTCGAACCTTTCGCCGCCGCCGGGCACCGTGATGGGAGCAGCAAACTGCAGCGTGCCGGGCGTGCTCTGATTCACATGAAATGCCAGCATCCGCCCTCCGATGCTGCTGGCGGAAACGATAATGTCGGGGCGTCCGTCCCCGTCCAGATCGGCCACCCTGATCTCGGTGCCACCGCCCGTGAGTTGGAGGGGCTGGGCAAATGAACTCGCGTTAAGCTCGCCGGGTTGGCTGAGATTTCGAAGGACGAAGGAGTTGTCGAACGGGCCGTTCGCGGCAATGTCCAGTTTCCCATCTCCATCGAAGTCAGCCAAAGCCACGTCGTAGGGGTGCGCGGGCAGGGTCAAAGAGATGGCTGGGGCAAAAGACCCTTCGGTGATCTCTCCGGGAACACTGGTGTTGTGGAGAATGTTGAGAATCGAGCTGTCAACATTCGCCACCACGATATCAGGCTTCCCATCGCCATCCAAATCGCCCACCGCGATCCTAAAGGAATGGTTGTCGGTCTGAAAATGAACACCGGGCGCGAAGGAATTGGCATCGATCGAACCCAACGTGCTGATATTTCGATGCACCGACACGGTGCTGGGCCCAAGGACGGCGTTGGCCACGACGAGGTCCGGCTTGCCGTCCCCATCCATGTCAGAAATGGCCACCGCGACCGGATGGTAGCCCGCCGGGACATTCACGGGCTCGGCCAGCGAGTCGACGGTAAAGCTGCCCGGACTGCTCAGATTGCGAAAGACGGAAACAGTCTGGCCAAAATCGTTGGGGACCGCGATCTCCATTTGCCCATCTCCGTCCAGATCGCCCATCGCCAGGCTCTGTGGACCGGAACCGGTTGGAAAATCGATCCGGGTGTCAAATGAGTTCTGGCTGAGGTCGGTTCCCTGGTTAATGTTGCGAAACACTGATAGCACGTCGCTATGGTAATTGGCGAAGACGATGTCGACCTTTCCATCTCCATCCACGTCTCCCAGGATGCCATGGGGTGTTTGCAAACTGGGCAGCATGATTGGGGCGGTGAACGAATCGGTCGACAGCTGGCGGTTGCTAAGGAACGTGGGCACGAATGGTCCTGGGGAGTAGGCGATCAGTCCGGCGTGGTTCACCGTAATGGGCTGAAAGGTGGCGGCCACCGGCACGCGCACGCTCAAGGAAGTCCTGCTGGCAGCGGTGATTTCAGCCCGAATGGTGCCGAAGGTGACGATGTTCTCCGCCGGCGTCGCGCCGAAATCTTCGCCCGCAATTACCACCGTGCTGCCGACCGGGCCTTTGTTCGGCGTGACGGAATGGATCACGGGGATGGCCAGCGCCGGGTGCGCCAGCGCGGTCAGGACAAAACCAAGGAAAAGTTGGGCTTTCATAAACGGGCTATTCTGGTTAGCGTCAGGCCTTGTGGCGCCCGCGGCGGCACGCAGATCGAGCGCGTGGCACCAGCCTGCATTGGTTTTCTAGGCGAACGCCGGGATGAGGTTACAAGATTTTCGTGACATGAAGAACGGGAAAGAAGGGGAGGGGGCGACTTCCAGCGAAACCCGGTCAGCGTTTCCGCAGACGCTCTGGACCCTGGTGCTGGAAGCGGCACGGGGCGAGGGGGAGATGTCGCAAGAGGCTCTGGGACGGCTTTGTGTTATTTATCGGGAACCGATTCGTTCCTGGCTCCAGCGCAGCGGCGCCCATCGAGAACAGCTTGAGGACCTTACCCACGGTTTCATGGAGCATTTGCTCGAAGGCCACCGCCTTAAACATGTGGAACGCCGCGAATCCAAGTTCCGCACCTTTCTCATTGAATGTTTGCGACGGTTTGTCCGTGGTGAATGGCGCAAGCAAATGGCCGCCAAACGCGGTGGCGGCATGGAACTGGCCAACGTCGATGACCTGGCGCTGGGTCTGGCCCCCGACCTCGATAAACTCCTCGACCTGGATTTTGCGCTGGCCGTGCATCGCCAGGCCTTGGTCCGGTTGGAGCAGAGGAAGTTCGCGACAGAACCGAAGCGCGCCCGTTTCCTGGAACTGCGGCGCTTCATCTGGGGTTACGATCCCGACTTGTCCTACGGAGAGGTTGGCCAACGCCTGGGGATGACCCCCAATCATGTGAAGAAGGCCGTATTTGATCTGCGTCACGACTATTACGACTCCTTTCGCGACGAGGTCAGCGAGATCGTGGACACCGGGTGGGTGGATGAAGAGACCCGTTATCTGATGACGCTGGTGGCAGAACACGGCAAGGTCGCCGTGGGCGATTTTTGGTAACCTCCCTGGTCCGCGTGCCTGAGAATGTTCAGCCGACTTCGACAGATTGCATCGAATTGAGTGCGTAATGAACGGACCGCAGAAAGGCGCGCGCAGCACGACGATCCGGTATTTCGGCGATTACATTTTGCTGGGCGAAATTGCCGGCGGAGGCATGGGTGTCGTCTTTAATGCCCGCCAGGTGAGCCTCAACCGCAAGGTCGCGGTGAAACTGATCCGCGGCGGTCCCGTCGCCGGCGAATCCGAATTGCGACGGTTTCGCACCGAAGCGGAGGCGGCGGCGCGCCTTGACCATCCGCACATCGTTCCCATTTACGAAATCGGCGAACACGAGGGCCAGCCGTTCATCGCCATGAAGCTCGTGGAGGGCGACAGCCTGGCCGAACGGTTGACCAACGAGAATTCCAGCACACCCGCTTCGGTCTTTGCGATCGAGCAGGCCGCGGCCCTCGTCGCCAAAATCGGCCGAGCCGTCCAGCATGCGCATCAACATGGTGTGCTGCATCGCGACATCAAACCCGGTAACATCCTCCTGGATGCTGGTGGCGAACCGTACCTTACCGATTTTGGTCTCGCCAAGTTGCTCGAACGCGACTCCAGCCAGACCGTCAGCTGGCGTCTCCTGCAAAACTCGAACCAAGTCATTTTCACCGATAACATCGATGCGGGCGTCCCAGGATCGGTTTGGACACCGCGGGCCCACGACCGGCAGTGGCGCGACGTGGCCATGTCGGCGGACGCAACCAAACTCATCGCAGCCGATTTCGGTTATCGCCAGGGCGGCGGTGCGCTCTACACCTCCAGTGACGGCGGCACGTCCTGGACGCAGCATGACTCCAAACGGTTGTGGACATCCGTCACCATGGCGGCAGACGGCAGTCGGTTGATCGCTGCTGCGGTCTTCAGCCGAATTTATCTTTCCACCAATTTCGGCGCCTCCTGGACGCCCCACGGAACCCGAAGGAACTGGACGGACCTGGCGGCGTCGGCAGACGGTCTGAGGCTGGTGGCGCTGGACGCAGGAACGAACACAACGGGCGGCCAGATCTATACTTCCAACGATGGAGGACTCAACTGGACACCGCACGAAAGTGACCGGAACTGGTGCGCGGTCGCCTCTTCGGCGGACGGGAGCAAGCTGCTCGCCGCTGTCGGCGAGGCCGATATCAAGGGGCATCCGATCTATGGGTATTTGTACAACTCTACGGATTATGGAGTGACTTGGACCGCATGCTTAATGGATGAACCGCGCCGCTGGCTGGGTGTGGCGTCGTCGGCCGATGGGACGAAGCTCATCGCCGTCGAACACGATTCTCTCACGGGCCCGGGCGGTAGAATTCATCTCTCGGCTGATTCCGGGAAGACTTGGAGCGTAGCCAATTCCTTTGGATATTGGATGGGGACAGCGTCTTCACCTGATGGGAAACGCCTTATTGTGCTCAGCCATCTTGCTTCTCCTGCCGGCGCCGCCGCCGCCCAGGTTCATATTTCGATCGATTCCGGACTCACCTGGAGTGTCCATCAAATAGAAGGAGCGTTCGCCCGGGCCGCGTGGTCGGCCGATGGCCGCAAACTCGTTACCATCGCGGGCAGTTTTGAAGGCGGGCATAACAATAACATCTACACCTCGGTTGCGACCACGACCCCCGGCCCCGCCGGTGCGTTCGCCGGAGAACCAGGTGCGGAGCTTGATCTGCAATACGTCGGTGATGGCCAATTCCGCATCGTCCATGCGGTCGGCCGCTTTACGGTCGAGGGCCGCGAAGTGCAAGCGACGTTGAAGGCCAGGTGACTGCAACGCGGGACTGACATGACCTTCATTCCACCGCCGCCACCTCAACCCGCAATTGCCGCGTGAGATGCAGCGGTGACGATTGTCTGCGGGATATGCAGAGGCCCGTGCAGCCATGATCCGGGTGAGAACAAAACGTGTCGCTGTCGCCGCCCTCCTCGGCGTGATGCTTTTGGGCGCGGCAGCGGCGGCCTTCCTATTCGCGCACAAGCACAAGCAGCGCGCGCGCGCTCAACTCATGAGGAGCAGCGCCGAGCCCGGTTTCAGGTTTGACCGGCACACTAACGTGGGCTCGAGTGAAGGGCATGCGCCCAGCCGAAGCGAGCTGAGCTGGCTCAAGGAGTTTACCTCCAATATTCCCGTGCTGGTGCTGCGCGCGGTGCGCCCCGGCCCGGTGAGTGGTTCCAAGAGCTACAGCTCGTTCGTGTTGGAAGTTTACGAACCGAAACAAGAGGAACCAACCAGACTCACCAACGCCCCCGTGCTGACCGTGCCGGTTGGGTTGCGCTTGCACGGCATGGTCTCGCGCCAGTTCCCTAAACTTTCCTATCGCTTGGAACTTCGAGCCCCAACCGGTGCCAGCCAGGCCATGCCCCTGCTCGGGTTGCCCGCCGACGCCGACTGGATCTTGCAAGGGCCATGGCTCGACAAATCGCTCATCCGAAACGCGTTCAGCTACGACCTGGCCCGAGCGATGGGTTGCGCCGCCATGCGCACGCGGCCGTGCGAAGTGTTCCTGAGCGATTCTGGCCAGCCCATCAACGAAGCGGATTATATCGGTGTCTATCAGCTCACCGAACGCATCGAGCGCGGACCGGAGCGGGTGAACCTAACCAAGTTGACGCCGGCCGACAACGCGGAGCCTGCCATTACGGGCGGCTACATCCTGGCCTGGGACGTCGGCGCGGGAAATTATCTTCCGACTTGGAAATCGATTCAGGTGAAGTACCCCAAGGAACCGTCGCGCGCTCAAAAGGTGTGGATTGATCGCGCCTTCACCGCCTTCGATCAGGCGCTCAAGGGCCAGGACTTCCAAGACCCGCGCAAAGGTTACGCCGCGCACATCGAGGTTGACGATTGGGTCAACTACATTCTCTTCGAGGAACTCATTTTCAATCTCGATGGTTATGTGCGCAGCTTTTATTTGACCAAAGATCGCGGTGGTAAAATCCGGCCGGGGCCGGTCTGGGATCATGACTTGGCCTTGGGCCATCAGTTTCCTGCCGGAACGCCGTTTACGGTTTGGTGGTTTGTCAGGCGCGGGCCGGCCCACGATTGGGGCGGCCGGCTCATGATGGATCCGGCCTTCGCGGCCAGAATGTCCAGGCGTTGGACTGAATTGCGCCAAGGCGCGTTGAGCGATGCCCAACTTGGCGCGCGCCTCGATGCTTTCGCGGCGCCGCTGCTGGCCGGAGCGGCTGATCGAAATTTCGAGCGTTGGAAAATTCTTAACGTGGAACGGCCGTTCCCGAAGCCCGACGATTACATCACCATTGCCACGGCGAGCTATCCCGAACAGATCGATGCGCTCAAGACGTTCTTGCGTCAACGGGCCGCGTGGATGGATGCGCAGTTAACCGCTGGCAGTCCCTAGACACGGGCCTGGGACTGGCGGTGCGCTGGCTGGCGCAGCGTCACGGGCCCGTCATCTCATCCACAGGGCCGCTTTTACTTCATGGATGAATTCCTCCGCGGTGAATGGTTTCCGGATGAACCGGTTGGGCCTTACGTTGGAGAACCGCAAGTCATTTCTGCTCAAACCGCTGGCCATGAGAATGCGGAGCGTTGGATGGACAGCGAGCGAGCGCAGGATAAATCGCTCCGCCGACATGGAATGGCCGAGGTAATCCATGATGATGAGATTCGGCCGGGCGGTTGTTTCCTCCAACTCGGCGAGTGCTTCCGAGCGATCTTTGAAGCCCTTGACGGTGAAGCCCGTAGCTTCCAACACGATGGTATACAGCTCGATGATCTCTCCCTCGTTATCCACCACATAAATCAACGACGTCTCCGACGAACGCGCCCATGGCAGATAAGAATTGTAGCGGGGAAACCGCTCCAAATGTTGAATGAGTTTCACAGCCTGAATAAGCAGGCCAGCCTGGAGGACTTTTCAACAAAGTGAGAAAACTTTTTCGGCGACGCTGAAAACCTGCGAAGACGGCACGATCGCCGGACGCAAAGATCGTGGAAGCCAGCCCGGTGCAATGGCCGCGAGACAACCGCCCGACTTAAGGTCCCGTAGGGGGACTACGGGTTTCCACGGACCAGTCCAGGCCTGCCTTGGCCAGTTCAGCGCGCAATGCCGGGAGATCCCATACTTGCAAGCGGCGTCCGTCGACGCTGACGGCCAGCTGATGTCCGTCCTGGCTGAGCGCGAGCGGGAGCATTCCGGGCGGCAACAACAGCAACGGTTCAAGGGTGCGCGCGTCGTAAAGGCCGGCCGTGCGCAGATCTTTGGCAAGCCACCAGGTGCCGGCGTCCGGCGTGTAGAAAAGACGGCTGAAGTTTGTCAGGACGCGTGTGCGTTCCCAGGTTTGGGTGCTCCAGAATTCTACGCCCCATCGGGAGGTCACTGCTAATTCCTCGCCGAGGGGTGAGAAGTGAAATTCTCCGATGCTGACGGGGTGAGTCAGCTTTGCGACTGGCTGCAGGTCAGGCAGGCGGTAGATATAGAGCCAGCGGTCGTACGGACGATACATGGCCAGCCAACGCCCATCCGGCGAGGCGCCATTGATTCCGTCCGACGTGCGCACCCAGTGTGCTGCGTTGGTTCCGATGTCCGTCCGCGCGAGCAGCTGAGACCGCCTTCGGGCGGTCAGGACAACGTCGTTGGATCGCACTGAAAGAGACGTAAAGCCGGCGGGTTTGGGCAAGGAAAGCCGCTCCAGGCCGGGCGGCAATCCGGAGTTGGTCCCGGGTGTAATGCGCCAGCGGAAGCATTCCGTGACGCTATCGTTATTTCGGCTGCCGAATAACTCTCGTCCGTCCGCGCTCCAGAACGTTTGCGCCTCGGAGCCTTCCTCAGCAAGGGCGGCGGGCTCTGGCTGCGGGCCGGCCAGATCCCAGACACCCAGGCGCTGGTCTCCGGAAGCCGCCAGACAACGGCCTCCGGGCGAAAAGGACACATGCCGAAGGCGTTGCCCAAGATCCTCCGAGAATTCACGCTCAACTGCGGGCGGTTCGAACGCGTAGAATTGCACTCCGGACGGGGTCACGATGGCACATTGCCGGCTGTCGTCGCGAAAGCTCAGGACGAAACTGTCCAGCCCGATCGTTAAGGCGCGGCGCCTTCCGCGAACATCCCAGCAAATCAACTCGCGCTCCCAACCGCCGCTCATCAAGTAAGCGCCGTCGGGGCTGAACACTGTTAACACGGCCTCCGCCTTGTGTTGGGCCAGGACCCGCAGTTCGCCGGTCTGCGCGTCCATTTCGTACACGGCGCCGCTGCCGTCTGATGCGGCCAGCCAGCGACCGTTCGGATGCCAGTCCAGCGCATAAACGCGCTTGGCAAATGAGTGGGAGGCCAGTTCGCCCGCATCGTCGGCGCGATGAATGGAAACGGCCCAGCCATCGCCGCGCAGATGGGAAGCGGCGACCCGGCGTCCGTCGGGCGAATGAACCAGACGTTCTGGCGGTCCGTCGACCTTGACGGCAGCCAGTTCCTGGCCGTTTTGAAGGTCCCAACATTTGATCCAGCCGTTTGCGGCACCCGCCACCAATTGGGCTAGACGCGGATGGAACGACCAGGCGCTCCAGGCCGCGGCTCGAATGAGCAGCACCTGTTGGCCGGCTGCCACGTGCCAGACTTCCAGGTCCCCGCACGCGCCGCTCGGATCATAATCGCGTTTGATGGCCAGGAACCGGCCATCCCTGCTCCAAAGCGCGCTGTTGGCGATTAAGTTCGTGCTGGCGGGCAGCGCGGCCAGCAGATGGTTATCTGTCGTGTCCCGAATCTCAGCCGGCCCGCGGCCGCGGACCAACGCGATGCGTGCAAAGGAGGGGTCCACTTGGGTCACGGTGCAATCGGGGCCAATCGTCAATTCGCTTTCGAAACGCAGATCCGGCAGAGCCAGCGCCGCCATGGCTTCGCGCCGCAACTCGATTGAATTGGTGATGGTGGCTGCTCGGCCGATGGCGTCCAGCGCGCCGACGCGCTGGCCTAGTTCACCGCTGCGCACGGTGGCGCGAGCTTGTTCGAGCAAGGCGGTATACAGCTGCTGCCGCGATTCCCGCTCGGCATTCTCCGCGCGGGCCAGTGATTGCTGCGCCTGTTGTTTTAGTTGGGTTTCCTTGGCGCGGTTTTCGGCGGCCAGCCTGGCGCGCCAATTGGCCACCAGCGCCGTCACCAGCGCCAGCGCCACGCCGATGGCGGCGCCGGCGCCGACCCGTCGCCAATGGCGCACGCGTTTCTCCAACGCGCGCAAGCGGCGGATGCTCTGTCCGCTGTGCAGGAGAGTCAGGTCGGCTTGCATCTCTTCGGCGCTTTGGTAACGGCGTTCCTTGGCCCCTTCACAGGCTTTGAGAACCACCTCGTGAAACTCCAGCCATTCGGTGCCCGCTTCTTCGGCAAACCACTCCGGCGGCACTTTCGGAAATTGCTCCGGCAGATAGCCAGTGACGGCTTCGTATAACACCATGCCAAAGGCATACAGATCGGCTGCCGGGGACCCGGGTCCTTCCGGCGGGATATAACCTTCCGTCCCGACAAACGTGCGGCCTTCCATCTTCGTGGACACCAGGCCGATGTCGGCCAGTTTCGCGCGGCCCTCGACAAAGATGATGTTGCCCGGCTTCACATCGCGATGCACCAGGCCGCGGTCATGCAATCGCGACAAACCGCCCACCACGTCGAGCGCCACGCGTAAACACTGCGAAACCGGCAAGCGACCCAACCGCTTGAGCGTGGAGCGAAGGGTGCGAGGCGAGTAATTGTTCACGGGTGAACGACTAGTCTGGGCGTCAACCGTGG
Source organism: Verrucomicrobiia bacterium (assembly GCA_035577805.1). Classification (GTDB taxonomy): domain Bacteria; phylum Verrucomicrobiota; class Verrucomicrobiia; order Limisphaerales; family JADJPG01; genus DATLUX01. Next base: position 22,674 of record DATLUX010000530.1, read on the forward strand.
CGAGTTGTGCGTCGTCTGCCGCCTCGCTGGTCATGATCCCGCCATTCAGGTCCATCCCTTCGTCGGCATCCGCCAATTCCATCACATAATAGAAATAACCTTGCGTATCCCGGCGCCCGACGTGAAGCACATGGACCAGGCCGTCGGCGCTGCGCGAGACGGGTTCGTAGCGTTGGATGCCTTCGAACTCACGCAGGTACGGCCGATCGCTGTCGAATTGCTGACGTTCCACTACTTTGACCGCGCGTAATGCGCCCATGACATTGCGCGCCAGCCACACCTCGCCATAGGAGCCCCGCCCAATCGGCCGGAGCAAGGTGTGATCGGGGATGGTGGGAGGAGCGGACATCACTCCGTTTCCCGCCGTAACCGGGTGATTTCGGCCTTGAACAATTTGCCGACTCGATGCCGCGCCAGATAGACCTGCATCAGGCTTACGTCGAGCTTGCGGGCGACTTGTTTCAGCGGCACTACGCCCAGCGCAGCCAGCTCAAAGATCATCAATTGCTGGGCGCTGACTTTCAGGCCAATCCGGCGCAGCGCCGTCTTGGCCAGATTCTCTTCCCATTCTCGCTGCCAGATCTCGTCCAGGGCATCGCCGGCCGGGTCCGGGACAGATTCCCAGACCGTGAGGTCATCTTCTTCCAGGCCCAACGTGGGCAGGAACGGTTCCGTTGCCTTCGCGCGGCGGCGATGGACGGAGATGCGCGAACGGGTAACCCGCCGCAGCCATGACTTGAACGAGCCGCGGGTGGGGTCGTAGCGGAACTTTGGCATCCGCCGCGTTAGATAGATGAAGGTGTTTTGGACGACGTCCTGGGCGGCGGCATGGTCGAGACCCGCCTGCCGGGCGACCCGGTAAATCAGCCGCCAATACATATCGAAGAACACCCGCCAGCCGTCGTGATCCTGCCAGTCGCGCAGGCGCGACAAGAGACTCTGGCGGGTGGACAAAATCGAATCGGTGCGGTGTTCGGTCAACATGGTCAGCATGGTTGTTCCAAGCTAAAATAAGCCCCGCGCCCCCGCTTTCCTTTCACGGGACTTGCGTGAGAAGCTTTAGGGGACACGTCACTAAAACCTCCGTAATCGTATCCCGCTGGCTGATTGCGACAAGGGGTGAATTTCACGGACAAATGAGGATTCTGCCGGACGGTCGCTCCCATCAACCGACTCCATCAGGCCACCCGAAACTTCGGCATCAACCCGGTTCGGCTCTCACGGCCGACTATATTTTTCCGCCAACAAGCTCTCAATCTTGCCTTCAAAGTCGGCAACGGCGCCAGACGCCCGGACGTCGTCAAAACGCAAACAGCCTTGTTTGTCCACCAGGAACATGTGAGGGAATCCATTAATGCCAAATTCGGCCGTAAACTTGTTGGCGGCGCGCCCTTCGAAATACTGAGGCCAAGAAATTCCCTTCTCCTTCAGGAATTTTTCTAACGTGGTTTTGTCGGTGTCGCTGCTGATGCCAATCACCGCAAATCCTTTTTCCTGATACTTCTCGTAGGCGGCCTTCACTCGTGGCAACTCCTCAACACATGGCTGGCATCTGGTGTACCAGAAATCGACCAGCACAACTTTGCCGCGCATTTGAGCCAAATCCACTTCGCGCCCATCCAGGGCGGTAAATTTCATGGGCACAGGCTTGCCTTGCAGGTTGAGACGATACTGATGGCCGTGCCACCAGGTGGTGAAACGATTCGTGTGCGGCGGTTCGGCCGAACAAATCGAAACACAGGCCAACGAAAACAGAAGAATGGTGAGGCAACGCATCGGCAGCCGATACATACTTGCGGCAGCGCTTCCGTGATGGTCCTGATGGACTCGCCTATGTTCCGTCGATTTCTGCTCCGACGCCAGTTGAAAAGCCACGCTGCGTCGCCTTCTCCCAGACACGACATTCTTTTCTTGCAGAGCTGCTTCCGGTGTCATGTGCCGACTTCCTAAATAACCCCGTCCGCCAATGATGACAAGTTCGGGCGTGCCGGAGTGTGGCGTTCGCCCTCTGCTAAGGCAAAATCAGCACCCGGTACAAACGCTGAGTTTCTTGGAGTGGGACGATTTGGGTGAAGGAAGTGAACGCGTTAGAGGCCAGCAAGGATGGATTCACTGAATTCCATCTCGTATACAACCCGGAAGGGGTCCTAAAACCCGGCGACCATTGCACGAGATAGCGCACGCCCGGCGCTGAAGGCCAGCTGAGCATCACCTCATCTCCGCGTTTCGAGATGTGCAGCGTGCCTGGGTGCGATTCCGGGTTAGTGGGATCGAATCCCAGCTCCAGTTCACTACGATTGAAGTATCCATCTCCATCGCGATCGAGGGCGAGCCGAACGCCGGACCCCTGGGGGACGAGCATGGCGGTGAGTTCGTTGCCTGGGGCTGCCACCGCTAACAGATCATTTAACGCCACGGGCGGTTCGTCATGATGATCGGGCCGAAACGTCTGAGTGAAGCGTTGGAACAGCCAAGAGCGCGTATGTCCCTCCTGATTCCCGTAGACGATGAGTTCCAGGCGGTTATCGCCTCGAGAGGCCAGACCGATCATGGAGTTGAGCAAGGGGGTGGACGTCGGACTGGTCAGGGTGACTTGGCGTCCGGCTGACGCAGCCACATCCTGGCTGGGGGTGGCAGCCGGGTTGGCAGCTGAGCCGGTAAAGCAGAGGAGGAAAGCCACCATGTCAGCGATTTTCTGATCGTTGTTGAACGCGCCCGGAAATCCATCAACCAGGAACTGCGTCAGGCTGGTCACGCGACCGTCATGCATGAACCCGAAGCCGGCCCGGCTGTTGGTGCTCAGGCCATCCATCCCGACCTTGTCGGCCAGGCTGCGCAGTTGAGAGATGAGAAAGGCGCCTTGCGTCCCGTTGCGTGCGGAAAAGTTGAGGCCGCTGTCTGCCCCGCTGCGTCCGCTGTTGCGGGTGTGACAATTCTCACAGTTGAGCTGGAAAGCGTTCGAGCCGGCGCCGGCGTTTCCCGGCGGAAGCGGTTGACGCACTCCGCCCCCCAATGGAACCCGCCCGTAATGGCCGGACAACGGCATCTGAGTGGGAAGAGCATTGGAAAAAGTTCGATAATAATTTGGTGGAAAGGAAATGCTGGCCAGCATCTGTTTGAAATCGGCCATCTCATTGGCGGTGAGTTGCGTGTCGCGGTTCAACAAGGCGGTGAAGGTCTGATTAAAATCCTCGATGCCGCGGCGATCTCCGCGCCAGTGCAGGCTCGCCTGCGAAAGGGCGCGGCCGTTGAAGTTGGTCGGAGTGATGATGTCCTGCAACGTCTGCGTCACCATCGGCCCTTTCATCGGGTGAAACACGGTATTATTGGTGACCCGGCTTCCTGAGGGATCGCCCAGATCCCAGGCCAACCGATCCATGCGGCCGTCCGGATGACAGGAAGCACACGAAGCGATGCCCAGGCCAGAGTTGCGGTGGGTGTCGTAAAAATGGCTTCGGCCGCGGCGCACGGTCGAGGGCGTGGGGTCAAAGACGGGCTGATTCGTGAGCAACACACCCGCGGCTGTGTCCACCACGGAAATGCTCGAAGAAAAACGGTTCCAAACGTAAAGACGGTCCCGGGCCTCGTCGATGGCCATGCCGGTCGGGCCCTCGCCCAATTCGAGCGGTCTCGGATTCACCCGATTCCCATGCGCGTCCACGATGATCAGATTGCCTGATCCCATTCCAGTGATATAGGCGCGGGTGCCGTCCGATCGCCATTCGATCCCGCGCGGATCGCCAATGGACTGACTACGCTCCTCCGGAGGCAAACTGCGGGCGATGTAATCCAGGTGCGGATTCAGATCCAGCACTTGACTGGAGCGGGTCTCCGGATTCACCAACGCGAGGTTTACCCTGAGGAAGACGCCCTTTAATATAGGCTCGAATCGCCGTTCATTCGTGGCGTCCGTGCCCACCACGCTGATTTCACCCGTCACTGGATTTACCGCAAGCGCCATGCACTGATTCATCAGCCGATGCGCATAACTAACTTCCAGAGTCGCGGTATCAATGATCGCCACGTCCCGATCCGGCAGATCCCAGCCCCGCACTCGCCCTGAGAGCGCCGCGTTGGTGCCGGACACCCATTCCGTCCAGTCGCCGTGATTGTCGTCCATCCAACGGCCGGCGGCGTTCTTGCGCACGATCTGGCTCACGCGTGGCGCCGGGCCAGGCACCGCGATCGGTGGATTAAAAGTGGTGCCGTCATTCGGCGGCGGATCCACCCCGCGATAGGGCCCGCGAGGATCCTCCAATGGCCCGGGCTCCGGAGCGTTGTTCAAAGGCGTCAGCCGCCGGCCCACCACCGTTGTGCCATTGCCCGATTCAAAAATGGCCACATAAACCTTGGCTCCATCTGGGCTGACGGCCAGGGCGCGTGGTCGCTCGCCTTCTATGGCAATATTCGTGACGGCCACTCGCGTGCTCGGGTCAATCACGAACACCGCATTCGTGCGCGAACAGGATACCCAGGCCCGCCGAGGTTGCCCGGCGAAGACCAAATCGCTGGGCCCGGCCGGCGTTTCCAGGGTGGCTACCACCGTCAATGTCCGCACGTCAATGATGCTGATGGAGGAGGAAATGAAGTTCACCACCCACAGTTCGTTCGCGGAAGCGAAACGGGCCGTGACCGGATCCAAGCCGACCGAGACGCTGCCAGACGATCTGGGCAAACCCGAACTAACATCGAACAGTTCCGCGCGCGCGTCCGGCAAGTTGCACACGGCCAGGGTGCGGCCGTCCGGACTCAAGGCCACCGGATGCACGGGCGCAGTTTCGAAATTGAGGAAGCCGGCGGCCGCACCGGAGACAGCCCGAGTCATTCCTGCGACGACCACGGCCAGCACAAAAACGCGCGACACCAAATACCAAGAACCACCCGGAACGAAACGATGGAAGTCCTTCATAAGGCAGGCTCCTGGATCTGTTGGGTGAATGTGGCGCGAGGCTACTGCGCTCGCTTTGGCTCACGCAAGTCCTTTGTTGGCCGACGCCGTGCTGCCGGAGAACTGGAAGGTGGTCCGGAAATAATAACTCGTCACCGCCGGCGAGACAGTTAAGTCGGTCAGGATGGGCGCATGAACCAGGTAGGGTCCTGGCGTGTCAGGCTCGTGTCCCAAAAACCCCAGCCCGCGTGGCCAGTCTTGATCCGAGAAAGTGTTGGTCGACCAGGAGGGGTCCGGTTCCAGTCCGCTTTGGTTGTAGGCCCATTGATTGGTGAACGACAAGAGGACATCAGCGACCATTCGGTGTCGCTTGAAGTTTTGGATATCAGCAGTCCGACAAATATCATCTCTCTGGGCCAACTCCAATCGGAAGGCCACCTCGTCGAAGGCCCAATCCGAATCAGCGGCTCGCACGCTGTTTGCGCGGGTTTTCACGGCGGCATTCAGTTGCTTGAGGTAAGCAATCCCTCGAACATTACCATTACGTCGGTTTCTGAAACACGACCAATCCCGCCAGTATGCGCGTCTCCGCCGTCTCTGATACCTTTGCCAGCTATTGGAGCATCGATGCCGCTGATCACCATGTCTTCGTCGCCGATGATTTGGATGGTTTGCAGGTCTTTGACGTGAGCAATCCCGCGAGGCCTGTCCGCCTGGCGAAACGCCCGAACAGACCATTACCCCGACCACCGCGTGCGCAATCCTATTAGCCGGTCCGCCGAACTAACCAGGGTAGCGCCTGCCGGCGCAACCCTGGGCTTTGAGTCTAAATCCAGTTGGGATTCAACTGACGCGTGACGGCGCATCAGTGAGAATAAGCTTCAACTCTTCTGGCTGCGTCACGTTGTCTTCGGCCGGATGCGGAGTTGGAGCAGGTCATCGAGGACTGCATCGACCTGCAGTTCCTTGGCCCACTGACGGAGATAGGCTTGATTCAGGCTGGTCCCCTGCACGGCAACGATTCCCGCGGCGTCACTCAATTGCCGCTCTGAAGGGGTGATGCAGTTCCAATAGAGCTTGTGCAGGATGACATCCTCCGCCGTCGCCAACCATGCGCTTTCGCCGAAGAGGGAGACGGCGGCGCGGCGCGAGAACATCTCGCGCTCGAATCGGACAGGACGCAGGAGCCAGAAATCCACTTTCAACGCGGAACGAGTATCGATGGCGTTGAACTGATACGGCGGCTGAAATGCGGCCCGCACGGATAGTTCGTCGATATAATAATCAGGCTGAAACGATTGGACCAACTGGGATACAGCCGAAGGAGGTAATTGGATGACAAAGTCGATGTCGTGGGTCGTGCGCGGAATCCCCCAGTAGTTGCTCGCCATCGAACCGGTCAGCATGTAGGTGAGCCCGCACTGATTCAACCGCCGAAGGCAATCGACGAGCAATTCGCGCTCGGTCACAAGGTTCTCGCCAGTTCAAGGCGCCCGCGCAGCAGGCGGTTAACTTCAGCTTCGTTCGCTTCAGGGTGCTGCCGCCTGATGCCGGCGCGCGCGAGCTCGCAGGCCAATTCATGGAGCTCCATGGCCAGCGCCAGGCGTTGCTCACCCGTCATCTGGCGATAGCGTTCGATCTGAAGTTGCAGAGCCGCATCCGGTGTCATGTGCCAGCTTCTAAATAGCGCCGGTCCCAGGAACGTTCTCGGGACAAAGGCCGAAATCGCCCTTTTCGGGACAAGCTCTAAATAGCGCCGGCCGCTCGAGATGACAAGTTCGAGTGTTGCTCAAATTACTCTCATTGCTGCCCAATTAGGCTTGGGACTGCGCCTCGGCGCCACTTAACGTCATTTTGAACAGGAGGAGACGAGAATGAAATTGATCAGACCAGTCGCTGCGGCGTAGGCTCCCGCCAATCGCAGATCGCGCATGCTATGTTGACGCGGTTTCTCCTCCCCACGGTATTGCTGGCGTCGACCGCCTTAGCGCCGGCGGAAGAAGAAAATCCGCTTGGCTCAAAAGAGCCCTTTCGGATTCGCATGGCTGAGGAGCAGGTGCGCAACCCCTATCTCCGCGTCTCGCTTATCAAATGCTCCGGGAATGTCGCAAGGTGGACAACTGCATTGGCTACGTGGCCTGGCACCTGCGTTCCAATCCCAACTGGCTGTTCCGCCGGGCCCTGGGTTATTACGGCAAGAACCCGGAGCCTTATTCCGATGAACCGTGGGTGGCGCTACTGGAAGAACGATTTGGGGATCGCCGGGCCGCTCAGCATCTCTTGAAGGCCTTCGATGCGTCCGCTCGCATCACCATGAATCGGTGCGCCTTTACGAGACGGCCATCCGTTTTCTGTGGGAGCACATCGACAAAAAGTCGGGCCACATGAAAGCGCGCTGGGGCGGCGCCAATTGCCGGAGGCGAGGAATTGGACTCTTCAGTCCCAAAACATGCGCGCCGGAAAACCATCGATGGTGATGAGCACCACATGCCGGTCATCCGCTGCGCGACAGACCCATGCGGTGGTTAAGCAAAGGAACAAGATGACGCTCGTCCTGATTCTTCTCCTAGCGTTCTGCCGTGTTCTGGATCCGCGTTCACGTTGGCGAACGTCTTTATTGTTACCGATTCCCATTGGTCGTTCCGTCAGTCGCTTCGGTCAGAGTGATGGCTCGCAAGAATCGCAAAACGCCGCCGTCCGTGACAATGGCGAGGACGTTGCCATCGGGAGAAAACTGCACCAGGCGCACTTTGTCGTTGACGGGAAAGCTCGCGACCTCGCGTTGTGACCCGCCCATAGTCAATGACGCAGTGTTCCAAAGTTTCACCACTCGATCCTCACCGCCACTGGCGAGGGTCCTTCCATCTACGGAAAAGTCGAGGGATCGAACCGCAGACTTGTGACACGGAATCGTGACGAGCGCGTTCGTCAGATGTGATGCTTCCCAGAGCTTGATGGTGCCTGCGCCGCAACCAGAGGCCAACCGCATGCCATCCGCAGAGAGTGCAGCGGCGCAGACCGCCCCTTTGTGCTCGACCTTTTCGCCCAATTTGACTTGCCGTTTTGTATCCCACGTTTTCACAGCGCGGTCACTGCCACCGCTGACGAGCGTGGCACCGTCGGCGGAGAAGTGCAGGGTGTGGACCGGACCGGAATGCGCTGGCAATGACCCACGCGGCTTGCCGCTCTCCAATTCCCAAAATTCAATCATGCCGTTGTCGTAACCGAGCGCGGCTAGTTGGCGGTCTGGCGACAAATCCACGCATTTGACCTTGTTCCACGTGCCACTGTGCATCGGAAGCAGGTGTGGGCGCTTCGTTTCCAGATCGAACCAGTACCCGATATTTCCCGCTCCGGACACCAGCAGGTGCCGCGAATCATGAGTGAACCCCACGACATAGCGCATCCCCTCCAGCACGGCATTCGTTTGCAGCGTGGCGAGGTTCCACACGACCACCGTGCCGTCCTCGCAACCGGCAGCGATGCTCTTGGCATCAGGGGAAAAGGCAAAATTCGCATAGAATTGCGTGTGCAAGCCGCGAATCTCGTCCGGCGTATCGCCTTGCTCGAGTTTCCACAACTTAACTGTGCTGTTGCGACTGCCGCTGGCGATCAATTTTCCATCCGGCGAGAATGCCAGGGCCGACACCGCGCCGGAGTGGCCTCGAAAATGGTTCGGCTGTTCCACGCCAGAAGCCACACTCCAAAGTCGAATCGTCTCGTCGTATCCGCCCGTGGCCAGCAAGTTGCCGTCAGGCGAGAACGCGAGTGAACTCACCGGCAGGATGTGTGCGTCCATCGATTTTGCTTCTCGCTGGATCAAATCCCAAAGCTTGACCCCGCCCTGCCCATCCCCCACTGCGAGCAGCCGCCCATTTGGCGAAAAGCGCAACGCGCGAATCTGTCTTTTGTCCGGCAACAGTCCCAGAGTGTTGCCGGTCGCAAGGTCCCAGAGTCGTATTCCCACATCGCGCTGAGTTCCTTCGGTCCCTTCCCCGGCTTCGACGACTGCGAGAACTGTCCCATCCGGTGCCATCGCGCCCCGATCGGTCCAGCCAAACTCCAAATAACGCTGAATGCGCGGGAGGGAAAAACGAATGTTGCGGGCGGCCAGGCTCCAAACTTGGATTTGGCGATCTTCGGCGACGGTGACCACGAGATTGGCCCGGGCGGAGTATGACATGATTTCTCCAGCCCCCTCGAGCACCGTGATGACTTGCTCATTGCCTACATCGAACATTTGAATGGTCCCTTTGGGCCCGCCAAAAATCAGGCGATCTCCGTCGAGTGAGAATCCGCCAAGGCCGCTAATGTTGGCTCGCTCGAAAAGCGGGGTAGGTGCCTTGTTCTCGAAATCCCAGACGCGAAGCTTTCCGTCCCAACAATAGCTCGCCAGCCAATGACCCTTCGACGAGAACTCCATCGAGCCGAGAACTTGTTCGTGCCGCGGCAACGTCACTGAGTAATTCCCTCGGCAAAGGCGAAACAGATAGCGCCATTCAAATCCCCTGAAATCCTCTTTTCGGGGAGGCGGTTGCTGGCTTTGCAACAGATTCATCGCTTGCGCAAAATTCTGCTCGTGGCAATAACGCTGGGCCACATTGACAGCGTCCACGTAGGAGATGAGGCGCGTCGCTTCGGCCTGCTGTTCAGCGTGCAACCGCTGCGCCTCTGCCAAGGTGGTCTTTTCGGTCGCGATTTTCTCCGCCTCCTGGGCGCGTTTCGCTTCGGCACTAGCGCGAGTGGCTTCCGCCTGGGCATGATTTTCCGCGTGCTTGGCGCGCAGCGCCAGCCACGTCATGGTCAGCGTGGAGACCATGAGAAGGATGGCGATCGCGGCGGTCGCGCACAAAGCCGCTTTGTGCCGCCGCACCATTTTCTGCATTCGATAGACGGCGCTGGGTGGTCTCGCCACCACGGGCTCGTCGGCCAGATAGCGCTGGATATCCATGGCCAGTCCGTTCGCTGTTTCGTATCGCCGAGTGCGATCTTTCTCCAGGCACTTCATCACAATGCTATCAAGATCCCCGCGCACCAGGTGGAGGAGCTTTGCTGCCTGGATGCGACGATGCTGGGCGGTGGTTGAAAGCTCGTGATTTTGCATGGCGCTCAAGCGAGTGCTTGGACGAGGGGGATCTTTTTCGCGAATGGTGCGGCGCATCTCGTTTAAGCCGCCTTCGAGCAGTTGGTGACCAGCGAAAGGTGTTTTGCCGGTGAGCAATTCATAGAGCAGCACCCCCAGGCTGTAGATGTCGCTGCGCGTGTCGATGTCCAGGCTCGTCCTTTCCGCCTGTTCTGGGCTCATGTAGGCGGGAGTGCCGACGAACGCCTCAAATTGCGTGAAGAGAGTTTTGTCGCTCAGCTGCACTCCAGTCGCTTTGGCGATGCCAAAGTCGATGATTTTAGGCGCGGGCAAACCGTCGTTCACCGTGACGAGAATATTCGACGGCTTGATGTCACGATGGATAATGCCCTTCTGGTGCGCGTGCTGGACGGCCCGGCAAACCTTGATGAACAACTCCAGACGCTCGCGCGTGGAGAGATTATGCTGATCGCAACATTCAGTGATGCGGACTCCGCGCACCAACTCCATCACAAAGAATGGCCGTCCGGTCTGCGTTGCGCCGGCATCGAACACGCGTGCGATATTCGGATGATCCATCACCGCCAACGCCTGCCGTTCGGCTTCAAAACGCGCGATCACCTGCTTCGTATCCATGCCAAGCTTAATTAGCTTGAGCGCAACTCGGCGGCGGACTGGTTCCTCCTGTTCGGCCATGTAAACGGTGCCGCAGCCCCCTTCGCCGATTTGCTGAAGAAGTTTGTACCGTCCAATCCGATCTCCGGGCCGTTCAGTCGGGACAACGAGAGTCGGTTCCCCAGCTGGATCGCCGATATTTTCCTGGTGGCCGGCATACAGCTTTATGCCCATAGCCGCGAGGCAGCGCGGACAAAGTCCTTCAGGCGCACGGGCGGGAAGCACAACCCCGCATTCATGACATGTTTGAGTGATCACTAAATACCTTCACCAGCTGCAGACCGGAAAAGCGACAATGGTAACGATATTTCTATGCCCTCACGTTCCGCGGCAGCGGTCCAGCTCGCCAGAGCAAGAGGCCGATGCTGGTTTGTCTCAGTTGCCGCAATTATTAGAGCCTGCGCAAAACAAGGCGAGCGCATACTTGTCCCGGATTTCCTTGCGGTTCCACGACCGGCGTTTCGCGAGAGGAATATCCGGAATATCACGAATGGTTGAACGGACTGTTCGGTCGTGCGATTCAGCGGCTTCTAGAGAATGCTGAAGAACACGACAGCGGCACAAGTCTCATCGCAGCTGTGGAAGCGGGCCGTGGTGTTGCGGTCGTAGCGTCAGTCTTTTCCAGGGTGGCGGGCCCACGTCTCAAATTGCGGCAGCTCCAGCCAAGTCCGGCTCCGTTGGTCGTGGGAGTGGCGTATCATCGCCGCCGACTTGGCCCGGCTGCACGTCAGTTCGTTCAAACGCTAACCGACCTGAAAGCGTAAGAGCGATCGGACCTTCCATAGGGTGAGTCCGGTTGGGCTTCGCTCGAGATCCCGCCCTAAGCCTCTGTGCTTTGCTCTGTAGAATCGCCCACCCGCTGCTCTTGGGCTATTTGCGAACAATGAAGCCGAACTTCTCGAACACACGACCTGCCGGCTCTGAGTCCAGATGCTTCAGGAATCGCTTGGCCGCTTCGAGTTGTTTGGACTCTTTGACCACAGCCATCGGATAGCTAATAGCGGGGCTGTCGCTCGCCGGAACTTCGTAGGCGACCTTCACCCTCTTCGAGATGGTCGCGTCGGTTTTGTAAACGATACCGGCCTCGGCATTACCCGCTTCGACTGCCGCCAACGCGGCGCGCACGTTCTCAGTCGGGACGACCTTGGCTTGGACGGCTGGCCAGAGATTCTGCGCTTGGAGATATTCCTTGGCGTAGATGCCGGCGGGAACGGTTTTTGTTTCCGCGAGCGCGAGCCGCTTGACCTTGTCCGTGGCCAGGTCTTTTGGAGTCTCAATGGCGGCCCCTTGCTTGGCCGCAACGACGATGACGAGCGAGTTCGATAAGCGGCTCTTGCGCGTTTCGGCGATGATGAGGCCCTTCTTTTCCAATCCCTCCATCTTGGCTTCGTCCGCCGAGAAGAAGATGTCTGCGGGAGCGCCTTCCTCGATCTGCCTGGCCAGGAAACTCGATGCGCCGAAGTTGAACACGACTTTGTCCGCGGTCTGTTGCTCGTAACTGCTGGCGATTTCTTTCAAGCTTTCGGTCAGGCTCGCGGCCGCGAAGACATTGATGGTTGCGGCAGTGACATGAGACGTGCAACCGAGGATAACGAGGGCAACTAGTTGCAAGATGGCACGGAGTCGTTTCATAACCAAGTTATGGAGGTGATAGGGACAAGCGGTAGAAGCGTCGCGGATTCGTTATGACATCAACGACATTCGCTTCACTGTCGAAAGTTTGAGCAGGCGCGTTGAACAAGTTGCTCCAGGAATTGATGGCATCAGTGGCCAGAACGTCGCGATATTGGAGGACGTGCGTCCAATTAGAGCGGGTGTTGAAATGGATGACCACTTCGTTCGCGTTGGTTCGCTCGATGGAGGCAAGGTGGGGCCTCGGGCCCGCGACCACGGTCAAGTCCAGGCCGATTCCCAGGCTTGGCCGAGGGTTATTCCGCGAAAGAAAAGTGAAACCAACCGAATCGCTTGCCGGAGTGAAGTGAAATGTCGTCGAACCGCCTGAACGAAGATGCTCGGCGAATGCAGTTGGTAGAGTAATCGTAAATGCGCCGTCCACACCATTGTTGGTGAAGATGCCCAGCGAGACGTCATGCGCCGGATTAACAAGCGAAGCGAGGTCGCGGAATGAAACGCCGTCCATGGTCGGCGCATTGGGCGAGCCCGTTCCTTCCTCCCAGCCATCGCCCGAAGTCAGCCAGCGCGCCTCGAACGTTCCTATGCCCCGACTAAACAGGGCGTTGTTCGGCGCGCCAATTTCATAAAGACGAAGCGCGGCGCATGCGATAAACCAGTCATGATTGCCGAGGGCAGCGTCGAGCGCATTGACGACTTCATTCCACTGAAAACGAACAAGGGAATCTGCGCGGCCGCCAGGAATGCCGAAGCCATTGGTGGCCGACACGCCCGCGACGGACAGCGAGCCCGCCAGGCCATAGTTGTTGGTCGGGTCGGCCTCGCGCACGAAAGCGTCCGCTTCCGGATTTACGGAGAAATTCGTCAGCTGCGCCAAGCAGGCCACACCTCGAAAGAGCACCAGCATGATCGCGCTCCGCGTCGCCCATTTTTGATGCACCTTCACCGCGCCGCTCCTGCCCCGACCTGGACGATTTCCAACTCCTTGTGGGTCTTGATTTTTAAATTGCAACGGCGTTATATGGCTGAGAATATATCAAAACTCAATCGGAAAACGACCCAACCGTGAAGCACCTCATATCCCTTTTCCTGCTGGCGGCCACGCCGTTCTTCGCGTCTGCCGCATCGTTCAACACCGGTCCCACCGCCGACGCCTTTGTCACCACCGGGCCCGGCGGAGCTCTCTCCGGCAACAACTATGGAGGTGGCGGCGGCCTTTCATTGTCGGCCGCGGGATTGCCGCAAGGCGAATTGCAGAGCGTGCTGCAGTTTAATCTCGGCGGCGCCGTGAGCTCCTTTAACAGCACCTTCGGCGTCGGCCAGTGGAGCATTCAGTCGGTGACACTTCAACTGAGCACGGCGCCTCCGAACAACGCCATCTTTAACACACCTGCGGCTGGCGCGTTCGGCATCTCTTGGATGCAGAACGACGCGTGGATGGAAGGTAATGGAACTCCGGCCTCGCCAGGCGCAAACGGCATTACTTTTAGCAGCCTGCACAGCTTGTTCATCGGCGCGGGCGACGAGAACCTTGGCACGTTTAGCTTCAACGGGGCCACCGCCGGCAGGTTCACCTACGCGCTCGGTTTGACCCTCGGCTTCACGGCCGATGTGGTCGCGGGGGACAACCTTAGCCTGCGCCTCTTCGCGGCGGACAGCAGCGTGAGCGCTGTCTTCAACTCTCGAACGTTCGGCACCGTGGACAATCGCCCCTTATTGACCATCGTAGCCGTGCCAGAACCGGGCACAATTGCGCTCGGTGGAGCGGGCCTTTTGATGTTTGGTAGTTGGCGATGGATGCGTCGGAAGAAATGACCTCGCAAGCGCACGGAAACAGAGGGTTCACGCTCATTGAGTTGCTGGTGGTCATTGCCATTATTGCAATTCTGGTTGGGGTGTTACTGCCGAGCCTGGCGCGAGCCAAGGATAAGGCGCGCGCCACCCAATGCATCAGCAACCTGCGGCAATGGGGTATTGCTCTGACACTCTATGTCGCGGAAAACGAGGATTGTATCCCGCGCCGTGGCCAAGGCGTCCAACCGCTCTTCCTTATTGACCGTCCTGAAGACTGGTTTAACGCACTGCCACCGGTGCTTGGCTTACCAAGTTACCAGTCACTCGTGACCAACGCGGCGATTCCCCAACCCAATGACCACAGCATCCTTGTTTGTCCAAACGCCCAAGCGAACGGCTCAGCTCACTTTCTTTCCTACGCCATGAACATGTTCGTCTCACCGTGGATTCGCCCCTTGCCGCATCGGCTTAGCGAAATCCCGCAACCGGCCGCGGTGGTGTTTATGGCCGACGGGCCAGTTGGCTACTCCTCCACCGTGCCGTCGGTGAAGCCATATTGCGTTCCAGCGCGCCACGGGCAGCGGGCCAATCTTGCGTTCCTGGATGGACATGTCCAAGCCTATACGGGCGCTCATCTCGGCTGCGGCATCGGCGACCCGCTGCGCCCCGATGTGCAATGGCAGACCGGCACGAGCGGCCCGAACCAAACACCCGTGCCCTGAATGACTCGACCAAGCTTGCTCATCATGGGCTCCTTACTCGGGATGCTCGCACTGACAAGTTGCGCGACCGCGACCAAGGAGCAGCGCCCCGTGCGCGTGGCCGTCATCGGCGGCATGATGAAGACCGGCCTGTGGCCCGAGATTGCCAAGCGTTTCGAGGCTGACACTGGTTACAAAGTCGAACTGGCGATGTCTGGTAATCGCGAGTTGCTGGCCGAATCCTTGCGGGAAGGCAAGGCAGATCTGCTCACCATGCACTCCGGCGACATCAGCACCGACCTGGTCGCCGACGGCTACGGCGTGAACCTGCGTCCCTGGACCCGCAACGAATTCGTCATCATTGGCCCGCGCCATGACCCAGCCGGCATTCGCGGCTTGCGCGACGGCGCGGTTGCGCTCGAACGCATCGCCAAGGCACAAGCGAAGTTGGTCGACTTTCAAAACATTGGCACCCGTGAACTCACCACCAAGCTCTGGAAGAAGACGGGTCTTCGCCCCCAAGGCGACTGGCTGCTCAAGGACGAAAGCGATAGTTCAGAGGAAGTGATGGAGTTCGCCCGCCAGAAACAGGCTTACGTCCTGCTCGGGCGCATTCCAGTGATTCAAGGAATTTTTCGCGCGGACGAAATGGAAATTCTCGTCCAGGGCGACCCCGACATGCGTCGCCCCTTCATCGTGATGGAACTAAATCCGCAGAAATTCCCGGGGGCTAACAGCAAAGGCGCTCGCCTCCTGGCCGATTATCTCCTGAAACCCAAGACGCAGAATTTCCTGCTCCAATTTGGCACGGACAGTCCGGGCGGGATGCCGCTGTTTTACCCGGTCAATCGCCCGTAAGGGCCAGGGGAGGGCCATCCGTTCAATCCTCACTGGATGGCCTGCCTCCACTGGGCTTCCACCCCGCATCGGCATACCCAATCGTTTAGCGTGGGTCAGTGGGCAGTAGGCGGTGGGCGGTGGACAGTCGCAGATCAGAAGCTATGGGTTCATTCATCTCGTCGGGCATGCCGCACCTCTTGCAGAGAACGAAGGAGCCCGTTGATGAGCCGGCCGACAGTGCCCGCCAGCTCTAGCAAATCGTCCACGCACGATTGACTGAGATACCCCAAACGAAGAGCGATGACCAATTGGGTCTCGAGCTCCCGCAAGGAGCCGTGTGCAATGCTTAGATGATGGCGAAATTCTCCGCGTCCCGAGCGTCCTTGACCTTCCGCGATATTTGATGGGATGGAGACTGCCGCCCGCCGCATCTGAGTCGTCAAGCCGTATTTCTCCTCCTTGGGAAATGCTTTCGTCGCCAAATAAACGTCCTGGACCAAATCCATGGCCTTCTGCCAAGCCGTCAGCTCGGTATAGTTCAAAACACTCATGACCATCGCTCCTTGTTGAGTCGCTTTGTGCAACTCCGTGTTCAATGATGACAAGGCCTTGGCTAGTCGTCATCACTTTTCGATCGCCCCCACCGCCCACTGTCCACCGTCCACCGCGCACCCGCTACTCATTCCCCAATGATCTTCACCAACACCCGCTTCTTCCGTCGTCCATCGAATTCCCCGTAGAAAATCTGTTCCCGCGGGCCGAAGTCGAGTTTGCCTTTGGTGATGGCCAGGTCAGTGGGCAGTAGGCGGTGGGCGGTGGACAGTCGCAGAGGTCAGTGGGCAGTAGGCGGTGGGCGGTGGACAGTCGCAGAGGTCAGTGGGCAGTAGGCGGTGGGCGGTGGACAGTCGCAGATCAGAAGCTATGGGTTCATTCATCTCGTCGAAATGCACGCAAGTCGTTCCGGCTGAACCAAAGACCATCGGAGAGCACATCAAAAAGCGCCGGCTTCAGCTTCATCTGATGCAATCCGACCTGGCGAAGTTCTTTGGCGTGCACAAGGGCTCGATTCAGAATTGGGAGCGCGGCGTATACGAACCTGCTGGCCGATTCATCCCCCGGATTGTCGGATGGCTCGGATATCGGGCGGCAGACGCTCGCAACCTCTGACTTGCTCCATGCGGCGGCTTGCGCGAATACTCGGGGCCGGGTTACTGTATGGCCGATGAAGATTCGAACCGACCTCCTGAAATTCGCGACCCCGGAGGAGACGCTCAAGGAAGCCCTGGCGAACAATCACCGTTACAAGCCAGAGCCGCTTTTCTCGCAAACTGGGACTGGGAGTCTGTCGTCCGCCTCAACCGAGGAGTGTGCGAAAGAGGTCGAGCGCAGCACGGAACGAATTCAGAAAGCGTTGCAACAGTCAGGGACGAGTGGCAACAACGGCGCGAAGTAGAAGCGTCGCTTGGCGAGACTTTGGATTACCTCCGCACCTGCCATCGGCGCGCTCCCTTTCTGTTTTTCAACGGGAACACCTTCGCTGACATCGCCCGCACTTTCAGCGATTACCTATTTGCAGAATTACCCCCTGGTCGCCGCCGCGAAGCCACTTCAGCAGTCGCTTATTACTGGCCGGTGCAAATCTGGCCGCGATGCTAAATCAAGGCCGCTGCTGGCCCGCCACCAGCAGCGGCTGACTTTGTCGCTTACGCCTGGTGGGCGTGACTTCACTGAACGGTCAGGTGGTACCCTACCTGGCGACGGTGATTTCGTAGGTCGTGTCGGCCGTGAACCCGACCGAGACCTCCGTCCCAGTCAAGTGGATCGTGTGGTGGCCGACGCTCAGCGGGGCCAGCATCAGATAGACACCGGCGTCTGCGGCGAGGGAGGTCGCGCCGGCCGCGAACGTGACCGGGTCGCCGTAGGCCACTGCGAGGAGGTTGTTGGCGGGAAGCGGGCCGTACTCGAAGGGCAGCGACTGGACGCGATACGCCCCGAGGTTCGCGACCGGCACGCCATCGATGGAGGCGGACATCCCCGCGGTGTTGTCCATCACCAGGTTCGCGCACGCGATGAGCGAAGCCGCGTCGACGCCGTGGAATGGATCGGGCTCCAATACGGAGCACTCGGTGTTCAGGACGGGGAAGAAGATTGCCGTCCCGGGCCTGATGGTGATGTTCTTCGTGACCGGGCCGGGGACGCCGGAAAGGAACACGACGTTGTGGTCTCCCCCGAAGGCCCCGCCGGAGAACAGCGGATGGTCCCCGCCCACCACGGGTAGGGCGAAGGCCGCCTGCCACCAGATCACGCCCCACTCACCGTATGTCTTGCCGTAGGGGGAGGAGTCGACCGGGAAGACGCCTGGGTTGGGGGCGCTTCGAGCGGCCTGGCCGGACCACGCCATAACGAGCAGGGCCAAAGTTGCCGCAGCCCAAGCTCGTTTCAGCGCGTGCGGGCTGAAAATTCGATTGATGTTTGTCTTTGGACTCATGGTTTCTACCTTTCGTTTTCAGCGGATGACGCTGAGGGGTTTGTGTTTTAGTTGACTGCAAAACTTCCTGTCTTGGGTGCCCCACGTATGGTGTGCTTGACGCTTCATGGTTCAGGTCCTGATCCACGCAGGCCTGCCCTCGGTGGACAGGGACCTGCGCATCTTCATAATTTCCTTTCAGGATATGGAGCAATGTTTCAGCACAGAACCGTCTAGCTCTTCACCCGAAATTCGGAGGCGAAAAAGTTCACAAAAACTTGCGCTTTTCTCGATTTGTTCACAAAGCCAGCAATCTTTGGCTGCGCAGTGGGTTGGTTCTACTGTTTCCCTGTAATGCGATCACTCTCGACGAGAAGTTTCGCCTCGCGCATTAGAGTCCAAGCAAGGACCACGTCGTCCCAGCCGTCTCCAAGGTCCCCAGTGATGAGCTTGGGCAGTTTCGCGTCGGCTAATTGAAGACCCTTCGCTAGGTTAGCACGAGACTCATCCGTTTGCTTCAATTGATGCTGCGCCATGGCCAGCACGATATAGGTAACCACGTCGCGTGATAAATCCTCTCCGGCCTTGGCCAAGGCTTTCTGCGCCCACTCTATGGCATTGGCAAAATGGCCCTGGCGGTACTCGGCCAAGCCTTTGCTGAAATTGAACCAGCCGATCCACTCGTGATTCGTGCCCACGTTTGCTGCGGTATCCGCCAGTTTGGCCACGGTTTCAAGGTCGGCTCCAGATCCAGGCAAGATGAGGCAGAGCTTGGCTATTCGCTCGGCGATGACCGGGTTGGCCGTCGTCTTGAAGCGTTCCACGCTCCTGCGGCAATGCTCGCGGTAGGCCGCCAGATTGGTGTTCTGGACCAGCACGAGTCCAAGGAACGGATAAGGTTGATGGTGGCCGGGTTCCAGTTCGATAGCGCGGGCAAAGTTGGTCTCAGCCTCTTTCCATTGACCTTGCCGGGCGCAGAGGACTGCCAGTTTGGCAGGATTGTTTGTGTATCGAGTTCGATCAATCGCCAGTTCTTCTGCATAGAGAGTTTCGGCCTCAGCCAGCTTTCCTGCCTTTCGTAGCGTGTCCGCCAAATTGTGAATTGAGGCGACGGTCGAGGGGCTTTCAGTTCCGAGCAGCTTGCGCTTAATCTTCAGTGCTTCTCCGTACGCAAGGGCAGCCTCGTCCAGCTTGTTCTCCTTGGAAAGCAGATCGCCAAAGTTATGAAGAGACGCTGCTAATTGTGGACGCTCATTTCCAAACGCTTTACGAGTGATAAGAATGGCTTCGCTATAAGAGCTCTCGGCTTCAGCCAGCTTGCCTTCATGAACGAGCACATCGGCCAGATTGTGGAGCGAAGCAATATTCGATGCGTCTTCATTTCCAACCCGCTTCCGATTGATGGCCAATGCTTCCCGATATGCAGTCTCTGCCTCGGCAAACTTGCGTTGCTTAGATAGCACATCGCCAAAGCTGTGGAGCCCCGCCCCTAACCGTGGATGGTAATCGCTAAATACCTTACGTGCGATGCTAATGGTCTCGCGATAGGAACTCTCGGCTTCACCCAGTTTACGTTCCAGAGCGAACAGATCGGCCAAGTTAAGTAAAGAAAGCGCGACATCCGGATGGTCGTTGCCCAAAAGTTTTCGTTGCATGCCCAGCCCCTCGCGATGCACGGTTTCTGCTTCCACCAGCCTGCCTTGGCGCGAGAGGCTGTTGGCCAAGTTGTTGAGCAACATGGCGACGGATGGGTTTTCATCGCCCAGACATCGCCGTTTGATGGTCAGTGCCTTGCGATACGCAGCTTCCGCCTCGATTGGCTTCCCCTCCTCAAAGAAAATGGTCCCCAAACCGTTTAGAGAAGTCCCCACTGCCAAACCCATATCACCGAAGATTTTGATCCGCATCTTCAACGCCTCTCGCTCGTGCAGCTCAGCCTCAACCAGTTTGCCTTCTTCCATCAGGACCCAAGCAAGCCTATCGAGCGATTCGGCCATAGCAGGATGCTCCTCTCCAAATAGCTTCCTCCGCATTGCGAGTCCCTCACGGTGCATCGCCTCGGCCCTGGGGATTTGCCCGAGCTCGAGATATGTGTCAGCTAGAGTGAAACGCAGTTGCGCCTCAACCTCCGGCTGATCTTTTAAATCCGTGCCAATACGACTGGTAGTCTTGTCAACTATCTCGCGCAGCATCGCTGTGTCCCGGCCTCGTGCGACCGAGGGACCCACGCCCTTGAGCATCTCTTCCAGGAATTGCGCCACTTGCCGGCTCTTGGTCGCTTCCAGGGTGGCCAGTTTGCGCGCCTTGGCTTCACGAAAGAACAAAGTGGTCGAAACTGAAAGACCGGCAATTAAGGACGCAGCAAAAGCGGCGGCAGCGATAAACACCGTCTTGTTGCGGCGAATCAGTTTCTGAAAGCGATAAAACCTGCTCGCAGGTCTTGCCGCCACTGATTCCTCATTCAAATACCGTTGCAGGTCCGTGGCCAAAGCATTGGCTGTCTCGTAGCGTCGACTCCGGTCCTTCTCCAAACATTTCATTACGATCCAGTCCAGGTCGCCCCGAACGGTGGCGATCAGCATGAGCGGCTCAGTCTGTCGGCGCTGAGCGACTGTCGTCAGGTCGTGCTGCTCCAGACAACTGAGCCTTGTAGAAGGACGCGGCGCTTCCTTTTCCCGGATCACGCGACGGACTTCATCAAGACCTGCAGCGAGCAGTTCTTTGCTGTCGAATGGGGTGGCGCCGGTGAGTAGCTCGTAGAGCAGCACTCCCAGCGAGTAGATGTCGCTCCGCGTGTCGATGTCCAAACTGCTGAAATCGGCCTGTTCCGGGCTCATGTAGGCCGGAGTGCCCATGAACTGCATGAAACGCGTGAAGACCGTTTTGTCGGTGAGCGGTTGGTCGGTGGCTTTGGCAATCCCAAAGTCGATGACTTTTGGCACCGGCGCCCCGTCCTGGAGCGTGACGAGAATGTTCGACGGTTTGATGTCACGATGGATGATCCCCTTCTGATGCGCGTGTTGGATGGCGTGGCAAACCTGGACGAAAAGGTGAAGGCGTTCCGCGGTGGAGAGGCAATGGCGATCACAGTAGTCGGTTATCTTGATGCCGCGCACCAGTTCCATGACGAAGTAGGGGCGGCCGTGCGCGGTGGCGCCACCATCGTGAACCTTGGCGATGTTCGGGTGGTCCATCAGGGCCAACGCCTGCCGCTCGGCTTCAAACCGGGCGAGCGCCTGTTTGGTGTCCATGCCTGGCTTGATGATTTTCAAAGCCACTCGACGACGAACCGGTTCCTCCTGCTCCGCCATCCAGACGACACCGAATCCACCCTCACCGATTTGTTCCAGCAACTTAAAGCGTCCGATGCGGTCGCCCTCTTTCTCGGCAAGCATGTTTGAAAAAATGGCTGCACGCGGTTGGTCCGCCGGTCCATTCAAAGTCGGCGCGGTGAACTCAGCGTCTGGAGCCGGTTGTTCGAGGAACGTGGCGGACCTTTCATGGACGCCGAGCAGCGATTCAACATCGAGGCGCAGCGCTTCGTCGTCCCCGCACGCAAGACGGAGATAAGCCGCGCGGTCCGCGGGAGCGGGAATCTCCAATGCGGTAGCGAAGATCTCGTCGGCTTTCTGGGTTCGCTTGGCCATAAGCGGCCACTGCGTATGTGCCTACTTCGTCATCCGTGATCCCGTGTCAAAAAGGACCAACTAATCGAAGGGAAATCTATTTCTGTTGCTCTTGGCTTGGGCCGAGTCTGCCGCCGATCGCGCTCCTCATCCCCGCTCCAATTCGCGAAGCAACCAGGCCTTGGCATAGGTCCAATGGCGCTTGACGGTCGTCTCTGACAGCTCCAGGGCATCCGCTGTTTCTTTCAAATTCAAACCGATAAAATAGCGGAGCTTGACCACCTCGGCCTTGGGCGGGTCATGTGCTGCCAGTTGGTCAAGCGCTTCGTTGAGTGCGAGCAACTGGTCCTCGGGCGCGCCACCGACCAATTTGCTTTCAGTCAATTCGACTCGCACTTGTCCGCCACCACGTTTCGCCGCCGCTTTACGCCGCGCCTGTTCGACCAAAATGTCTCGCATGGCCTGAGCCGCGACACCAAAGAAGTGGGCGCGGCTTTGCCATCGCTGTTCCCGGTCGCGAAGCCGCAGCCAGACCTCATGCACCAAGGCCGTAGCCTGAAGAGTTTTTCCCGGCGGCAGCCGCGCTAGTTGAGCAGACGCCATCTGCCGAAGCTCCTGGTAAAATTCGGTGTTCCAACTTCCCACCGCGGGCCGGGCTATCGCGTCTTTGGAGTTTGTGGCCATGACTACTCCTAGCGCTCGACCATAACGAGTGCGTGCGTAATGGGAAGGAAAAAGAGGTAGTGTCCAGGACACTACCGAAAAAGACTGCCGAATTTGGCGGGTAGACCAGGCGTGATCACTCTTAGTTCATTGGAGCGGAAAGGAGTGCCTAACGGGACGAATGGCACGCCCATCAACTCCGCCAACTTTATGACCAGCACTGGACCGCCGGCACTTCGCCGTGGCTTTCCACAATGGGCTGAATCATGGAGATCCTTCCTCGAAGTGTTCCAATTGGTCATCTTCTCGCTCTGCGAACACGTCCAAGTCGTCAACACGCGGTGCGTGATGACACAGCCTCGTCACACCGTAGCGCCACTCAAGTTCGATGGCATGTCGCGCGTATCGCGCGGCTGGTCTCGGCCGTGCTGTCGCCAGTCCTCGGATGCAGAAATCATTCACCGATAATCTTTACCAGCACCCTTTTTCTCCTTCGTCCATCGAACTCGCCGTAGAAAATTTGTTCCCACGGGCCGAAGTCCAACTTCCCCTTCGTAATGGCCACCACCACCTCACGTCCCATCACCTGCCGCTTGAGATGTGCATCGGCGTTAGCCGCTGCGCGGCAACCTTGGGCTTTGAGGCGGGGCCCCGTTGGGGCTCATTGGACAGAGTGGATGGGCAAGATTTAGGACTCCCAAATGGAACTCCTCCCGGCACAAGCCACTTTTCACTCATGCCTCCCACCGCGGCCCACCTCCCACCGCGGCCCACCTCCCACCGCGGCCCACCGCCCACCGCCCACCGCTCACTGCCCACCGCTCACTCATTCCCCAATGATCTTCACCAACACCCGCTTCTTCCGTCGTCCATCGAATTCCCCGTAGAAAATCTGTTCCCACGGGCCGAAGTCGAGCTTCCCCTTGGTAATCGCGACGACAACCTCGCGTCCCATCACCTGGCGTTTCAAATGCGCGTCCCCGTTGTCTTCGCCGGTGCGATTGTGGTGATGCTGGGCTGTGGGTTCATGAGGTGCGAGTTTCTCGATCCACGCCTCGTAGTCGTGGAGGAGCACGCTCTCATCATCGTCTATGACTACCGATGCGAACGCCAAGGGCGTTCCATGACAAAGCCCAGGGTTGGCGCGTAGCGCCTACCCTGGGTAACTGGCGCGATATAATCATCAACCCCGAAGGGGTTGGGGCGGTGTCCTGTTCGAAGTTAGTCCCACAGGTAGCGTTCGTCCCATTTCGCCTCATGCTTGTGCAGCAACGCTCGCAGTTCGTCTTGGAAGTTCATCTTGAGATGATGTTGCTCCTGATTTTTTATGTAGTTCGTCACTGATTCCAATTTGGAATGGCTTACGGAGAAGTCGGCATATCCCTTCTGCCATTCGAAGAGGGCATAGTCGGCTGATTGTTGTTTCAGCCAAAGGTTCGAAATCCGTTTGAGTTCCTTGACCCAGTCGGCTTGGGTCAAGGAGCGGCCGAATCGTGCCAGCAGGTGCACATGGTCTTCAACTCCGCCGACAATGATGGGCGGACAGTCCAGCGTTTTGGAGATGCCGCCCAGATAGGCGTGCAGCGACAAGCGCTGCGATTTATCGCGCAGAAACGGACGGCGTTCTTTCGTGGAGAAGACCAGATGCAGATAAACGACAGATAACGATTGTGGCATGACGATGGCTCCTTTGCCGCAACCCCGTTGGGGTTGCCAATGCTTCTGTGCTTATACCCAAGGTAGCCGCTGCGCGGCAACCTTGGGCTTTGAGACAGGGCCCCGTTGGGGCCCATTGCACAGGGTGGATGTGCAAATGCGTGGTCCGACGTCATCACTTTTCACAGCCATCGCCCACCGCCCACTGTCCACCGTCCACCGCGCACCCGATACTCATTCCCCAATAATCTTAACCAGCACCCGTTTCTTTCTCCGCCCATCGAACTCGCCGTAGAAAATCTGCTCCCACGGCCCGAAGTCGAGTTTGCCTTTGGTGATGGCCAGGTCAGTGGGCAGTAGGCGGTGGGCGGTGGACAGTCGCAGATCAGAAGCTATGGGTTCATTCATCTCGTCGGGCATGCCGCACCTCTTGCAGAGAACGAAGGAGTCCGTTGATGAGGTGTTCAATGATGACAAGGCGTTGGCTAGTCGTCATCACTTTTCGCTCGCCCCCACCGCCCACTGTCCACCGTCCACCGCGCACCCGATACTCATTCCCCAATGATCTTCACCAACACCCGTTTCCGCCTACGCCCATCGAACTCGCCGTAAAAGATTTGCTCCCACGGTCCGAAGTCGAGCTTGCCCTTCGTAATAGCGACAACGACTTCGCGTCCCATCACTTGCCGCTTGAGATGCGCGTCAGCATTGTCTTCGCCGGTGCGGTTGTGATGGTAATTCGTCGTCGGCTCGTGCGGCGCC
>DATLUX010000531.1:0-5512 GCA_035577805.1 Verrucomicrobiia bacterium
GGAGGACGGCGGCCGTGAGATTATCCGGTTCGATGTGGGCACGGACGGGATTCGTGAAGTAACCGAACTGCAACGCAAGGGCGATCGGGACTATTTTCTCGAGACGGCCAAGCTGCCTGCCGGACGGTTCCATTTATCCGAGCTGAACCTGAACGTCGAGTCCGGCCGCAGCGCGGAACCAGCCGCGCCGACGGTGCGGGCCAGTATTCCGGTGTTTCGCTCGGACGGCCAGCGCTTCGGCCTGGTCATCATCAACATGGATGTCACGTCGCTCCTAGCCAGCGTCACGGCCCTGGCCGGACCGGATGTCGTCGTGACCTTGAGCAATGATCGCGGGGATTACCTGGTTCATCCGGAGCCGGGCAAGTGTTTCGCCTTCGATCTGGGCCGGCATTTTAGTTTGTTCGATGATTTGCCGCAGTTGGAGGACGCAGCCACACGCCCGCATATTGAGGATGACGCCGTGGAACTGGCGTTGCTGGATGAGTTCCCGATGATGCCGGGTGGAGACCGGCCGTTGTTATTGCGGCTGTCGCAGCCCAAAGCGCTGCTCCTGGCGCATCTGCAGGCGCAACGCACGCAGAATTTCATGGCCACGGTCGCCATCGCCTTGGTGGCCGGCGGCGTGGTGGTGCTGGCGACAAGCCTCCTCGCCCGGCGCTTGCGCCAAATGGCCGGCGCCATGGAGCGCTATGAACCCGGCGCGCCCCTCCCGGTGTTGCCGGCGCGGCGCCCCGACGAAATCGGCCTGCTCACTCTTAAATTCCAGGACATGGCCGCCAAGATCTCCGAACAAGTGCAAAACCTGCGCGACGCGCGGCAATGTGCCGAGAGCGCCACGCGGGCGCGGGACGAGTTTCTGGCCACGATGAGCCACGAGATTCGGACCCCGATGAATGCGGTGCTCGGTTTGACCCATCTGTTGGAGGAACAGGAACGGGACCCGGTCCAGGCCGAACGCGTGCGGACATTGAAATTTGCCGGACGCCATCTGATGAGCTTGCTGAACAATTTGCTGGATCGGGATCGGATCGAGACCGGCCAGATCGTGCTGGACCGGATCGAATTTGATCTGCGCGATTTGCTGGAGAATTTACGGCGCAGCCTGGAGCCTTTGGCCCAGCGCAAGGGGCTTCAACTCAAACTGCATCTGGGGTCCGAACTGCCCCGCCACGTGCAAGGAGACCCGGTCCGCTTATACCAAGTGCTCAATAACCTCGCCCACAACGCCATCAAATTTACCCTGAAAGGCGAAGTGGCGCTGGCGGCGACGGCCCTCTCCCCTCAAGCCGTGCAGTTGGTTGTCCGCGATACCGGACCAGGTCTGCCGCCCGAAGTGCGAGCCCGCCTGGAAAGCGGAGCACCTCCGCCCCCGGAATCCGGCCTGGGATTGAACATCAGCCGCCGGCTCATCGAACTGCTCGGCGGCAAGTTGCAGGCGAAAGTGACCCCCAACGGCACCGCCTTCGAGTTCGTCCTGCCGGTGCGCGCCCTGGCGGAACCGCCTCACGCCGCGCGCCAGGCCGGCCCGCCGGACCTGGCCGATTGCACGATCTTGGTGGTGGAAGATGTGGCGACCAACCGAATGGTGTTGGGCGCGATGCTCGAAAAGACCGAGGCGACAGTTGAGTTTGCGGCGACCGCTGCTGAAGCCCGCGAAAAGGCCGCCGCCCACTGCTATGATTTGGCCTTGGTGGACATGCAACTGCCGGATGCGCCGGGAGTGGAGGTCGCCGCGCATCTCGCCCAGGTTTGTCCGGGGATCCGGTTGTCGGCCGTCACCGCGCAGGTTTCCGCGGAGATCCGGGCCGCCTTTCAGGCGGTGGGCGTGGAGGAGTTTGTGCCCAAACCGATTGAACCGGGCGACCTCTATGCGAAACTGCGCCGCCAAATTGAACCGCGCGTCGAAGCGGTCAATGCCCTCTTTGATCACGACCAAGCGCTGGTCACAGCGTATCTGGCGCAGTGCATCGAAGAAACGTTAGGCTGGGAAAAGGATCTGCGCGCCAGCATCCAAGCGCAGGATCAGGAACGGTTGGCGCGTTTGCATCATCGGATGAAGAATGCGCTGAATCAGTTGGATCTTTGGACACTGGACCACGCCCTGGGCGGTTTGCGCGATGCTCTGGAGAAAGGAGACGGCCAATTGGAGGGATGGCTGGCCCGGGCCCTCCGGCGCATCGCGCAATGCCGGACCGCGCTGCAGGCCCGCCTGGGATCAGGGACAGCCGAAACGAACCTCAGTTCACCGGAGAAAACCGCTTGAACAACTCTTCCCGGTAAGTCTCGCCGACGGGCACTTTGTGGGTGCCGATTTTGATGGCGTTTCCTTCCACTTGTTCGATCCGGCGCAAATTGACGATATAAGACCGATGGACGCGCACGAACTGTGGGGGCAGGGATGATTCCAATTGTTTCAAGCTGACTAACGACATGACGGTCCGATCCACGCAAACGAACCGGGTATAATTGGATTCGGCCTCCAGGAATAGCAACCGCTCCAACGCCACCTGCACCAATTTCTGGCCGTCTCGGATGACAATGGTCCGCGACATCCCGCCGGCCTGGGCGCGCCGTTCGCGCACCTTCTGCCAGGCGCGAAAGAATCGCGCCAAGTCCAACGGCTTCACCAGGTAATCCACCACATCAAACTCGTAGGACGGCGCCGCAAAATCCGTATGGGAAGTCACCACCACCACCGGCAACCCACGCGGAATGGCTTTAAGAACGTCGCGTCCCCCCACTTCGGGCAGGTCCAAATCCAGGAACATCACATCCACTCCCCCAGCGCCCAACGCCCGCAGCGCTGCCGCCCCATCCGTCACATGCTTGCAGACGGCGGCGTCCTCCGTTTTTTCTACGAAATGCTTCAGAGCCATCCCCACCAGCGGGTCGTCATCCACGATGAGCACGTTCATCGCCGGCAGGTTACCCCAGCCGGCAGGCCACTTCAATGCGGGTTTTTTTGAGCAGGAACGGCTGCATCGCCCTTGGAAGATTTGGACCCGACGCTGGAAGCATGCGTATTCGGGCGTTGAATTGAACCTGGTCGTGTTTTGCACGAAAACCGCGCTCGTCAGTCCACGACACGAGCGACGCCCTGCCCTTTGACAACCTCCCCGATCAACCAGGCGGGTTGGCGGCTCGCTTGGACAGCGCGTAGAACTGCATCGGCTTGCGCAGCCGCCACAATCATGGTCATGCCAATGCCCATGTTAAAGACTTGATACAATTCCTCCTCCGGCACACCTCCCTTGTCCCGCAACATTTGGAAGATCGGCAACATCACCCAGGACCCTTTGCGGATGAGCACATCGCATTTCTTGGGGAGCACGCGCGGGATATTATCGATAAATCCGCCGCCAGTGATGTGGGCCAGCCCCTTGATGACGCGAGGTTGTCCATCCCGATTGAAGCGTTTCAATAGTCGCAGCAGCAGCAAACCATAGCTGAGGTGCACCTTCAGCAGTTCGTCTCCGATGGTATTGCCAAGTTCAGCCACATGCGTGCTGGGCTTGAGTTGAAGGCGTTCGAAGAAAATCTGACGCGCCAGAGAGTAACCATTGGTGTGCAGCCCGCTGGAAACGAGCCCAATCACGACATCCCCGGGGCGAATGCTTTGGCCATCCAGCATGCGTGCTTTCTCCACGACGCCAACGATGGTCCCGCTCACATCATACTCCCCAGCCTGGTAAAACCCGGGCATCTGAGCGGTTTCCCCACCAATCAGCGCACAACGGTTGGCCGCGCAACCCCGGGCAAACCCGCGCAAGATCTCATTAAAAACATGCGGCTCCAGCTTGCCGGTGCCCAAGTAGTCCAGGAAGAACAACGGCTCAGCCCCCAGCACGGCAATATCGTTAACACAATGGTTGACCAAATCCTCGCCAATGGTGTCGTGCCGATCCATGGCGAAGGCCAGCTTCAGTTTGGTGCCCACACCATCGACGCTGGAGACTAACACCGGCCGCTGATAGCGCCGTGAATCCAAGGCGAACAACCCTCCAAAACCACCCACTTTGCCCAGCACCTCCCGCCGATGCGTGGAAGCCAACAACTGGGGAAGCGTGGCCTTGACCCGGTTCCCCAAATCAATGTCCACGCCAGCACGAGCGTAAGCTTTCTGTGTCATGAGGCGTGTGAGTAAACCGCCAACCGCTTCGCACCGCCATCAAAAATGTTCAGGGTTCAGGGTTCAGGGTTCAGGGTTCAGGGTTCAGGGTTCAGGGTTCGGGGTTCAGGGTTCGGGGTTCGGGGTTCAGGGTTCGGGGGGGTATCTGTTTAGCACCACAAACGCCGCGCGCATGCTGCACATGGAGAGCTTTCACCTGCACGTCATGTGCACGCGAATTGGGGCCATGAACTTCAACTGAAAAAGAGCCCTCACCCCCTCGGCAAGCTCGGGGCAGGCACCCAGCCCCTCTCCCACTCGCCGCGGCGCAGCCTCCGGCGTAGCCAGGGTCGGATGGGAGAGGGTGGCCGCAGGCCGGGTGAGGGTCAGGTTCATGGGTAAGACGGACCTCCAACTTTTGGACGCGCATTGGGACCATGAACCCAACCCAATCTCACGTAGCAGCCGAGGTAACGAGGTACACCCTGAGCCTGTCGAAGGGCTCTGATCTTTTTCCCGGAGGACGCGTTGGGGTAGAGTGAGCCTCCTGACGTCGGCTGCTACCTGAGGGTCGGTGCATGGGTAGAACGAACGGCGGTCACAGACCGCCGCTATAGTAGGCGGTGTATCTTGGAAGAAGCGGGCTCTTCAACCGATGCTGTAGCGGAATCGGCTAGACTAATCGAGCGGAGGACTTCGGATCAGAAGCTCGAGATCAAAAAAGGGATTCAAAAAAAGGATTCGGGAAACAGACGCCAAGGAGGTGGGGGTGGAGAACCCCGCTGAAGAAACGTTCTGCTACCCGAACCAACAACGACTTTATGAGCCGCGCTCGAAATGTCAACTATGCTTGTTCGCGATTTGGCGGGAGTGTTGAGCGCTCTCAGATGACAAAAAGTTCATCCAGCGGTTGGTCGATCATAGGCTAGCGTCGCACTCGAACATTGCCACTCCAGCGAGGCACTGTCAGGCTTCCGCGCCATGGATCACCTGGCCCGAGCCCGCCGTGTGTTTGACCTCGAGATCGCCGCCTTGAAAGCAGTGCGGGCGCAACTGGATGGCACATTTGCCCAAGCCGTCGAGCGGATGGTGGAGACGCTGCGGCGCCGAGGCAAAATCGTGGTGGCGGGTATTGGCAAATCGGGCAACATCGGACGCAAGATCGCCGCCACCCTGACCAGCACCGGGGCGACCAGCGTGGTGCTCGACAGCGTGGACGCCATGCATGGGGACCTGGGCCTGGTCAACGACGGCGATGTTGTCCTGGCCTTAAGTTATTCGGGTGAAACCGAAGAACTGCTGCATTTCCTGCCGGCCCTCCCGGCGGAAGGCTTCCAGCCGGTCGCTGGCAGCGATCTCGCGCAACCCGCCCTTTGGCGCCTCGCGCGCCAGCCAGGCGAG
>DATLUX010000532.1:0-6840 GCA_035577805.1 Verrucomicrobiia bacterium
AAGGGATTTTGGCCTCCCGCTAGGCGCGAGCGACGAGCATACCCTTCCGGGTCTGTAAGGAACGAGCAACGACGCGGGAGGCCAAAAGAACTGCGGCCCGAAGGGTTGCGCCGAAAATGGCCTGGGGCTTCGTTGCTCCTCAGTCACAGATCGCTGCGGATATGCTCCCTCGTCGCGCCTCGCCCCAGCCCATTTTGGGCGCAACAAAACACCAGCTATTTGTGAGACACATCACTAGCCAACTCCCTTTCGGTTTAACGGCAGGGTGCTCGTAGAGATGTCGCCGTGTCTGCCAATTGGCAGGCACGGTCGAAATCGGCTCCTTGCGCGAGTCCGGTGGGCTGCCCGGGACCGTTCACGGCGCACGGAGGCGGAAGAACTGCGCGCTGTTGGTAGCGGGAAGGGTCACCGACTTGTTCGTGCCGTCGTTGGTGATGCTGGCGGCGTTCGGAGCCCAGCTTGCCGGGGCCATCAGCGCCTCGGCCTGTTCCAATGCAAAACCGGCCGCGTCCGCCGATGGCCAGGAAACCGTTATGGTGGGGCCGGAGTGAAAGATCGAAAGCGTGGGAAGGGTTGGCAGGTACGCACGGGCAATGTATCCCGACAATTTCCCGCCCGCGATCGTAAAACCGCCTCCCGCATACAGGTCATTACCCATGACCGCCAGCGCCAGGACACTGGAGTGAGTAGGCGGGCCATACGCTCCCGAACCGAGCGCCGTCCAATGGCTTCCATCCCATTTGGCGATGGAATTCGCCGGGCTGCCACCCGCCGTCTGGAACCGGCCGCCTGCATAAAGATCACCGCCGGACACCGTTAAGGCCACGACAATAGGCACAAAGTTGTCGGCTCCTATCCCCGAACCCAGCGCGGACCAACTGGTGCCGTTCCATTTGGCGACGTAATTGGCATACACGCTGCCCGCCAGAAAAAAGAACTCGCCTCCCGCATACAGGTCGCGGCCAGACACCGCGAGCGCTTCCACCCTCGTCCCGAAGGAACCGGGGCCCACCCCCGAACCGAGCGCCGACCAAGTGCTGCCGTTCCATTTGGCGACATAATTGGCATACACGCTGCCCGCCATTGTGAACTCGCCCCCCGCATATAAGTCGTTGCCCGACAACGCCAGCGCAAGCACGTTGTCATTCATGCCCGAACCTAAGGGCCTCCAACTGCTCCCGTTCCACTTTGCAATGCGATAGGCCGGGTTACCGCCCGCCGTCGTGAACCACCCCCCTGCATACAGGTTGCTGCCAGACACCGCCAGCGCATAGACATAGGGATTAGGACCACCCACTCCTTGGCCCAGCGCCGACCAACTGGTGCCGTCCCATTTGGCGATGGAATTGACCACGTTGCCGTCCGCCGTCGTGAAGTTGCCTCCCGCGTACAAGTCCGTGCCTGACACTGCCAATGCGTACACGCCGCTTGGCAAGAAGCGGCCGACACCTCCGTTCATACCCGACCCGAGCGCCGACCAACTGCTCCCGTTCCATTTGGCGATCGAATTGGCCACATTGCCACCCGCGGTCGTGAAAGAGCCACCCACATACAGGTTGCTTCCTGACACCGCCAGGGCCCACACCCGGTCGTTCATCCCCGAGCCCGGCACTGTCAGCGCGGACCAACCTCTCCCGTTCCATCCGGCGATGTAGCTGGCGGCGGTGTCGCCCGCAGTCGTGAAGTCGCCCCCCGCATACAAGTTGCTGCCCGACATCGCCAGGGCACGCACATACGGATCCACGCCACCAACCCCCGACCCGAGCGCCGACCAACTGCTTCCGTCCCATTTGGCGATCGAATTGGCCACATTGCCACCCGCGGTCGTGAAAGAGCCACCCACATACAGGTTGCTTCCTGACACCGCCAGCGCAGATACAGAGGGCGAATATGAATCCGTGCGGCCTATCCCCGAACCCAACGCCGACCAACCGCTCCCGTCCCACTTGGCAATGCCCGGGGCGAACGCGCCGTCCACATTCGTAAACGAGCCCCCCGCATAGACGTCGCTGCCCGACACCGCCAGCGCGTAGACCTCGGCGGGATACGGGTCCGTGATCCCCAAACCAAGCGCGGACCAACTGCTCCCGTCCCATTTAGCGATCTTGTTGGCCGGGACGCCGCCCGCTGTCGTGAAACGGCCCCCCGCATACACGTCACTGCCCGACACCGCCAGCGCATACACAAAGAGATTCAGCCCCGAACCCAATGCCGACCAACTGCTCCCGTCCCATTTGGCGATGCCAATGGCCCGAATGCCGCCAGCCTTGGTGAACGAGCCCCCCACATAGACGTCGCTCCCCGACAACGCCAGCGCATAGACCTCGGGATATGGGTCCGTGATCCCCAAACCGAGCGCGGACCAACTGCTTCCGTCCCATTTGGCGATGCTTGTTGCGGCGGTGCCGCCCGCGGTGGTGAAATGTCCTCCCGCATAGACGTTGCTGCCCGACACTGCCAGGGCGTAAACAGTGGTGTAGAAGCCAGCGCCCATCCCCGAACCCAGCGCCGACCAACGCCTCCCGTCCCACTTGGCGATGCCATTGGCCGTCACGTCTCCGACTACGGTAAAGTTGCCGCCGATGTAAAGGTTGCCCGAGCCATCCACCACCGCCGCGTAAACCGTGCTATCCGCGCCGGGAATACTGGGATTCATGCTGATCCAATTGGCATCGCTGAAGGTCGGGTCAATGCGCACGGGATAAACGGCATCGGAATCATCCACAACAACGACAAGGGCGGGAGGAGGCGCCTCAGGGTCGGTCGTCGCCCCCGACATAGCACCGACCTCCATGCGCGCGGGCAAATCTTTGCCCGTCCCATCCGTCACTCGCAGCCGACTATAGGCAATCTTGCGCCCGGAGAGTTCCAACACCAGCCGCGCGCTCCCAGGCGCCGGCTCGATCTTCGCGCCGCTCACGGCCAGCCGGACCACCAGCTCACCCGCGCCCTCGGGCCGCTTCAACACCACAAAGTCCTGCCGCACCCCGTCCATGCTCACGCTGTATTCCTCGATCAGGCCCGGCCGATCGAAGCGCACCATCTGGCCAGCAAAGGACACCGTGCCCGCGATTGGGAGGGATAGATTGGTAGTGCCGGCTTTAGCCGGATCCGGCGCGGTGAATCCAACACGTCGAGGTAGTTCAGAAGCCTCGCCGGGGACTACCAACGGTGCGCCCGTCCGTCCTACCGCTGTGGCAACGACGCGGAACCGGTCATTCACCGCGTTGGTAACCGTCGAAGTCAGCCATAAGCCCGCGCGTGTGGCCTCGCCTTCGACGCGCTGGAAGACGCAACGTAACCGCGCGCCCTCGGAGGTCGGCGTCACGGCCAGCCCGTCGCCCTTGTAGCCCACCTCGGCCTTCGCGCCGATCTGGAACCACGGTATCGAGGTGTTCGCCGCGTCAGCCCCATGCGCTGTCGGGGCCAGACCGAAAGAGGCGAATGCCACGCCGGCGAGGCCAATGCCGGATAGCTTCAGCGCCGCACGGCCCGTGACCGATCGGGCCAGGCCCTTCGTGAGTTGGTCGAATCGCTCACTCATAATGCATGTTGTTTTCTTTTGGGCGATGTTTCCCAAGGTTTTGCTGAATGTCTTCAGCATTGGCTGCTCTCCATTACAGACCGAAAATGGGGAGAACCTTACAGCGGGACTTGAGGGTAGTTTTAAGGCGAACGCAGCCGGTGGAACCGCTGAGGGTAATCGTGACCTGCGGATGGAGTGAGGTGATCTTGGCCCGGAAAGCTCCTTAGGCCCCCCAGTTGCTGTCCAATCGCCCAAGGGCAAGGCGGCGGGGTTGCCACCCAGGACCGGTTATTTTTGCTTCTCGTTCCCTTTGAGGTTGGCGTCAATCAGCCCGTGAGCCTCCCGGCGTAGCAGGTCGCTAAGCGCCCAGTCGGCTTCGGCCCCGAACGATTGACAACCTTGGTAGCTCTTTTCCATTAGTTCCTCTGCTGCAGAAAGAGTTGCTTTGGCCGACTCAGAGTTCCCCGAACCAGCATAAGCCATAGCCTCAATGAATAAGGCCGGGACTTTGCACCATGGCTCGGCCATACCGCTGGAGCGGGCGCGGGTGGACGACTCCCTCGCCGATTCGAATCTTCCTCGGCGATAGTCTGCCAGCCCTTTCCAGAGCGCAAACCAGTGCAGTATCCCATCCGGCTCAGTCGCCTTGGCAACCAAATCCATCAACTCGCAAGCGCGGTCGAAATCGCTTCCATCGACAGGCAAAAGCAATGATACTTTGGCTGCTCCTTCGGCAGGAACCGGATTGGTCGCGGTGCTCACCTGCTCGAGCCAATGGTGCGTGCCCACTCGCTCGAGAATCGAGTGACAATACTTGCGGTAATCATCTACCCTGCCAGCTTGAAGCAACATCACGGGAAGCGTGCCACAACGTGAAGGGTCAATTGCGACCTCGTGCGCTGAATAGTCCACTGCCGCTGCCCAATTGCGCCGGCGCGCTTCAAGCTTCGCGAAAAGTCCCCACCGGTCGGGTAGCGAGGGCGCTTCATCGACGGCTGCGCGCAGAACACGCTCGGCTTCATCCCACTCACCACGACAAACCAGCACCATGATCAGGAAATCCAGATAATACTGCCCATTTACATGGTCTTTAGATAGGGTCTTGCGGCCAAGTTCGAGCGCTTCATAAGCTCGGACCTTGGCTTCCTCCAACTTGTTTTCGTTCAGCAGGCACTGCGCAAGCCCGTACAGGCCGCCGGCAACCATGGGATGGTCTTCGCCTAAACTCTGCCGGAAAAGCGCGAGCGCCTCGCGGTACAATTGTTCCGACTCATTTGACGGATCGTCGAGACAGGATGCCAAGTGCCTGATGTAAGTCGCGAGTTTCTCCGGGTTGTTCCCCAACTCCCTTTGTAGCGCTACTGCTTCGCGCAAAAAGGGTTCCTCTTCCCTCACGCCCGCCTGCCCGTACCTGCTCAGCGCGCCTGCCATATAGTAAAGGCAGGAGGCGAGTGTTTCCTTATCCCCACACTTTCGGGCCAGTGCGAGTCCTTGTTCAGCGTTCATCCTGGCAAAAGCGACGTTGTAAAGCCTCAAAAGCCTTACTTGGTTCCAGCCCAAAAGTCCCAGCGCCACCGCCAGTTTGCAGTCACCGTTGCCGGAGGAGGCTCTATATTCCTCCACGGCTCGCTCAAGCAGGGGCTCGGCTTTCTGGTAGTCCCCCAAGTCGCGGTAGGTCATGGCCAGCCGGACATTCAAGTCTCCTTGAACTTCCGGCTGATCTTTAAGGTCATTCTCAACGCGTTCGGAGGTCTTATCGAGGATCTCGCGCAACATGGTCGCGTCGCGTCCCCGCGCAGCACTCGGTCCGGCGCCTTTCAACATGTCTTCAAGGAACCGGACTACCTCCTTACTCTTTGCCGCTTCGGTCTGGGCTCGCTGGAGCGAGCGGCTTTGCTCATGCTCCGCCCGGGTAGCGCGCACCGCCTGCAAGGTGCTTGCCAGTACGCCAAGCACGAGCACCATCGCGACCAGTCCGGCGGCAGATACAAAAACTCTGTTCCGGCGAGCTAGCTTTTGAAACCGGTAAACCCGGCTGGGCGGACTGGCGAGTACCGGTTCGTTGCTCAGGTGCCGCTCGATGTCCCGCGCCAATCCGTTGGCCGTCTCGTAACGGCGTGCGCGATCCTTCTCCAGGCATTTCATCACGATCCAATCGAGGTCGCCACGCAGTAGGTGGATCAGTCTCGGTCCCTCAGACTGGCGATGTTCGGCGGCGGTCTTTAACTTTCTTTTCCCCATGGTGCTCAGACGCGTGGAGGGGCGCGCTGGTTCCGTCTCTCGAATTGTGCGGCGCATTTCATCCAGACCGCCAGCCAGCATTTGGCGAGTATCGAAAGGCGTTTTGCCCGTCAGCAATTCGTAGAGCAGCACTCCCAGGCTGTAAATGTCGCTGCGCGTGTCCACGTCTGCCGACGCGCTTGGACTCAACTTGGCCTGCTCCGGGCTCATATAGGCTGGCGTCCCGACAAAGTGCCCGAACTGGGTGAACACCGTTTGTTCAGTGAGTTCCTGCTGCGTCGCCTTGGCGATGCCGAAATCAATAATCTTGGCCACCGGCCTCCCATCCTGCAGGGTCACCAGGATATTGGATGGCTTGAGATCGCGATGGATGATCCCCTTTTGGTGCGCATGTTGGACCGCCCGGCAAATTTGCACGAACAGGTCCAGCCGTTCCGCCGTGGATAAATTATTCTGGTCACAGTGATCTGTAACTTTCAGGCCAGGGACCAATTCCATGACGAAATATGGGCGGCCCGTCTCGGTCGCGCCGGCCTCAAGAATTTTCGAGATGTTGGGATGGTCCATCAGCGCCAGGGCCTGGCGCTCGGCTTCGAAGCGAGCGACCACCTGCTTGGTGTCCATCCCCAGCTTGATGATCTTGAGCGCCACGCGCCGTTTGACCGGCTCCTTCTGCTCGGCCAGATAGACCACGCCGAAACCACCGTGGCCGATCTGCTCCAGGAGTTTGTAGCCCCTGATCTCATCACCCGGTTTCTCCGTTGGAACAAGTGTGACGAAGACGCCACTCTTGGAAGCCTCGGCTGGCGCCGGTTGGGGCGAATCCTTGGGCGACTGCGCCGGTGCAGATTGGGAATCGGGGTTGGATGAGGACGTCTCGGCTGGGCCTTGTGCCTGCTCGATCCCCAACAACAACAGACACCTCGCACAAAGACCCGCCGGCCCATCGACCGGAATTACCGCCCCGCATTCTCGACATTTGCCACCAGAACCCATATCAACCGCTTACAGACCGAATTCGTGACGAACCTTACAGTCAATCCTTGTCTCAAGTGCCAAGCAGAGAAACGAGG
>DATLUX010000533.1:0-2437 GCA_035577805.1 Verrucomicrobiia bacterium
GCCGAACCGTCGACAGAATTGAACAATTCTTTGGTTATCCAGGCCCCGCCCACTTGCTTCGCATTTATCAGAGTTCACGCACGCGCTGAGTCGGCGACGGTTTTCCGGTCCAGTCGGTCTTCGACTATAACGGTTTGGGCAAGGAGCTTAGCCCGATACCTTGGTATGGGATATTTCAACCTTCCACTTTCGCCGACTCGTTCTTGAAAGAAACTAATCAACCAAAAGAGCTACCTCCGCCTGTCCCAGTCGATTGAATTCACACCACCACGCATCGGCGCTAGGCTTTCGCATATGAAACGTCCC
Organism: Verrucomicrobiia bacterium; assembly: GCA_035577805.1. Taxonomy (GTDB): domain Bacteria; phylum Verrucomicrobiota; class Verrucomicrobiia; order Limisphaerales; family JADJPG01; genus DATLUX01. Next base: position 307 of record DATLUX010000533.1, read on the forward strand.
TGCAATCCGATTGCAGAACTACTGGCGGGCCGACGCACCCTTGCATGGGGAATGAAAGGACGTTCCGCATGAAATTCTTCGTCGTGGGATTGAACCACAAAACAGCGCCCGTCCAAGTGCGCGAACAACTCGCTGTGAATTTGTCGGACCTCGCTGGCTGCGCCACTCATCTGAAGTTGCGCGGAGACCTCGACGAGATCGTCCTCCTATCCACATGCAACCGCGTCGAAATCTATGCGACGCCCTTGCACCAAACCAGCGGCGACAGCTCGATTCTCGAATCACTTTGCGCCAAACCGGGCGATTTCCGTGCCCACACCTATATCTATGAAGACTTCGAGGCCGCCTGCCACTTGTTCCGCGTTGCCGCCGGTTTGGACTCGATGGTACTTGCCGAGACTGAAATCACAGGTCAGGTCAAGAAGGCCTATGAGATCGCCTGCGGCGCGCAGCTTACGGGGGGCACGTTGAACCGCCTTTTTCAAAGGGCTTTCCAGGTCACGAAAGAGATCCGCACACGCACCGGCATTGGGCGCGGCGCCACGTCTGTCGGTGGGGTGGCGGTGAAACTGGCCGAAAGGATCTTCCCGCACGATCTCTCCAGACAATCTGTCATGATCATCGGCGCCGGCCAGATGAGCGAAGCCTGCGCTCGTCATCTGGCGAAGAAGGGCGCGCGATCGGTTCTGGTTTCCAATCGTTCCTTCGACCGTGCCTGCGAGTTGGCCGGCGAGTTCGGCGGTCGGGCTGTGCGGTTTGAGGGGCGCCTTACCGCGATGGCCGATGCCGATATCGTCGTGGTTTCGACCGGCTGTCCGAAAACGTTGTTGCTGCGCGCAGAAATCGAAGAAGTGATGGTCATGCGCCGGAATCGTCCGTTGATCCTCATCGACATCTCCGTTCCGCGCAACATTGATGCCGAGGTCCAACGCCTCGACAACGTGTTTCTCTACAATATTGACGACCTGAACGCGATCGTGTGCGAGAACACTCGCAACCGGGAGCAAGCGCTGGCGGTGTGTAATCAGATCATCAAGGCCCGGGCAGTGGCGTTGATGGAAAAGTTTAGCCGGGGAAAGGACTGCCTCCATGAAGCAGAACTTCAATTTCATTCCAACTGGGTTTCTCCGGGTGTGGCTGCGATCGGGAATTAACCCGGTGCTCCCGGTGTCCTTCGCATCGCAGTTGCCGCTGCGGAAACCGCCGCGGTCGTATCGGAAGCCTGTCCAATCTTTCTGCCAGCCCACCCATCGGTTCTTCGCTTGGTTCCTCGGTTTGTTGACCAACATCCGCAGCCGCTTGTTTCTATGGACCCGAATCCCTTGATACAAAGTCCGTTCGCAGCCCTGACCTTCGTCGCGGCCCCGGCACTCTTGACTAATGCTTCCAGCGTCTTGGCCTTGAGCACGATCAATCGAATGTTGCGGACGAGGGACCGCATGCATGAACTCTTCATTGAATCCAAAGGTGGTGGTCAAACCGAAGAAGAGCGGACTCACCTGATGGAGGTAACGGACCGGGTGGAAAAACAAGCCGCCCTTCTGCTAACCGCGCTGCACTCAATTTATCTTGCCCTGGCCGCTTTTGCGTCGGCAACGCTGGTAACATTGCTGGGAGCTGGGGTCGCCGCATTTCACGCGGGGGGCTGGGTTCATGCAATGGCCGTGCTGGGACTGTTCCTTGGCTTTTTTGGCGCCGGCGGATTGGTCGTGGGCTGTGCACACCTCTTCCGAGCCACACAGCTGTCCCTGGTGAACATCCGCGATGAAGCTGCCTTGATTCGTAAGCGGTCCGCCCGCCCCTTGACGAAGTGAAACCTGAATTCCAACTACGTTCGGTCCGCCAGGGTCCGGATCTGATCGCGCTCAGTTGAAGCAAAAATAAAGTGCGCACACTGTGATTCAAATGGAAAGGGCCGATGCATGTCTGGTTTTTGAGTGGAGCCGGAAAAGGAAACGGCGGTCGCTCGATCAAGCGAAAGAATTCCTGGAATTCCTTGCGACAGGAATTGGGGTGAGCCGAAAGAGGGAGCGCCAAACCCACCACAAGTGCAATGGCGAGCCATTTTCAGGGGACCTACGCTTCCAGGCGTAGTTAACTTAAACTGAAACATATTGCTCTATGAGAACGA
>DATLUX010000534.1:0-3322 GCA_035577805.1 Verrucomicrobiia bacterium
ATGCACGTTCCTGGTCTGCGCGTGGGCCTCTGACTCCGTGCTGTTGATCCACGAATCGATGCTGACTGACCGGATCTCGGACAACATCTTCGGCCAGTGCATCCGGTTGAGGAACAGTTTAACGACGCGCTCGTACCGGATGACTGTCCCGCTGGGATGACTGGCTTGAAGGTGATCAAGCCATTCCTTGAACGCGTCTCTGGACGTGACCACGCGGCCGCAGAGGGCGTGCATGGACGCGGCGCTGGCAACCAGGTTGATGGTGCGCGCCAGCTCGATCTGTTCGATCTTCGCTTCCTTTACCACCAGCTCGGCCAGCCGCCGATCGGTTTGTTTTGTGTTGAGCCGTTTGCACCCGTGCTTGGTGCGGAAGCTGACGATCCACGTACCGCTTTGGTGTAGGTAGAGTTTCATCCGTGGTTGATTTGTTTCTCAATGTGCTCCCGATAGCGCGCGACGAGCGGCTTCAGGATGGTGTGGAACTCTGGTGATTTGATCAGGTACCGGAACTTGTGTTGGCTTTTCAGGTAGGTTTTCTTCCGGTTCATCGCAACGGGATCGGTGAAGTCCACGTCGCACGCCAGCAGGAAGGCTTGCATCTCCCCGAAAGGGATCTCGTCCCAGTCCAATGCGGAACTGATAATGCCGATTCGGTACGATGACATCGGCCAGCCGTGCCCAGCGCAGCGACAAGAGATCTCCGACGTGGTCAATGGCAGCCCGCCTTTGTGCCTGGCCAGCAACCGGACGAGGATCGGAGGATACTCCCTCGCGTATTGATAGAAGGAGATCATCTTGGCCCCCTCCTCGATCGGCGAACTTCACCGGGCTTTGGCTTGCGCCATGCGCCACGTCGCCAGACTCGATACTCTCCGTTCTTCAGCAGCTTCCACGCTGAGCACCAGCAGCCGTGTGTTTGCTCCCTGACCCATCGGAAAGGTGATTGAGCTTTGCTTTGTCGTGGTGGCGACGGCAGGATGTAGGTGCAGTTCAGGTGATGACGCGGTAGGGATTCGTCAAACGGTTCTCGCTTCATAACCAATTCTCCACAATAACCGGATCATCGTTTGGCTGCCGGTCCAGCCGTATGAGTAGCGGGGGCACCAGCTTGCGCGCCTCCTCTAAGGTATCTGCCAACTGACATTCGTGCGCTCGCTCCTGGCCAGCTCCAATCGTCCAGCGACGGACAACGAAGTGCCTCGGGTAATCCTTCGGACGTTCGTAGATCGTCCAGATGGATAACCGGTATTTGTCAGCCTCCTCATCCGTCAGTGGTCGTTGTCTGGTAATACGTTTCATGCTCCATCCTCAATGATGCGGTTCACCAGCCACCGAATGATGGGCGACGTTCGCGACACGTCAGTCCAATCGACGGCTTCTGTGAACTTCGGATTGTGATGCTGCCGATACTGCACCATGCAGCCGTTCAACATTCCCGTCAGTGGGAACGAAGGCGCTGGTATGGCAATGGCTGGCGGCATGTTGATGCCTTTGTGCGGGCGCGAGACCTGGCCGAAGGACAGATCGATGAGCCTGCCCTGGCTCATGGCAACCAAGTGACCGGCGTACCCTTTCCAGTTCGGATCCTTCTGGCGCGGATCTTCGCCGAACCCTAAGCCGACGCTGTGCTCGCCTTTGCGATAGATTCCGTCCCATTCATTCAGGCGATCCCACAGCGGCATCGTGTACACCAGCAGCTTGGTTGGCTGGGGGAACACCGGCAGGCCGAACCTGCCGATGACACCGCACGCGACGCGCGTTGCGGCGATGCAGCAATCCGGCCTGAAGTATTGCTCCATGATCGTGGGGGCCAGGTCCACTAATCGATCGATGATTTTACCGGCGTTGATTGTCGGTGCGTTCATGGCTTGCCTTCCCCCTTCTCCCGCCACTCGGACGGGCTAAGCCTTATCTGCCCGCCGAACTCGGGGCAGTCAAAGGTGGCGTATTGCCGCTCGTCCAGCGTGGCGTCGTACTCTTTGCCGATGATATGTTCGATGCCGTCCTGACCATGCTCCGGTCTGGAGGCAACGACCACAATGCGGATGGTGTTCATTTCTCCTCCTCTTTCCACAGGCCAAGGGTGCGCAGGAATGCCTCGGCCCGTTGCGCTGCGGTAGTTGTTGCGACTTCGCAGGCTTGTCTTTTGTCCAAGACTCCAAGCTCGCTTTCCTGTTTAAGCACGTCCTGCAAATGTGTCACGTACGACCGATTGTAATAACCGGGGTTGGATTCAAACATCTGCCGTTCCGCATCGTGCATCGCGTTTAGGTCTTTGGTGTAGTTCGGCAGATGCCCTTCGCGTTCCATGTAAGGCATGTTCGCGACTCGCTCCGTGCCATCGGCCCTGACCAGCCAAGCTGGGGACTGGCCATCGTATTCGTGGATTAACGGATTGAACAGGGTGCGCACCGGTCCTCTGATAAATGCTTCGGAGTGTGGGATCCTGTACCATTTCCAACCCATCCACTCCGCAATCGCGATTCGTTGATCGTCTGGTTTCATTGGTTCTTTTGTAGTTTCTGTTGGGCCTCGATCGAGTTGGCCATGTCGCGGAGGATGAACGGCAGCTTGGGAAGCTTGCTGTCTTTGTGTCCGTCAATCCCACAGACTGAGAATCCGTTGCCCTTGTTTCCGTTGATAACGATGAGGACTACCAGCTCAGCGCCCAACTCAACGAGCTGGCGCTCGGCTTCATCGTCGTAGTTGCCGCGTGGTTTGATTCCGTCAGCGTTCATAACTCAGCCCTGAAGAATCCCAGCTTCCCTTTGCACGGTTGGAACGGGAGCACCTTCTGGTTACGCAGGACGAACCCGAACTCGCCGACGAACCAGGGACTGCTACTGGCTGGCACGCAGCCGATGATCTCCGCCTGCCCGACGATGCCGCCGAGTTGGGATTGTAGTTTCCTGAAGCTTGGGAAGTTCGGCACGACTTTGCCTATCTGAGCGAGGAACTCTGCGCAGTCGCAGTACGATTCCGCCGTCATGAACTTGCTCGCGTGAATAAGGATTGGCCCGCGGAACTTCGTTGGCCAGTTGCGGTTCTCAATGTCCTTATGCCCATTGACAATAAGCCAAGCCCAAGGCTGCCGCACGCTTAGGGCGAGTCGGATTAGATTTTTCTCAGCCATACTTCCTTTGGTGTGTGGATCGTTGGGAAAGCTTTCTCCCATTGATCGATCATTGAGTAGTGTTTGTTCTGCCGGATTTGGTTCCGGACGTAATCTGTGCGGAACGGGATACCGTAGTAGGCGTGCCCCATTTCCTTCCAAGTGGTCTCGATGACATTGCCGTCTGGCCCGAGCAACCACGCGTGCAAT
>DATLUX010000535.1:0-2789 GCA_035577805.1 Verrucomicrobiia bacterium
GCCAGCCGTTGGTGATGACGATGGCCTGAACCCCAGGCACACGATCGAGGCATTGCTTCAAGAGCAATGAGCCGGCACGAAACTCGTGTTCGCCGGTGCCATGGCTGACCCGGCCCGCCACCAGCACGATCTTTTTAGGCGACGAACGCGCCGAACTGGCACAACCGGTCAACCACACGCTGCTGAGCACCAGACCTATGGCGAGCGAGAATCTTATGAATGCGGAATGCGGAGTGCGGAGTGCGGAGTGCACACGCGCATGAAAAGGAGTTCTAGGCATTCCACATTCTGCATTCTGCATTGGAATCATTCCGCATTCCGCATTTGCCGCCTTCGCCTGCGGCTACGGGCGTGGCAAGCCGCATTCCGCATTCCGCATTGGAATCACTCCAGGTTCTTAATCCGGACATTCTTGAACTGAACGGTCATGGGCGGACCCACGTGAATCTGGAGAGCCAGCACGCCTGACTTCGCGGCTTTGGCCGGCTGTTCATCGATCACATCGACGGTTTGCTGGCCGTTGATGAAATGCTGGAAATGATTGCCTTTGGCGATCACCACGTAGTCGTTCCAATCCTCGTTCTTGATCCGGGCCTGGATTTCGTCCGACTTGCCTAACGAACCTACCACCTCGATTTTGGTTTTTTTGGCTTTTTTGCCGTCCTTCTCTTCTTCCTCTTCGCGGATGACCGTTTTCTGGCCGCGTTGGGCCAGGATGCCGCGTCCGCGTTCTTCGTAGAGAATGCCGCTATAGGTTTTGCCGGCTTCGAAATCGGCCTGATACCCGCCGACGATGGGGCCGAACTTGCCTTGCTCCACCACCTTGCTGCGGTATTGGATCCCGGAGTTTCCGTTCACGATTTTGTAGGAAAGGCGCAGCTCGAAATCGCTGACGTCCCCGCCCGTATAAACCAGGAAAGTGTTGTGCGTAAGCCTCGGGTCTGCCTTGGTGCGTCCGGTGATCAAACCGTCTTCGACCGACCAGAGGTCCTTGTTGCCTGTCCAGCCGGTGAGATCAACACCGTTAAACAGACTTTTGAAGCCGGGCTCAACCGCCTGGCCGAAGGCGCAATCATGGCAGGACAAGGACTGGAGGAGCAGCGCGGTGGCGCCGAGGGTGAGGAGCGTGGAACATTTCATAATGGAAGCATCCTTTTAACGGAGGGTTTTTTTCAAAAACTTGATGCCTTTGGTGGCGATCTCGTTGCGGGTTGGTTCAATTCGCCGCCAGATGGCGGCGGCCCGGGCAATGACCTTGACGTCGGTGGTGAAGGATTCGATCACCACGTCGCCCTGGTAACGGATGGTTTTCAGCGCCTTGGCGATGGATTTCCAATCGATGTGATCGCCGCCCGGAGTGCCGCGGTCGCTTCCGCAAGCGTGGAAATGGCCCAGCACTTTGCCGGCCTTGCGAATGGCAGCCGCCTGGTTCTTTTCCTCGATGTTCATGTGAAAAGTGTCGAGGTGCAATTTCACGGCTTTGGAGCCAACCGCCTTGAGCAGACGCAAGCCCTGATCACAGGTGTTGCAGAAATCCGTTTCAAAGCGGTTGAGCGGCTCAATGCAGATCTGCACGCCCTTGTCCTGCGCATATTGCGCCAGTTCCTTCAGATTCTTGACCACCAACGCCCATTCCTCTTTCTGCCGCGCCGGCTCCACCGCGTCGGCTTTCCCTACGACGGAATAGACCGGGCCGATCATCGATGGACATCCCAGCGGCCCCATCTGGTCCATCAGCTGTTTGCAGTAATCCATGCAGGTCTTCTGTTCTTCCGGTGTCCCGCGCAGATCGCGGCCGGGTCCCATGCAGGCGCAGACCGAACCGCATTTCAGCCCGTGTTTGTCCAACTCCTGGCGCACGTGAACCGGGTCGATATGCGAAATGTCCTCCACCGGGATTTCCACCGTCTCAAACCCCCACTTCTTGAAGGTCTTGAACAAGCTGGTGCTCTCGTTGGTAAAGGGAGACGCGAACAGAAAAGTATTGATGCCGATTCTCATATGGAACTGGCCGCGACACTAGAGAAACGAGCACGCGTGTCAATGCGAAGGATCGGCATGCCGGTTCCGGAAATTCCCTTGCCCCAAATTCCCTTGCCACCTCCCAGCTCCCCTTGCCAACACGCCCACACGTGATCGCTGCCTCCCACCTTCCAAGTAACCTCCAAGCAGCCGGTGGCTTTTGAACTACTCCTGGGGTCAGACGCCCAGCACTTTGGCCTGCGCCGTCACCTGCACCCCTTCCTGGGCGGCATCCACCTGCAACTCGGGATTCAACTTCGCCGCCACGCTTCGAGCATGTTCGACCCGTTGATCCATGCGCGCATCACTATGCGACGGATCATGATGAAACAGAAACAGCCGCCTCGCTCCCGCCCGCGCCGCCAGCTCCACCGCGTCTTCCACCGAACTATGGCCCCACCCAACCCGACTTTCATACTCCTCCGGGTCAAATTGCGAATCCAGAATCAGGATGTCCACGCCCCGCACAAAATTCAGGATCCGCTCATCCTCAACCCGGGCCAAGTCCGCCGCTTCCGCGGACGGGCTCCTGCCGTGGGATCCCCTCCCGCAAGTGCGATAAAACGGCTCATGATCCGGCAGGTAAGCCACAGACACCCCGCCTCCTTCGAGCCGGTAGCCCGCGCAGATGCCCGGGTGATTCACAAAGGCCGCGCGAATGCTGATGTCGCCCACCGCGAATTCCATGGACGTCAACTCCTCGAATTGCACCCGCGCCGGCAATTGCGCGAGGGTCAACGGAAAATAGGGCCTGTCCATCTGCCGCG
>DATLUX010000536.1:0-14463 GCA_035577805.1 Verrucomicrobiia bacterium
CGAGAAGCGTCAGACCTTGGCCCTGGCCGAATCCTGCACGGGAGGCTGGATCGCCAACCGGTTAACCAACGTGCCCGGTGCCTCCGCCGTGCTCCTGGCCGGCCTGGTTCCCTACAGCAACGAAGCCAAGCAACAATTTCTGGGCGTGCGTCCCGAAACGCTCGCCACTTATGGCGCCGTGAGCGAAGAGGTCGCGCGCGAAATGGCCGAAGGAGCGCGGACTCGAACCGGCTCTGATTACGCCGTCTCAGTAACGGGCATCGCCGGACCCACCGGCGGGACCGAGGACAAACCGGTGGGCACCGTGTGGATGGCCGTCGCCAGCTCAGGGAAAACTATCGCCAAGCGAAGGCTCAATCCATACGATCGCGAGACCTTCAAGTCGGTAACTTCCCAGCAAGCGCTCGATCTGCTGCGGCGCAATATCAGGTGAGGAAATAAAAACGCGACGCCTGGACGCCGCGTTGCGTTGAACAAAAATGACAGGGAAACTACGCGCCGTTGTTGCCGATAGCCTCGACCGGGCAACCTTCCATGGCCTCCTTGCATTGCTTTTCCTCGTCTTCGGTTTCAGGTTGTTTATAGACGTAAGAATAACCGCCGTCGTCGTTCCGAGTGAAGTTATTGGGCGCCGTTTCGCGGCAGAGATCGCAGTCGATACATTGGTTGTCGACGTAGAATTTACCGGTGACGTTCTCGGGATAACGGTTGGAAATATCGGCCATAACTTAAGTTAGTTTGAATGCGGCACATCTTGCGGGCAGACCTTCAAAGATCAAGCCGATTCCAGTCCAGGGTGGCCGCTCTGGCTCATTCGGATACCGCCCCCGGGATCGCGGCCTTTAGGCCGCTTCGAGATGGGGATCGGAGGAGGCGTTGGGTAGTCCTTGGTCATCGAGCCGACGGACGATGAAGCGGCGTAAACGCCGCGCACCAAACTGCATTGTTCGGGGGGCAGTGCCTAAATACGCCCGGCCACTCAAGAGAGACAAAGTTTCGGCTGGCCAAACCCGGACACTTTCCCGACTTTATGCGCCCTGTGCAAACATCGTTGCCATTCGCGGGAACCTATACTGCCATCGCGACTCCTTTTCGTCGCGACGGGAAGCTGGACGACCCGGCGCTGGAACGGCTGATCAAGAGCCAGATCAAAGGGGGCGTCGATGGGGTCGTGCCCGTGGGCACCACCGGCGAATCGCCCACCCTCGATTACGAGGAACACGTCTACGTCATCAAACGCACCGTGGAACTGGCAGCCGGCCGGATCGGTGTGCTGGCCGGCACGGGCGGCAATAGCACCAGCGAAGCGATTTACCTGACGAAAATGGCCAAGAAAGCGGGCGCGCAGGGTTCGCTGCAGGTCGCGCCCTACTACAACAAACCGACCCAGGAAGGTCTCTTCCAACACTTCCGAGCCATCGCCGAAGCGACGGATCTGCCGATGGTGCTTTACAGTGTGCCCGGCCGTTGTGGAGTGGAGATCGCCGTCGACACCGTCCACCGTCTTGCCTCGGCCTGCCCGACGGTCGTTGGCATCAAAGAAGCCGGAGGCAACCCCGATCGCGTCAGTCAGCTGCGCGCCGCGTTGGGCCCCAAGTTCACCATCGTGAGCGGAGACGATTCCCTCACCCTGCCTTTCATGTCGGTGGGAGCTCATGGCGTCATCAGCGTGGCCAGCAACGTGATCCCCCGGGAAGTCTCGCAGATGGTCAAGGCGTTCGCGTCTGGGAAAGCCGAACCGGCGCTCAAGTTGCACGCCCGCTTTTATTCGCTGTTCAAAGATTTGTTTATCGAGACCAACCCCATCCCGGTCAAAGCTGCCCTGGCCATGCTGGGCATTTGCGAGGAAGAATATCGGTTGCCGCTCGTGCCCATGGGCGCGCGCAACCGTGAAACGCTCAAAGCCACCCTGAAAGCGTGCGGCGTCCTGAAATGATCCGCGTCATCATCAACGGTTATAAAGGGCGGATGGGCCGCGCGTTGCTGGAGTGCGCCGGCCGGTTGTCCGACTGTTCCGTCACGGGCCAGGTGGATCAGGGTGACGACCTCGAAGCCGTCCTGTCCCAAGGCGATGTCGTCATCGAATTCAGTTTTCACAACGTCACCGCCGGCGTGGCCGCGTTGTGCGCGCGCCATCGGAAGGCGCTCGTGATCGGAACGACCGGACATACCGCGGAGGAAAGGGCGCAGATCATCAAGTTCTCCTCCCAGATCCCGATCGTGTGGGCTTCGAATTATTCGACGGGCGTCAACACGTTGTTCTGGCTGACGCGGAAAGCCGTGGAAATTCTGGGGCCGGACTTCGATCTGGAGGTGGTGGAAATGCATCATCGCTTGAAGAAGGATGCCCCAAGCGGCACCGCCGCCACCTTGCTCGAGATCCTCGGCGAGGCGCGCCGGTTGCAATTGCCAGAAGCCTTGCGACATGGACGCGAAGGGATCACCGGCGAGCGAACCGATCGCGAGATCGGGGTTCATTCACTGCGCGGCGGCGATGTGGTGGGCGATCACACGGTGATCTTTGCCACGAATGGCGAGCGGCTCGAGTTGACCCACAAAGCCAGCAGCCGGGATACGTTCGCCCAGGGGGCCTTGCGCGCCGCCAAGTGGGTCGTCGGCAAACCGCCTGCCCTCTATAGCATGCAAGATGTGCTGGGCCTGAAATAAAGCCGACCTAGTGCGGAATGTCGAATGTCGAATGTCGAATGTCGAATGTCGAATGCGGAATGGTTCATGGGCTCAACTCACGTCCACAGTCGGAGGTCGAAGCTCTCCATGAACCTGACCCTCACCCGGCCTGCGGCCACCCTCTCCCATCGGACCCTGGCTACGCCGGAGGCTTCGCCGAGGCGAGTGGGAGAGGGGCTGGGGGTGAGGGCCGTTTCCAGTGGAAAGTTCATGGCCCCATCGCGCGCACATCCAAGTGCACGTGCTAGTGATGTGTCCCCTAAATGGCCATACATTGGCGGCAATGGATTTTGGGCTCAGACGAGGCGTGAGCGACGAGCATATCCGCAGTGATCTGTAAGGAGCGAACAACGAAGTATGAGCCAAAAAGACATGCCGCCCTTCGGGTTGCGCCCAGTTTGGCTTCTGGCTTCGTTGCTCCTCAGTCACAGCGCTTCATGAGCGGCCACCTCGCCATCATCGCACTGGGCTCGAACCTGGGCGATTCGCCCGCCATCCTGGTGGCGGCCATGGATCGGCTCGCGCTCCTGAGCCGGGAACCGATTCGTCGCTCATCCTTATGGATGAGTCAACCGGTGGATTGTCCGCCCGGCTCGCCGATGTTCGTCAATGCCGCCGTCGCCCTAGTGCCCGGGCCGGAGGAAACGCCCGAGACCTTGCTGGCGAAACTCAAGGCGTTGGAGGCGGATTTTGGGCGCCAGCCCAAACTCATCCAGAATGAGGCGCGCCCGCTGGATTTGGACCTGATCTGTTTCGGAGCCGAGACGCGCGCCACCCCATCGCTCACGCTGCCTCATCCACGGGCGCATCTGCGCGGTTTCGTGCTGGCGCCCCTCCAAGAGGTTGCCCCTGATCTGAAGTTACCCGGGCAAACCCAGACCGTCGGGCAACTGTTCGCTGGATTGCCCGGGCAGAGCGGCCTGGAACGGATTCAGTGATCGGTGAAACAACCGCCGTTTCCGCCCTCCGCCCTCCGCCCTCGCATTCCGTCCTCCGCAGTCGATTCCGCCATTTTTTGGGCTTTGCACAAGCGCGCCAGCGCCGCACAATGCGTTGGTAGATGGGAAGCTAACGGATTCGCCATGAAACCGCCAATTGCCACTTCCTCGACTCAGGCCGCCTCACCCCAGAAGTTGCCGCCGCATCCCAGCGAATGGATTGGCAAGAGCGGCTTGGTGCCGCTGGTCAAGGACGCCATTCAACGCACCGAATGGAAAGGCAAAGGTCGTGATTTTGCTTATCACGGACAGACGTTTCCGTCCCTGGTCCTGATGACGCTGGAGGTTTATTGCTATGCGCGGGGGATCTTCTGCTCCTGGGAAGTGGGGAGTTATCTGAATCAGGATCCTTTTTTCCGGGAGCTCTTCCCGGGCGAACTGCCGGCGCCGGAGTTAATCCGCAGGTTCCGACGCGAACATCACGGCGCTCTGAAGGCTTGTCTGCTGCAGATCTTTGAGCAGGCTTTCTTCGCGCGCTTTGGAGATACCGCTCACTCGGATATGTTGATCGATTCCTGCGTGGCGCAGGCGTTGGATCGCTGGTTCGAACCCATCACGGGTCCTCGCCCGGAGACGGAAGCGGCCCAACGCATCGACCAAGCCATCTTCTGGGACGGCATGAAAGTGTCGGAACTGGAAGGTTGATCGGGCGAAGCGCAGCCCGCTTAGAGCGCCCGCAGCTTTTCCAGTAATGCGCTGGTGGATTTGCCCGGAACACCGGCCAGCACGACCACTTTCCCACCCAGCTGTTCGACCAACCGGCGTTCCTCCTGGTTGATCGTGTCCACCGTGTAATCGCCGCCCTTCACATAAACATCAGGCTGGATCGTGGAGAGAAACCGCAAGGCCGTCCGATCCGTGAAGATGCAAACTGCGTCCACACTTTGCAGGGCCGCCAGAACGGTGGCGCGGTCGGCCTCGGCATTGATGGGTCGATCATGGCCCTTCAGTTCGCGCACGCTCTGGTCGCTGTTGACTCCCACCAACAGCGTGTCGCCCTGGGCCCGCGCGGCTTCCAGATAGGTCACATGCCCGGCGTGCAACACGTCAAAGCAACCGTTGGTCACCACCAACTTGCGCCGCGCCCCGCGCAATCCGATCCGCCAAACCGATAACTGATCCCAGGACAGAATCTTATCCGCCAGTTTCATCGGGTGGCATGATGGGGGGACGGCCCGGAACGAGGCAACGAGATTTCTGCGGCGGTCTGTCTTGCCACTGCTTCCCCGGAATGGCTAAATCAAGCGCAACCCGCCATGTCCCACTCACAAAACAAGCGGCGCCGCAGCTTGTCCAATTTCCTTCAAACGCGGCGTGAAATGCTGCAGACCGTGCTGGGCCTGGGCACCGCCTCAACTCTGGCGGGCTGCAGCTCATTTCACGCGGCCAGCCAGCCAGGAGCCGACCGCATCCGCCGCGAGAACGAGCAGACCGGCACGTTGGAATGGTTGCTGCAGAAGACGGCGATTGACCCCAAAACCAAGTATCGATGTCCCTGGATCGAAGGTTATTGCTCGCGCACCAGAGCGCGCGCCGGAGATTCCATCACGTTCCACGTCAGCACCAAGCCGGCTTCGTCCTTCACGTTGGACATCTATCGCCTGGGGTTCTATGGCGGGACCGGCGGGCGGTTGATGAAGAGGCTGGGCCCTTTCCGGGGAGTCACGCAACCGGACCCGATCCAGGGAAACAAACGGCTCCGCGATTGTCGCTGGGAACCGTGCGCGGCCCTCACCGTGCCGGCGGACTGGCTGAGCGGAGTTTATCTCGGCAAACTCACGGCCGAACGCGACGAATTCCAAAGTTACGTGATCTTCATCGTGCGCGATGATCGTCGTGCCGATCTGCTCTTCCAATGTTCGGATCTGACCTGGCAGGCCTACAATCGTTGGCCCAGCCAGTTCGCGCTCTATGACAATGGTGAACATCAATGGTGGTGGGGCGGCGATGTCCAGGTCAGCTTCAACCGGCCCTATGGCAAATACTGCCAGATCCTGGACGCTCCGCTCAGCACCGGCAGCGGAGAATGGTTCCTCTGGGAATTCCCTTTTGCGTATTGGCTCGAGAGCCATGGCTACGATGTTTCCTACATCTCCAACCTCGATACCCACTCCGACCCGCGCGGTCTGTTGCGCGCGCGTGGATTACTCTCAGTTGGACATGACGAATATTATTCGATCGAGATGTTCCGCAATGTTCAAGCCGCCATCCAGGCCGGCGTGAACGTCGCCTTCTTCTCAGGCAACGCCGTGTGTGGACGCATCCTGCTCTCACCCGACCTGACAGGCCGCCCGGCGCGGGTGTTTGAACGCGTGGGCGTCTTCGGCCCACCGGGAGGTACCTTCGAGTTTCAAGCCATGAAGACCCTGCGCCATGAACGTCCCTACGCCAATGAACTAATCGGCGCCCATAGCACCGGACCGGTGACCGGCGGGGCTGACTGGATCTGTTCGGCGCCGGACCACTGGCTCTTTGCCGGAACCAACATGAAAAAAGGGGAAGGCATCCCGGGCCTCGTCGGCTGGGAATGGCACGGAGATCCAGCCGACATCCCCGGGCTCGTCGTGGTGGCATCGGCGCCCACGCAATCGGCTCCGGGTAAAAGCAATGGCGGCACCTTCACCGCTACCGTGTATCCGGGGCCGCGCGGCAATTTCGTTTTCAACGCCGCCACCTGCTGGTGGGCTGACAGCCTGAGCGTCCCGCCTGGCTACGTGCGCCCGAAAGTCTATACGGAACCCAAGGGGCCCGATCCGCGGGCGCAGCGCATCACCCAGAATGTGCTCGAACGATTCATCGGTTCGAGGCCCCTCTAACGAGGCGGGGCCTCAGAGCGGCAAGGCACTCCAAGGCGCCCAATCTTGCAAAGAATCGTCCTCGCCTTGCTGGTCTGAGGCTCTGCCTCGTTAGGCAGAAACCCACTTGCCTCCTGCGCAGGAAATGGACATAACAGCCCAATGTTCACGCGCCCTTCCCATCGACGTCGATCCTTTCTCAAATCCAGTGCCCTTTTCGCTGCGACCGCTCCGTTTATCCTACCTGGGCGGATCTGGTCTGCTGAATCCAAACCCGGCGACCGCCTGACGCTCGGGTTTATTGGCCTGGGCACCCAGGGGCGCGGGTTGATGGGCGGATTTCTGGGCCGTCAGGACACCCAGACGGTGGCCGTATGCGACGTGGACACCAACCGGCGCGAGTTTGCGAAGAAACAAGTCGAAGACCATTACGCCAAACAAACTGGCTCCGACTATAAAGGCTGCCAGGCTTACAACGATTTCCGCGAACTGCTGGCCCGTCGGGATATTGACGCCGTCGTCATCGCCACGCCCGATCATTGGCATGCTCTCATCGCCATCGCGGCGGCACGCGCCGGCAAAGATATCTATTGCGAAAAACCCTTGTGCCAGTCCGTCCACGAAGCCCGCGCCATGGTGAATGCCGTGCGGACGAATCAGCGCATCTTTCAGACCGGCTCCATGCAGCGATCCTCCAAAGAATTTCGCACGGCCTGCGAACTGGTGCGCAATGGACGCATCGGCAAGATCCAACGCGTCGAAGTGTCCGTCGGCGGCCCGGGCAAACTTTGCGACCTCCCGACCGAATCCGATGAGCCGGGACTCGACTGGAACTTCTGGCTCGGTCCGGCGCCCTTGCGCGGTTACCACTCCGAACTCAGCCCACGCGGGGTCCACAAACATTTCCCGAACTGGCGCGCTTATTTCGAATTCGGCGGCGGCATGATCACAGACTGGGGCGCCCACCATTTCGACATCGCGCAATGGGGTTTGGGGATGGATGACACCGGTCCGACAGAGATTTTTCCGGCCAGTCAGCCCAATGCGCAATCCGGCGTGCGTTTCACCTACGCCAATGGCATTGAAGTGGCGCACAAGGACGGCAACGGCGTCTGGTTTTATGGCACGGAGGGCCGCGTGCAGGTGAATCGCGGCCAGTTCCAATTCTGGCTGGGTGATCAGCAAAAGGCCAAAGCGGCTGCCGATTGCGATGCCATCGCCAAGGAATACCTGGCAGACGCCAAGGTCAGGCTCTACGCGAGCAATGATCATCGAGGCGATTTCCTGGCGGCCGTGCGCAGCCGCCAAAAACCGATCTGCGACGTTGAGATCGGCGCCCGCACCGTGACGGTGTGCCACCTCGTTAACATGGCTTATCGCTACGGACAGAAACTGCGGTGGGATCCCATGCGCGAACAGTTCGCCGGCGGCACCGGCAACCAAGCCTGGCTCGACATTCCCCATCGCGATCCATGGAAGCTGGTCTGAGGGTTTCTAGTTCCTGGTTCCTGGTTCCTGGTTCCTGGTTCCTGGTTCCTGGTTCCTCGTTCCTGGTCACTGCCCAAGGCCCACGGTACCGCGCATTCACTCCCAGGTTCCCAACTGCGGTGACTCCCGGTAAAGTCCGCCTGCGATGTCCGTCATTGAAGTCCAGGGTTTAACCAAAACCTTCCGGACCTACAAAAAAGAGCCCGGGATTCGAGGCGCGCTGAAAGGCTTGGTTCGGCGCCATTACGAAACCGTTTACGCGGTCAAAGAGGTCAGCTTCCAAATAGCCGAAGGCGAGCTGGTGGGATTCCTGGGCCCCAATGGGGCCGGCAAGACCACCACTCTGAAGATGCTTTCCGGACTGCTCTATCCCACGGCGGGGTCGGCCAAAGTGCTGGGCTTCACTCCCTGGGAACGGGCCGATGGCTATCGCCGTCAATTCGCCCTGTTGTTGGGTCAGAAGAATCAGCTCTGGTGGGATCTGCCGGCCCGCGAATCGCTCGAATTAAATGCGCGCATTTACGGGATCGAACGGGAGCGTTTCGAGCGGACGGTCGATGAATTGACCGGCCTGCTCGACGTGCGCGACAAACTCAACGTGATGGTGCGCGAACTGTCCTTGGGGGAACGGATGAAGATGGAACTGGTGGCTTCACTGTTGCATCAGCCTCGCATCCTGTTTCTGGATGAACCCACCATCGGGCTGGATGTCGTCTCGCAAAAGGTCGTGCGCGAGTTTCTGCAACAACACAACGCCTCCCGCAAAACCACCGTTCTGCTCACCAGCCATTACATGGCCGACATCCAGGCGCTCTGTCGGCGCGTCATTATCATCGATCATGGCACCATCTTCTTCGATGGTCCCCTCAGCGAAATCATCGATCGATTCGCCGATTTCAAGCTCGTCACCATCCATTGCCCCCGCCAAACCGCCGTTGCTCCCGGCGGCCTCCAAAAATATGGCGACGTCGTCAAACAAACCGCCGGTTCCATCCAACTCAAGATTAAGCGCGATCGAGTCATCCCGGCGTGCAAAGCGTTGTTGGACGAATTGGAGGTGGACGATATCGACATCCAGGAGGTGCCCATCGAAGAAGTGATCCGCCAGATCTTCTCAGGCCAGAAACAGCAGGCCCGGGCCGAGGGGGCATGAAGGCGATGCGCATTCGCCAGGATCCCCCGGCGCGAAGTCAACGGAGGTTAATTTAATTCACAGCTTCGTCTTGATGCCGCACGCGCGCACCGCGCACCAACCGCGGAGCGCTTCAAAAGCCACGAACACCCCCGCCGCCACTAGTCCTACGCCCAGCCAAACGGAAACCGAAAATCCAAAAGCCGCTCCAACCAGCAACGCCAACGCAAGAAAACCCCGCACCAACCTGCCCTTGCTGTCGATGTTCGGTCGGAAAAACGATTTCATGGCCTAGCCCGATGCCCCATTCATGCGACAACCCGCCCCGAACCGCAACCACCAAGGTTCAAACCTTTCGGGCGCGGCGCGCATCCGAAAACAGGACCGAGACGTTTGACGGTGGTCACGACGTCCCGGCATTCGAGGGAGTCAACTCGGTGATCGCCCCGTCCGACGTCGGCGTCTTCCCAAGACGCTGTGCATTGGTACGGAAATTCGGATGCTGCAAGAAACGCTGTAACCCCACATCATCCACTCCGATCAGGATTCGAGGCTTTGATTCCTCTTTCCGACTGCTACAACTCCGGTATGAAATCGATCCGCTGGCTGTTGGCCCTCCTGTTGCTTTTCGTGCTCCCTGGCGCAAGCCAGGGCCAATCTTCCATGACTCCCACCTTCATCGGAAGCAACACGGTCTCAGCCGCGTTTGCCAGAGGCACGCCGCTGCTCGAGAACAGTGAATTTAAAGTCCACGCCAGCCGGCGTGATGGCCCTGGCCTGGCGGAAATTCATACGCGCGATACCGATATCATTCACGTGTTGGAAGGTTCTGCCACCTTTGTGACGGGCGGCACCGCGGTCGAGCCCCAGACCGTCGCCCCGAACGAAATTCGCGGCAAAGAAATCAAGGACGGCCAAAGCCGGCGCATCGGCCAAGGGGATGTCATCGTCGTGCCCAGAGGCGTTCCACACTGGTTCAAACAAGTTGATGGCCCGCTGGTTTACTACGTGGTCAAGGTCACCGCCGCAGCGGCCGGGAATTGACGAATTTGTTTCATCCCAAACCGACTCCAGTGCCACAACGCGGATTTCGCGGATTTCGGTCTCCGTAGTTGTTTAGCGCGTTTGGCTGTAGCGGCGGTCTATGACCGCCGTTCTTTCGCGCTGCGTCCGCACCCGGCGGCGGTCGTAGACCGCCGCTCTGGAGTTTGACATTTTTTCGTGGCGGCCACGCTCCTTCTTGATTACGAGTTCCATCCCGCCCGACTGGCGGGACAGCCCAGCGGGCTGCCAGACGGTAGCCGGGGGTCGTAGCGCAGCGGAGACCCCCGGATGATGATTGAAAGAAGCTTGCACCCTGGAAGGGTGCCAGAAGACTTCGTGGGCAGGCGGGCGCTCGACACAGCTCCCCGTTTCTCAAATCAGAGCAGGTATTGGGAGTCGTACCGGATCCCATGCTCTTCCAACAGCCGCTTCAGTTCGTCTTCGAAGCTCACGATTTCTTGCAAAAATCGATGAAAGGCTAGTCGCTCTGTGGGGTGCACAGAAATTGTGCCAGCCCTGCTCTGGCACCCTTCCAGGGTGCAACTTGATTTCAATCACCGTTCCGGGGGTCTCCGCTACGCTGCGACCCCCGGCTACCGTCTGGCAGCCCTTCGGGCTGTCCCGGCCTCGGGCGGTATGAAACTCTTACCAACTACAGCTACTAGATCCGATCCCTTGCATGTACCCGTACTCTCGATTCTACTTCCGGACCCGAATCGGATAAGGCGGCCGTTTCGGCATCGTCTCGGGGTTGTTTTCCAGCTCCTTGAGCACCACTTCGATCGCTTTCTCGAGCTGCGGATCGCGTCCGGCGATGACGTCCTTCGGCGTCTGCTCCACTTCGATATCGGGGGCAACCCCTTCGTTCTCGACGCCGAAACCGTCTTCGTTCCAAAAGGCCAGGTTGGGCGCGGTGACTGAACCGCCGTCCATCAGGATGGGAAAACCAAGAATGCCAACCAAACCGCCCCAGGTTCGTTTGCCGATCAGTGGTCCCAACTTGAACTTGCGAAACATCCAGGGCAACAGATCCCCGCCGGAGCCGGCGGTTTCATCGATGATCATCGCCTTGGGGCCGTGGATCCCGGCCAGGGGCGTCTTGAGATCGGCGCCGTAACGCATGGCCCAGAAGCTGACCACCGGCCGCCGCAGAATATCGATATAATAATCCGCCACCGACCCGCCACCATTATGACGTTCATCCACGATGATGGCCTGCCGATTGGCCTGTGGAAAAAAGTAACGCTTAAAATAAGTGTGGCCCAGGCCAGCCGTGTTCGGA
This sequence comes from Verrucomicrobiia bacterium, assembly GCA_035577805.1. Lineage (GTDB taxonomy): Bacteria > Verrucomicrobiota > Verrucomicrobiia > Limisphaerales > JADJPG01 > DATLUX01. The sequence goes on from DATLUX010000536.1 coordinate 11,428, forward strand.
ACATAGACATAAGCCACACGACCCTGCGTGGCTTCGGTCACCCGGCGCAAATTGCCTTCCACCCAATCGCGATTGCGCAGCCCCGACTCGCTCTCGACTGGCACGACCTTGACGGTGCGCGAACCGCTGCCATCGGCGTTCGGTCCGACCGTTAATTCGATCAGTCGCCCGGCCGTCCGCTCGAAGCGCGCATAAAGATTGTCAGGCGGCGTCAGGTCCTTGCCGTTGACCGCCAACAAATATTCGCCCGCCCGCACATCGACTCCCGGTTCGGTCAGCGGGGAGCGGAGTTCGGGGTCCCAGTTGAGTCCCCCAAACACCTTGCGGAACCGGTAACGGCCGTTGGTCAGCTCGTAATCGGCGCCCAACAAACCGCCGGGGATCGGTTCGCTCTCGAAAGCGTTGTCGCCGCCGAACTGATAGGAGTGGCCGACCGCCAGTTCGCTCAGCATCCAGCGGATGACGCGGGTCAGATCGTTGCGGGTGGTCAGGTCCGGTAGGAAAACGGCGTATTTCTTTTTTATGGCCGGCCAGTCGGCGCCATGGAATCCGGGGTCATAGAAGTAATCCCGGTTAATCCTCCAGACTTCATCAAGCATCTGGGCCCATTCCGCGGGAGGATCGACCTTTACTTGAATCCGGTCCACGTCGAGCTTGAACTTCGCCAGATCCAGTTTGTCACCCACGTCGACGATGTGCCAGGCGTCCTTAACCCGGATGAGCGCGCGCTTGGTGTCGGCCGAAAGATGGAAGGAATCCGCCGCCTCCAACAGTTGATCTTCCTTGCGTGTCTTAAAATCATAGCGGAACACGGCCGTGTTGGCCCCGGGATCCGTGGAGGTGGCCCGGCGATAAAAAAGTTGATTGGTGGCGCCGGCCACCAGGTCGTAGTACGCACCCGCTTTCACCGGCAAAGCCAGGATACGCTCCGCCAACCCATCCGGATCAAACTTCACTTCCGGCACGGGCTTGGTGTCTTTGCCGGTCTTTTCCTCCTTGTCTTTATCTTTGGTGCCGGACTTGTTTTCGGCTTCTTTCTCTTTGTCCCCGATCGGTCCTTTCGCATCATCGGCTTTGGGTTTCTCTTCATCGCTTTCCTTGGCCAAGGGCGAGGGGACCCCTTTGTTCAGCACGGCCAGATAGATCTGCTGCACGGAACGGATGTCGGCATTCGCTTGAGAAAACCAGTCGATGGCCGGGCCGGCATCAGTGGAGACCAGGAAATAAAGGTATTGTCCGGCCGCGTCGAACGCCGGGTTGGTGGCATCGGCCAGGCCGTCGCTGACCGGATAGGACTTGCCTTGGGCGACCGAGTAAAGGAAGAGGCGGTTAAAGAGCGTGGGAGTATTTTGCGTGTAAGCGAGCCAGCGCGAATCTGGGGACCACGCCTGGTCCAGCGCGGGCTGCGGCCCGTAAACCACGTCCGCAGCCACCTTGATTTGCCGGCCGGAGTCCACATCCAGGATCCAAACCGCCAGGGCGTTGTCGGTGTAGCTCAGTTTTTTCGAATCCGGCGACCAACGCAGGTTGGCATAGAAACCGGCTCCTTCGAGCGCGAAGGTGCGCCTGGAACTTTTGGCATCCTGCGCCACGATGTGCACCGAATAACTGCCGCTTTCGTCGGACAAGAACGCGATCCATTTGCCATCGGGCGACCAAGCCGGTGACCGTTCGTGAACCGCCGGCGTCAGGGTCAGGTTGCGATCGTCCCCTTTCTCGCGTGGCACCGTCACGATCTCGCCCCGAAACTCGAACGCAACCCGCGCGCCCGACGGGGAGAGGCTCGCGGCCCGCACCCACTTGGTCCCCTTCGCCCATCGCGGGCGACGTTCCATCAGGTCGGCGCCGATGCTTAAACGGACGGGGGACGCTTTCTCGGATGCGGGATCCAGCAGACGAATGTACCCCGCTTGTTCGTAGGCGATCTGGCCGGCTCCGGCCGCGCAGTTGGCGACGGGAAAATCCGTGTGCCGCGTCAGGGGACGCACGGTTTGTTTCGTTTGATCAAACGCGTAGATATTAAACTCACCCTCGCGGTCTGATCGGAAATAAAGATTTTCCCCCACCCACATTGGATCGGTGTCATTGCAGTGGCCGGCAGGCTGGGGCACTTGTTTGACTTCCTGGCTCGCCACATCGAAGAGCAAAATGCGCGAGATGGTGCCGCCTCGGTAATGTTTCCATTGGCCGAAGGATTCTCGAAGCGGGACATAGGCAATCGTGCGGCCATCCGGAGCGATCGCCGCCTTGCTCGCATTGGGAATCGGCAGCTTGCTCGGATTCCCACCTCCGACGGGCACCGTGAACAGCTGGGTGTAACGCCCCGTGTAGACGTCGCGCGGAGACGAAAACAACACCGATTTGCCATCCGGGGTGAATCCCAACGCAACGTCCTCGCCCGGATGCCACGTGAGCCGCTGAGGAACGCCGCCGGCGGCCGGCACCACATAAACATCCGTGTTCCCTTCGTAGCGCCCGGTGAAGGCAACCAGTTTGCCATCCGGAGAAACGCGCGGACCCGATTCAACGCCGGGATGCACGGTCAGCCGGCGAACCGATGAGCCGTCCTGCTTCGCGATCCAAAGATCGTTCGCGTACGAGAACGCCAGCACATCCGGGCCGGGAGCCGGTTCCGAAACCAGTCGCGTATTGTCGAGGTCAACGGCGCCGGCTTCCAGGGTGAGCACACAGCTGAGACCGACCAACGTCCTTAAGAGCGTTTGCATGGGGTTAATTTGAGTCTTCGATTGGCGCGCTGACGGTTGGTGCATGGCGGAGCAAAGCTCGCAAAGCGTATCCCCAAGAATGGGGGCGACAAGTGCAGACTTGAAACGAACCTTCATGGAGAGAGCGCGGACCTCCAACTTTTGGACGCGCATTGGGACCATGAACGCCAACTCAATCTCACGTAGCAGCCGAGGTAACGAGGTACACCCTGAGCCTGTCGAAGGGCTCTGATCTTTTTCCCGACGAACGCGTTGGGGTAGAGTGAGCCTCCTGACGTCGGCTGCTACCTGAGGGTCGGTTCATGGAGAG
>DATLUX010000537.1:0-14682 GCA_035577805.1 Verrucomicrobiia bacterium
AACGGGCGGTGAAGGCAGCCTGATTCTTCACCACCAGCACGCGCTGGCCGGGACCCAGGGAGGTGACTGCGCTGCCCGTGAAATCGAACAGGACGCCATTCACGAAACGCACCCCGGTCAGATCGATGGTTGTGGTCGTGGAAATGTTGCGCAGTTCGATGTACTCGAATTCCTGCGCGTCGGTCGGGTTCCCCGAAAGGGGCGATGGATTATACATCAGCTCGGTCACCCGAAGGAATCGTTGGGCGTCGCTGGGGTTGCCGATAAACACGTTGGTGTAAACCAGCCGCCCATTTTGATCGGTGATGGTCAGCGGTTCACCTCGGGCCGAGAGCTGCCCGCGATACGGCCCGACCACAAACAAGCCCATGCCGCCCTTGGGCGCGACCGCCCGATTACGGAAGGCGCGGATGTCGGGAGACACGTAGACCACGCGGTTGGAACCCAGAACGGTGCCGCCTTTGAAGGTAAAATCCACGCCCCCGCCCAATCGCCAGCCGGAGAGGTCGACCGCATAGGGATTGGGATTGGTCAGGCAGATGTATTCTTCCGCTTGATTGCGCGAGCTGGGATTGTAATCAAGCCCGACCACGCTGATGGTCGCGTCGGCGGGTTGGGTGGTGGGGATGCCCGCATTGTTGGCGGTATTAATCCCGATGGCTCTGGCGGTATTGGTGATGCAATGCGTGCCGTACCAATGCTGCCGGCGAGGGGTCAGGAATTCGCTGAAGATCTTGGGTAGATGGTTGGTGAGCCATTGGTTGGTGCCGAAACAGTAGGGACCCGCCGGATTAACCCCCGGGACGGTGTTTTCCCAACCCCAGCGCAATCGATCGAGGATCGATTCGCTGTAGACGGAATTGCTGAAGGACAAAATGCGTTGTTCCAACTGGAGGGCCAACGGATGGGTATCGGGAGGCTGGATGAAATTGTCCAGCAACGAGCGCATGCGCCGCAGGAGCATTTCCCGGGCTTGCGGGACGGCGATGACCACGTCGTACATGCGATTGTACCCGGCGCCGCCGCCTGACACGGGCACGGTGGATCCACCATAAAGCGGATGCGATTTGTAGATGTCGTTCGTGGCGATGATCTGGACGAAGACGCTGGGGTTGTCACCGCAATAGAGCTGGCCCCAGGACACATTCATATCGAAGGGGATGATGCGCCAGAGTTGGTCGCCCAACGTGTCCCGGTAGATGGTCATGTTCGCCCACACATCGTCGCCTTCCTGAACCCACCTGGCTGAGGCCAGGTAATTCACCACGTTGGGCACGTCCACCATGTCGAACAGGTTGGTGGTGCGCACGGCCAGCGATTGGCTTTCAGCAATGCCATTGGCCAGGGCCAGATAATCGGAGCGATCTTCGTATAAGCGGGTTCTCTTCTCGAAACCGCCGGTGCTGCTGAAGCCCGGCACAAGGTTGCCGACCGCCTTATACAACGCGCCCTGTGGGTTGTAGCCCAGCCGGTCCAGCTGTTCGATTCCCATCACGTCCGAGTGCAAGGCCAGTTGGTAAAAGGCGGTATTCTGCTGAAGCCGCACTGGATAATTGAAGGGCGAAGGCACGCCCATGGCATCCGACAGCCAGAAACAAAACATGTGCCGCATGTAGGCCGGGTCGGCTGATTCACCCAGAAACGACGTGTCCCCCACACGCGGATAACCCGGCAAATGCCGGAAACGGTGATCGCGATTGAATTCCAGGCGATGCGCTTTCTTCTTGAAGCCGGCCGAGGTGTTGCCGCGGAGTTCAATGCGCACGTTGTCGTAGAATTCCCCATCGTAAAAGATCGAACAACGCGCGCCGTTCTCGCCATCGGCGGCCGCCTGGTCGCTTGGATTGAGGAACGTATGGTAGATGGGTATTTTGCTGGTCAGCCCAGGCACATCCACGATCGTCCCCAGATATTGTTCGGAGTTGGTCGGGCTATAAAACAGCGGCCATTTCGAACTGTTATTCTGGCCGTCCACCGCCGAGATGTAATAGCGAATCATCTGGCCATTGGTCGAGGCGCTGGCCGGGATCAGGCCGCTCCAAATGCCGTCGCCTGCCACCAGATCGCCGTTGATGCCCGTATCATTCATCGGCACGCTCACTTCGGCCGCATACATAATCCGGTAGCGCAAAGTCACCGCGGAGATGGCATTGAAGCTGGGAACAACCCGGGCGCTTACGCGCAGATCCTCGGTATCGATCGGAACGTTAGGCACGTGGGAAACTTCCGAAATCACCGGCCCGATATTGGTTGTGCCGCCGGTGTTGGGCGCTCCGGGAGTCGGTTGCGTGAAGTACAGACCGTTCGTGCTGTCGACCGGCACGCTGGCGGCCGTCAACTCGGGCAGAACCAGGAACGTCGGGTCGTCGGGGGATATATTCAGCCCTTGAATGGCCAGGATGTTGGCGCCAGCTCTCAATAACCCGGGCGGATTGCCGAACGTCACGCTGTCGGCCAGGGAGCTGGAATGGGACGCCGTCGCGGCCGAGTCCCAGGACAATGGGTCCGGGGCGTGAACCTGGGCGATTAACCGCCCGTTGATCCAGGCGACGAACCCGTCGTTATGGCGCACTCGGAGGGTCAGCAGGCTGAAGGCATTGGTGTCCGTAACATTAAACGGCAATCGCAGAAACGCCGTGCTATTGATATTGAGCATTTCGTTCGAGACATCTGTCGCCAGATCGGCCGGCGCCACGCCGCCGTCGCCCTCATAGATCTGGCCGACCTCCGCCGGCGTCAGTTGCCGGTTGTAGATTCTGAAATCGTCGAGCTGGCCATTATATTTTCGGAAAGCCGGTTCGTGGGAGCGGCCCAATTCGATCGGGGCGCTTCCAGGCCAAGCCCAGCCCCGGGAGTTCGTTGACGAAATATCCAGAACGCCATCGACAAAGATCGCCACCGAGCCAGCCGGGGTTTGATCGTAAACCATCGCAATATGGTGCCATCGATCATCGCTGGGGGCCGAAGTCGTCATGGTGGAATTCACCAGCAACCCATTGGTGTACCCGCGCATTTCCAAGCGCCCATCCTCCGTTTGCGTCAGCAAACCGCCGAGGCTCAAGTTGTTGACGATCGTTTCCCGATCGATGATCACGGCGGGACCTTGCCCGGCGGCGGCAAACCCAAGCGAACGCATCCAGAATGAAAAGGTGCCGCGCGGCGTGTTAAAGATGGCGTTGGCCGCCAGCGAAACCTGGCTGTTGTTGAGAGTGGAAAAGGACATCACGCCAGAGCGGGCGACCGGGGTCGGCGAATTGTCCGTCGAGGCAGCCACCCACGTGGCGCCGGAATTTACGCCGTTGTTCAAGGTGCCGACCGGTTTGGTGTCCAGAATCACCGTGCCGACCGGCGGCGCGTCAAAATTGAACCGGACGGTCATCGCCGCGCTGCCCACCAAGTCGGGAGCACCCGCGGCGGAGAACCCGACTCCGGTGACTCCGCTTCGCCAGCCTCCGTCAGCGAAGGGTTCGTTGCCGCCCGTCCAGGTTTGACCCAGCGAACTTCCGCCGTTGCCCGAATTAGGAACGAGCACACGCACGGCCGCCCCAGTCCCGATCAGCGTGGTATTGCTCGACATCAGACCAAACCCAAAGGAGACGTTGGGAACCTGAACCGGGTACTGCGGCGCAAACGCCGTTGCGACCGTGCTGCCGTCCGGTTCGAGCAACGCCAGATAATCGCCGTCCCGCGACAGTTTGAAGTTGGTGTGCAGGGGCCGGCCGGGCACGCGCCGATCTTTGCCGGAAGCGAAGATGACCATGTACGCGCCCACGTTCAGGTTGGTGCCTGGCAACCGCCATTTGGTCGGGTCGCCGATCGAATCCGTGAGGGCCCAGTCGGACAGGTCCACCTGGTTGGTGCCCACGTTGTGGAGTTCGATCCAATCCACCGCATCACCGTCCTCGTCGAATAAAGTCCGCGTGTTGCCGGCCATAAACTCGCTGATCACAACGGGGCTGGCCGCTTGGAGAGGGATGGTTGAGGCCAATAAAAAGGACAACCGGACAAACAACAGTCTCTTCATATTTCTACGGAGGAATCGTCTGGGTTCAGCCGCACTATGGCATGAGCACCAAGAAAAAGGAAAGCTTTTCACCCGTCCGGCCTCGCTTCGGGTGTATCCAGGCACTGCCCCCCGGGATCGCGGCCTTTAGGCCGCTTCGACATGGGGATCGGAAGAAGCGTTGGGTAGTTCCTTGGTCCTCGAGCCGACGGACGATGAAGCGGTCCCGCACATGCGGGACCGCGCACCAAGCTGCATTGTTCGGGGGCAGTGCCCCAATGCGCCGGCCTGCTTCGGCCCCAGCAACTTATCCAGGGTGCGTCCCGGAAGTTCGGGCTTTCCACCCGGCGAGGCACGCTCCATCCTCTGCTCATGTCGAACGAACCCTTGCTCCAATTGGATTTACCGGGGGTAAAAAAGGTTAAGAGCGGCAAGGTCCGGGAGATTTTTGATCTTGGGGATACTCTCCTGCTGGTGGCGACGGACCGGATTTCGGCCTTCGACTGCATTATGCCTAACGGCATTCCGCGCAAAGGCGAGGTTTTGACTCAACTTTCTTATTTTTGGTTTGAACGTTTCGCTTCGGTGATTCCGAACCATTTGTTATCAGGGCCGGACGATCCATTGCCTCTCGCCTTGAAGGCCTGGGCCGGCCAGTTGGCCCGGCGCAGCATGCTGGTCCGCAAAGCCCGGCCACTGGCCATTGAATGTGTGGTGCGCGGGTACCTGGCCGGCTCCGGTTGGAAGGAATACCGGGCTCAGCAGCGGGTCTGTGGGGTGGAGTTGCCGGCTGGCTTGGTGGAATCGTCCGAATTGCCGGAGCCGATCTTTACTCCGGCCACCAAAGCGGAGTCGGGGCATGATATGAACATCTCCTTCGCTCAGGCGCTGGCTTTGGAGGCGTTGGCCGAGCCCGCTCGAGTGGCCAGCCTGAAACTGTATGGTCAAGCCCGTTCGTTTGCCCGCGAGCGCGGGATTATTATTGCGGATACAAAGTTCGAGTTTGGCGTGTGTGACGGAAAACTGATCCTGATCGATGAGGTGCTGACTCCGGACTCCTCCCGCTTCTGGCCAGCGGACAAGTATGAGCCTGGGCATAGCCAGCCTAGTTTCGACAAACAGTTTGTCCGCGATTATCTGGAAGGGTTGGATTGGGACAAGACTCCGCCGGCGCCGGCGTTGCCCGCGGCGGTGGTGGCCGGCACGCAGGCCAAGTACCTGGAAGTTTACGAACGCCTGACCGGCCGGCGGCTGCCCGGCTGAGTCGTCGTCTGGTGTTATGGAACGTATTCTTCCCGGGGCGGACTTCTTCGAATCAAAGGAACCAGCGGCGGCCCGTTGGCCGCATCTGGTGACGGCTCTGGATGCGGAGTTGATTGGGAAAGTGAAGCATCTGACCGGTGGCCGGTTGGGCTTGTGGGATGTGCCGGCTCCATTCGACGAGGAGGATCGATTCGACCTCACTCGCGAGGCGGCGCGGTTCGACGCCTGGGCCCTGCCGCTCAACCAGGGCGAGATCCTGGCCTTCAGCCTGTTCGTGCAGGAAGCGGTGTTCGCAAGCAATACGATGTTTGTCGATTCCGCCTTCGATCAAACGGTGTTAAGGCGGCTGGCGGTGACTCCAGGCCGCCGGCTCGAGGGCGGGGGCTGGGTGACTCGCGGCTATCAGGATCTTCCGGAGCTTGGAGATTTGGTGGAGCAATGCGGTTGGGCGCTGATCCCGGTGGGGCCGGAGCGAAGCCTCGCCTTGTTCGTGGCGAGTCGCGCTCAGGCGGCATGGATTCCAAAACTTGAAGAGTGGTGCGATCACGATGGCCGGAGTCGCGGCCAGTTTCGGCTGGATGCCACGGGCTTGCGTCTGGTTTTGCGTCCGGCACCCGATGGCTATCGCCAGAATGCCATCGACCATCAGGTGGACCTGTTTCTCAGCCGCCTGGAGACCTACTTCGGCTCGCTGGAGCAGGCCGTGCCTGACATCGTGGCAGCGCGGATCGAATCACGACGGGAACTTCGCCAACGGATCGCCGCGGCTAAACCTCCGCTGCTGACCGGCTGAGCGATTATTGGGCTCTTCCTTCATGCAAACGCTTCTCGAGGAGTTCGTCCAGTCTCTGCGTCATGAACGCGGGCAGGCCGAGAATACCCAGCGCACGTACCAGGCCATGCTTCATCGCCTGGCCGCCTGGGCACAGTCCAGGGGCCTGCAGGAGTGGGCCCAGCTGGAACTGTCCCATCTTCTGGCCTTTCTCGAACACGAACGCGGCCGGCCGCTGGAGGGGCAACCCGAGCCCAGTTCCCGGCGCTTGAGCTCAGAGAGCTTGTATCTGGAAATCGCGGCCATCCGCGCTTTTTATCGCTGGGCCGAAAGCGAGAAGCATCTTTCCCGGAATGTGGCGGAGAGTCTGTCTTTGCCGCGACGTTGGAAGCGCCTGCCCAAAGCGCTGAGCGACTCCGAAATGAACCGCTTGCTTCGTCCCCTGACTCCCGAAACACCCGCCTTGCTCTGCGATCAGGCCCTGTTGGAGCTCGCCTACGCCTCGGGGCTGCGCATCTCCGAACTCAGTGCCATCCGGCTTGAACAACTCCAGATCGATGCCGGGTTCGTCAATGTGATTGGCAAGGGCAACAAAGAACGCGTCGTTCCAGTCGGCCGTTCCGCCGTGGAAGCCCTGCGCCGTTACCTCTCCGCCGGACGGCCTCGACTGGTGACTCGCCGGAGCCCAGGCAATGTGTTCCTCACCCGCCGCGGCACCGCTTTCTCTCGCGCTGCCCTCTGGAAACGCGTCAAACAACGCGTGCGCCACTCCGGCATCCAACGCAATGTCACCCCGCACATGTTGCGCCATAGCTTCGCCACCCACCTGCTCGAACACGGCGCCGATTTGCGGGTCATCCAGGAATTGCTAGGCCATGCGAACATCGGAACCACGGAGATTTACACGCACGTTGCGGGCCACCGCCTGCGCGACGTTCATCAGCGATTCCACCCGCGCGTAAGCAAGGCATCGGCTCCCGCCGGCCCATCCGTTCGCCGCCGCCCGGCGGCGTCGTGACGCATTGCCTTAGTTTTCACCTTGAACCCTGTTGCGCCATCTCCACACTGCGGCTCCGAAACGCGTGCTGAACGCAAACGCAAACTCGAACTGAAACTCGCAGGCAAGCTCACCTCCCGATTTCAACTTAACCTAATCAATTGTTCTCATGTTTTCTCACGTTGTGATCTTTTGGACCGATCCGAAGAAACCTCAGGCCACAGAGGACCTGATCGCCGGCGCCCACAAATATCTCAAGCCCATTCCAGGCGTGCTCAGTTTTCATGTGGGCCGGATGGCGACGAGCCATCGACCGGTGGTGGATCAGTCGTATCAGGTGGCGTTGAACCTGATCTTTCCCACCAAACAGGCCCAAGACGATTACCAGGTGCACCCCATGCACGTGGAGTTTGTCGAGAAATGTTTCAAACCCAACTGCTCTAAAGTGGTCGTTTACGACTTCGAATAGAGCGGGGGCCCGCCCGCGCCGCGCTCTGAGGCAGTGCCGCACTTCGCCCGACCGTCCTGGGCGACATTCCTGCTGGCCAGGTCTCTGCCTGGTCCCTACATTGGGGCATGGTTTCGTTGCCCAAACCGGAAGTAATCTTCACTCATGAAAGTGACCTGGATGGCTTGGTCTCCGGGGTGCTGCTGCAGCGGCTCGCCCGGCAGCTTTTCAGCGCCGACGTTCGCCTGGAGGCGCATCATTATCAGACGTGGCGTCAGCGCGAGCCGCGCGAAGCAGCGGCCTGGGTCTGCGACCTGAGTTTTGAATCGCGCCTGGATCGGCCCAACTGGGTCGTGATTGACCATCATGCCACCGATCTGCAACCGCAAAGGGCGCAGCTGGTTCATGACCTTAATAAGTCCGCGGGAACGTTGTGCTACGAGATCTGCCAAGATCACGGGATGCGCTCGCCGGAGCTGGATCGCCTGTTGCATTTGAATAACGTGGCCGACTTGTTCCTCGAGAACGACCCGGATTTTGTCCTGGCCAACGATCTGGCCAACCTGGTGAAGGTTTATGGCTTCTGGAATCTTCATGCCCTGACTCACGGCCGGATCGAGGCGCTGCTGGACCATCCACTGCTCGAAGTGATGCGCGTCAAACGCCGCGTCGAAGATCCGCTGGGGTTTGAATGGAGCCGCCAGAATGTCCAGCAACTCAGCGCCACCGTCGGCTTTGTGGATACCGTGGTGGGCAACAACAACCTGATCGTGCACCAGTTGTTGGAGCAGCAAGCCACCCCCTATTCGGTCCTGGTCACCCTCTTTCGGCGCACTAATGGCGTCATGATTGCCAGCCTGCGCAGTCGCAACGGCGAGGCCCTCAAGATCGCCGAGAAATTCAAAGGCGGCGGGCACGCCAACGCGGCCGGAGCCACCCTGCCCAAAAGCGTGCGCACGGTCGAGGAGTCCATCATCTATTTACGCGAGATTCTAAATCCCACGCTCCGGCGGGATGAACCGTTGAACAACCTCGAAAGCCTGTTCGCGGCCATCGAGGTCAAGCCCCAGCGCTGATGGATAGAAGATTGATGCCATGACAACCGCACCCACCGCCGAGCCCGCCGCCCTCGCCCCTCGTGCCGACGGGCGGCGCCCACAGGATCTCCGCCCGATCCGTTTCCAGAATCACATCGCCCCTCATGCCGCCGGCTCCACCCTAATTGAGTGGGGCCAAACCCGCGTCATTTGCGGCGTATGCGTCGAAGAAACCGTCCCGCGCTGGATGAAGGAACAGAATGTTTCCGGCGGCTGGATCACTGCCGAGTATTCCATGCTGCCTTATTCCACGCTGCAGCGGAAACAGCGCGATATTACCAAAGGAAAAATCGACGGGCGCTCCCAGGAAATCCAAAGGTTGATCGGCCGCTCTCTGCGCGCGGCGCTCGACCTGGAAAAACTCGGCCCGCGCACTCTCTGGATCGACTGCGACGTCCTCCAGGCCGATGGCGGCACGCGTACTGCCGCCATTACCGGGGCGTTTGTGGCGCTCAATTTGGCCACCCGCCAGCTGCTCCAAGAAGGCAAACTCAGCCACAACCCTATCCTGGGCTCGGTGGCCGCCGTCAGCGCAGGCATCGTCGAGGGGCGACCCTTGTTGGACCTCTGTTACACCGAAGACGTGGCTGCTGCCGTGGACTTGAATCTGGTCATGAACGGCGCCGGCGAATTTATCGAACTGCAGGCCAGTGGCGAGGAAGCCACCTTCACCGGAGAACAATTAACTGCCCTGTTGGCCTTTGGCAGGCAAGGCCTTCAGCAACTCCAACAATTGCAGCAGGCCGCCCTGGATTGATTTGTCTCAGATGCACGTTTCGTCGCTCTTCCACTCTTTCCCGCCTTCCAGTCCGCATCGTTTCCGCCCCTTCAGCGTCCAACTGCCATCCTCCAGCAATGCCCTCTCGGTCCGCTAAGCCCAAACAACTCGCTGCGTTGACCAGGGTTTCCGTCGCCACGACGACCGAAGCCGATGAGGCGGTGGCTGGGCTGCTCGCCGAGATCTTCGGCCAGCCTGCAACTTCTTACACCCATTTCGACAGTGGCCGGACTCATGCCTCCGTTTATCTGGGCCGCAGTGCGGAGTGGTCCCGGCCCAAGCGGGAACAGATCGTAGTCGGCTTGAAAGGGTTGCGGGACGCCGGAGTGCCAATTGGCGCCGGACGCATCTCGGTCACCAAGGTGCGGCGCGAGGATTGGGCAGAGTCCTGGAAAAAGCATTTCCGCCCATTTGTGATTGGGAAGTCTTTGTTGATTAAACCCAGCTGGAGCTCCCGTCGGCCGGGTCGCAGCCAAGCCGTCGTGGTCCTGGACCCTGGCCTGAGTTTCGGCACAGGCCAACATCCCACCACCCGTTTTTGCTTGGAAGAACTGGTCGCCTCTCGCCAGAACGAAGCGCGCCAGACCTTTTTGGACATCGGCCTCGGCTCCGGAATCCTTTCTATTGCCGCGGTGAAACTGGGATTCTCCGACGTAACCGGTTTTGATAACGATCCCGAAGCCATCCGCGTGGCGCAAGTCAATGCACGGATGAATAGGATTCATCGAATGGTGAACTTTTTTTTGCGAGATCTAGGGGATCGCCGTGGAGGCGTGGGCGCGCCCTGCGACGTGGTTTGCGCGAATTTGACCTACGACTTGCTGTTGCAGCATCGGGAGCGGATCCTGGCTCAGGTTGAAAGGGGCGGGTGCCTGGTCCTGGCCGGGATCCTCAAGAGCCAGTTCCCGTTGGTGGCGCGGGCTTATCAGGCTGCCGGCCTGGTCTTGGAACGGCGCGAACGAGCTGGCGATTGGGAATCAGGCCGCTTCCGGATGCCATCGTGAGCTACCTAGGCTGCATCCGGGTTCTTCCGGATGGTAACGCCGATTTTTTTTTGAACCAAGCCGGGCCTCCTCGGGTCGAACATTTGTCATGAGTTTTGCAGCGGCCTCGGACCTCTCGGAGCTCGGATATCTTCGGCAACGGCTCCTTCCACGATTCCTCTTGAATCTCCGTTATTCCGGGCCAGTCCAGGCCGTTTGGGGCGGTTTTTCGCAACAAGCTCTCACCAAGCCGGTCCCAAGCAACCTCATGTCTCGACCGCAAAACCAAAGGAACATGTGCCCATGACAAAGTCCATCGACGCCATCATCGAAATAGTTCGGAACCCTAAACCTTCATTTCGGAAAACGGCGGATCGACAAGCCAAAGCCCAGAAGCACCGCTACGAACGGCGCAAGATCAAGGAATACATCAAGTTAAGCAGCTGGACTCAGGAAGGACAGGCCCCTGCCTAGGCCGACCAGGCTCGGCGGATCACCGCTCCTTTCTCAAACTTTGTTGCGAGGCCACGCCCCGGCGTGGCCTCTTTTTGCTTTTCTACGGTCCGAAGTTCGCGATCGATGGATTATTGGCAACGCGGGCAGACTCCGAAGAATTCGAGCCGGTGCGTGACGCGTTGGAATCGATGGTCGCGGGCGATCCGTTCCTCCAACTCGGCCGGAAAACATTCTTCGAGCTCCACGACCGCGGCGCAGTCGATGCAGACCAGATGATGATGATGGCCGTCTTCGCCTTCGCGAATCAGTTCGAACCGGGCCCCGCCTTGGCCGAAGTCGAAGCGTTGCACAACGCCCATCTCCTCCAACAGATGCATGGAACGATACACCGTCGCCAGGTCACAGTCTTTGCGGCCGATGCGCTCCCGTACTTCCTTGATCGTGAGTGGATGCGGATGGTGCTGGAGCACTTCCAGAATGGCTTTTCGTTGGCCGGTCAGCTTGCGCGCCTTGCCGCGCAATCGTTCGGCTAAGGCCGGGGTGGACGGCGCCGCGCGGCGGGCCTGTGGAGATGAAGGCGCTCGAGACATTGTTATTGGGATAACCTGGGGTGCTGCGTCGGGGCCGGTGCCGCGGAGGTGCGCGCCCGCCATTTCCCCACTGCGATTGACACGATAAAAAGGCCGATCGAGGTCAGCACAATCGTCGGCCCGCAGGGCACGTTCAGTTGATACGAAAACAAGGTGCCGCCGACGCCCCCCACCACGCCGAATACGACACTCAACAAAAGCTGCTGCCGCAGACTGCGACTGACATTGCGCGCCGCGGCCGGCGGGATGACCAGCAGGGAAGTCACCAGGACAATTCCCAACAGACGCGTGGAGAGCGCCACCGTCATGGTCAGGACCAGCACAAAGAGGAAATTGAGCCGGCGCACCGCCACGCCGCAGACGTGGGCCATCTCTTCATTGGTCGTGATCAAAGTTAACTCGCTGAGTCGAAGGAACACGCCCGCGGCCACAATCGCGGCCAAGGCGGCTGCCTGCCAGACTTCGTGCGGGCCGACGGCCAGAATGTCGCCGAACAGGAAGCCATGGATGTCGCCCGGACGGCTCTTCAAAACACTCAGCACGATGATGCCAAAGGCAACCGAACCCGAAAGCAACAACGCCATGATGGTGTCGGTCAGCAGTTCGGTATGTTCCTTGAGCCAAAAGATGGCCATGGCCACCGCCAGGCTCACCAGCACCAAGGGCAGGGCAGGGTCCAGGTTATGCAAGGTCGGATGCAGCCGGCCCAGTAATCCGCCCAATGCGATCCCCGCCAAACCGGCGTGCGCCACGGTGTCGCTGAAAAAGGACATGCGCCGAGCCGTCGCAAAAACTCCCAGCAGCGCGCACATCGGCGCCAAACAAAGGGCTGCCAACAACGCCCGAATCATCCAAGGTTCAGTCAGCATCGTTAATGAGGGTGTGAATGGTCCGGGCCAACGTCATGGGGATCGTGATGGTGATGGTGATGGTGATAGGGCGAGACGTGAATCCCATAAGCCTGCTTAAGCGAATCTGCGTTCATCACCTGTTCGGGCGGTCCTTCGCAACAGATCACGCCGTTCAAGGCAAACACCCAGGAAGCGTGCCGGTAGACCATGGAAAGATCGTGGGAGACCAGAATGGCGGTCAGCCGATGCCGCTTTTGCACGCCGGCGATCAGATCGTAGAACGTCTCTTCCCCGTGCACATCCACGCCTGCCGTCGGTTCGTCCAGCAGCAGCAATTCCGGTTTGCCCAGCAGACTGAAGGCAATCATGACCCGCTGCAGTTGCCCTCCGGAAAGCGTGGCCAGCGGCTTTTCCCAGAGTTTTTCCACCCCGATCTCGGCCAACGATCCGCGGATCAAGCGATCGATCTCGCGGGTCGAACGCCAGAACCAATGCCGCGTCGACGCCAGGCGCAAACTCAGAAACTCGCGCACCGTCAGAATAAAGCTGCGCTCGAGATTCAGCCGTTGAGGCACATAACCCACCCGACGCAACCCGGGTGCCAGTTCCTTTTCCCCAAATAACCGGATCTCGCCCGCATCCGGCGCCTGTAATCCCAGCAAAGCCCGCAGCAACGTCGTTTTGCCCGATCCATTCGGTCCAATCAACGCGACCAATTGGCCGCGCGGAATCCGCAGATCAACGCCCCGGAGAATCTCCTGGCCGCCCAAACTGACCCGCAGGCCGGAGACTTCCACCACCGGAGGACCGGTCATCGCCTTGGGTTGTTCTTGGAGATGCATCGGCGCCGCCTATTTCAGGTTCTCTTGCAGGATCCGCAGGTTGGCCCGCATCTGATCTTCGTATGCCTCCGCCCGCAACGGTCCGCTCTCCAGCGTATCCATCAACGCCACCCGCACGCCCAGGTCCCGCCCCAGGGTGTGAGCCAGCCGCCCGTCGTGATGCGGCTCGGTGAAAATCACTTTCACCCGTTGCTCTCGAATCGTTTTGGCTAACGCCGCTAAATGCGAAAACGTGGGTTCGACATCCGGAACTTCCTCGATGACTCCCACCACCTTGAGCTGATAACGCCGCGCGAAGTGTTCAAAGGCGTTATGGTACGTGACGATGGGCGCATGGCGGAACGGAGCCAGGCCGGCGGCAATCTCCTGATGCAACTGTTCCAGGCGTTGGATGTAGGAAAGCGCGTTGCTGGCGTAAGCCGCACGGCGCCCCGGGTCGGCCTTCTCGAGCGCATCGAGAATATTCGTCACCATCTGCTTGGCCAACAGCGGATCGAGCCAGACGTGCGGATTGGGAGTGCCGCCAGCATGGCCGGACGCACCCGTCGGTGTCCCCTCCGAGTCGTTGCCGGAAAGGCTCCCGCCCAGGCCGCGCGCGGCTTCAATGGTGACGAGTCGCGGCCGCGCCTGGCTCAATGCTTTTTGCAGCCATTGCTCCATGCCCAGCCCATTGATCACAAGCAAATCAGATGTGTCGATGAGTTGGCGCTCGCGGCGGCTGAGCTGAAAATCGTGGGCGTCTGCGCCCGCTGCCAGCAGGTTGTCGAGTTGCGCGTTGCCGCCCGCCACTTGATGCGTAAAACAATAAACCGGAAGGATGCTGGTCACGATCCGCAACCGGGGCGAAGCAGGCGCCTCTGCCGAACTGGCCGAAGCCGCGGCGTTGTTCAGGACGCCCAGCCAGCAGGCGATGAGGCCCAATCTCACGTAGCAGCCGAGGTAACGAGGTACACCCTGAGCCTGTCGAATGGGCGCTGATCTTTTTCCCGGAGAACGCGTTGGGGTAGAGTGAGCCCCTTCGACAAGCTCCGGGCAGGCTTCCTGACGCCGGCTGCGACCTGAGGGTCGGTCCATGGAGAGCTGGCATCTGCTGGTGCACGCGAATTGGGGCCTTGAACTTAAATCTAACGTAGCAGCCGAGGTAACGAGGTACACCCTGAGCCCTGTCGAAGGGCTCTGATCTCTTTCCCGACGAACGCGCCACGATAGAGTGAGCCTCCTTACGTCGGCTGCTACGAGACAGGAAAGGTTCATGGGTAGCCCCGACCTCCAACATTTTGGACGCGCATTGGGACCATGAACTGCTCCCTCTCCCCTCAACGGGGAGAGGGCCGGGGTGAGGGGTGAGAAGGCCAAGAGTTGTGAGTTCCCGAAGGTCAGGTTCATGGGTAGCTTTCACCTGCACGTCATGTGCACGCGAATTGGGGCCATGAACTTCAACTGAAAAAGAGCCCTCACCCCCAGCCCCTCTCCCATCCGATGGGAGAGGGTGGCCGCAAGGCCGGGTGAGGGTCGGTTCATGGGTAGCGAACACCTCCAACTTTCGAACGCGCATTGGGACCATGAACACGAGGATTGCTCATTGCTCATTGCTCATTGCTC
>DATLUX010000538.1:0-25626 GCA_035577805.1 Verrucomicrobiia bacterium
CGCTCGGTTGGCAGCCTTCTGGCATCACCCTCAGGGTGGGTCAATTTGAAGCCCTTCATTTCGACCGCTGGTGGGTCAGTTTGAGTGACCGCTGACACACTCCGTAACCAGGCACCAAAATAAACCAGACATGAACAAGCCGCTTCCGAACTCAAGGCGGATTACGCCGCCGGCGAGATCTATTCCGGATCAAGATCCCTGAAAATGAATTTGCTCGCTCGGGAGCCGGCACCGCCGCTACCGAATAGTTCGAAACCGCGGATTCGCGCTCGGCCAGCGAGATCGCTGACCTCCTCCGGCGCCTTGGATACGAGCCGGTATGGAAGGATTGGGATCCGGCTTTAACGGCGGCGAATTGAACCATGTGATGTGCTCAACGCTGCTTCGAGAGACTCAAGGCGCCTAAACGCAGACCTCGCTCGAAGGAGGGAGCCTGAAACCCCTCGCAGGTTCAATACCGTTCAAGCGCGCAGTGGAGTAGAGCCTAAGTGTGGACAGCCATCGTTCAACTTAGATGTCTTGTTAGATCGAAAACAAAATGAATAGAAAGCAACAGGAATACAGTATGCAAGCAACCATTGAAAAGCGGGCGGCAGAAAATCGGGTCGCGACTCCCATTACCAATTCAGAGGGGCGAGCGCAAGGGAACCGAGTGCAAGAGATCCTCGGATGGTACGGCAGCGACAATCCAGGCACGCTGACCAACCTCGCGCGGCTGTTGAATCACGGACGGCTTGCCGGCACCGGTAAGCTGGTGATCCTGCCGGTGGACCAGGGGTTCGAGCACGGTCCGGGGCGAAGCTTCGGTCCCAATCCTCCTGCCTACGATCCGCGCTACCATTTCCAGCTGGCGATCGAATCCGGCTGTAACGCCTACGCTGCTCCCCTGGGGTTCCTGGAAGCGGGCGCACGTGATTTTGCGGGACAGTTACCGCTGATCCTGAAGGTCAATGATCATGACATTCTCAACGACGAAAAAGACCCCTTCCAAGCCCTGACCGGGAGCGTGCAGGACGCCCTCAGGCTTGGCTGCGTCGGAATCGGCTTCACCATTTATCCCGGTTCCACGCATCGTCTCGAGATGTACGGCCAGATTCGTGGTTATGCCGAGGAAGCGAAGAAGGCGGGCCTGGCGGTGATCATTTGGTCCTATCCTCGAGGCTCGAGCCTGAGCAAGGAAGGCGAAACGGGGATCGACGTATGCGGGTATGCCGCGCACATCGCGGCACAACTGGGGGCCCATATCATCAAGGTTAAACTGCCGACTGCCCACATCGAACAGGACGCGGCGCGCAACGTTTACGCGAAGGAAAAAATTGCAGTAACCACCCTCCCGGAGCGTGTCCGGCATGTCGTACAGTGTTGCTTCGGAGGACGAAGGATAGTGATCTTCTCGGGAGGCCCGGCGGATGCCACGGAGACAGTGCTGGAAGAGGTCAGGTCCATCCACCAAGGCGGAGGTTTCGGGTCGATCATTGGCCGAAACTCGTTTCAACGGAAAAAGGGCGACGCCCTCAAACTCCTCAGCGACATCATCGACATATATTCGTCCAAAAACTCGTAAAACGAGCAAGTAACTCGGAAGAAGAGGGACGTCATGACACGGAATGGAGAGCAGGTGGAAGTGTTCGCCGATATCCAGTCGCTAACCCTGGCGGCAGCAAAGAGGTTCGCATTGCTGGCAACCAACGCGGTTGAAGACCATGGGGTGTTCACAGTCGCCCTTTCGGGCGGCTCGACCCCCAAGGCCCTTTACCGACTAATGGCTACCGATGAAGCCATCTGCTCAAGAATTCCATGGTCGAAAGTCCATTTCTTCTTTGGGGATGAGCGCCATGTTTCACCCGAGCACGCTGAGAGCAACTTCCGTATGGCCAATGAGGCGATGTTCCAGCTTCTGCGCACAGAGGAACTCCACATTCATCGCATCCTTGGTGAACTCATCAACGCCTCCGAGGCCGCGGAAGAATACGAAGCGGATTTGAGGCAATTCTTCGAGACGCGTGGGGTTCTCACTGAGGGTTTGCCGCGATTCGATTTGATCCTTCTAGGGATGGGGCCCGATGGTCACACAGCCTCGCTGTTTCCGAACAGCTCCGGCTTGCGCGAAAACACTCGCTGGATGGTGGCGAACTGGGTGGAAAAATTCAAAACCGATCGCATTACGATGACCTTCCCAGTGCTCAACGCCGCAGCCGAAGTTATCTGCTTCGTCTCCGGCGCTGAGAAAGCGCCAGTCCTGGCGGAGGTCATGGAAGCGGCAGCCGGTGAGCCGAAATACCCCATCCAGGCGGTCAGGCCTCGGAACGGAATCAAACGCTGGATGCTCGACGCTTCCGCTGCAGCCGGCATCCGGGCGACCCGAGCTGAATTGAAAGGTCCATGAACACCACAGTATTCCTGACGTTTTGGCTCATCGTCCTGGCACGAATTACCGACGTGACGCTGGACACTATCCGAACCGTCGCCGTAGTCCAGGGCCGGCGGGTTTTCTCCGCGGTCCTCGGCTTTTTCCAGGCCGTTGTGTACGTCTGCGCGATTGCCAAGGTTCTCTTGAATATCGATCATCCCGTGTATGCTCTAGCATACGGGCTGGGGTTCGCGAGCGGAACTTTCCTGGGAATAACCATCGAGCAGCACCTGGCTTTCGGTCATCAATTGGCATCGCTCATCACGCGAAAAGGAGTTGAGTTGGCCAAGGTCTTGCGCGCGTCCGGCTACCGTCTGGCTGAGGTGAAAGGACACGCGCGAGACGGCGACCTTACCATCCTGTATGTGGAAATGCCGCGGCGCTACTCCCAAAAGCTGATCCGCGCTGCCAGCGCCGTTGATGAGAGCTGCTTCTGCATGGTCAACGACGTGCGTGTGGCGCAATTCCCAGCACGCCGCGCGGTGCCGGCCAGCCCACGACCTCCCGAGGGCCATACCTCTTAGCTCCTTATTGGAGCCTGACATCTTTCGGAAGAGGTATTTCAGATCCTGCCGCAGAGCTTATAGCCCGCGTTTCACCTTTGTCCCATGGTGTTTCCAGAAATGGTAATGTTCCGAACAATCTTAATGTGGCTTATGCTGGTTGGCCTGGCGGTGCCCGGCGCGATCGGAGCGCCAGAAGTTCCTCCAATGGCGAGCACTGCCGCACGCACCCCCTCCGCTGGATCAGAAGAACCCTCCCTGCCGCAAAAGGCCGTGGAAGTCGCGCGGGCTTCCGGGTTCTCGGTCACGAACTCCATGGTCGGCACTTGGATAGTGGCAGTGGGTTTGATCATCTTCGCCCAGGTTGCGACCCGGCACATGAAGGAACGACCGGACGGTCTGCAGAATTTCTGGGAGTGGATGGTGGAAAGTCTGCACGAGTTTCTCGAAGGTGTGATCGGGCCGAACCTGGTGAAGAGGTCGTTCTGGTTTTTCGCCAGCGTCTTCATCTTTATCCTGTTTGCAAACTGGGCGGGGTTAATTCCGGGAGTGGGCACCATAGGATGGGGCCATCAAACAGCAGCGGGTTTCCAAATCGAGAAGCCCTTATTCCGAGGTGTCAATGCCGACCTCAATATGACACTGGCGATGGCATTGGTGTTCTTCCTTTGCTGGATCATCTGGTCGGTTCAGGAAATCGGCCCGATTGGATTTTTGAAGGAACTGTTTGCGCCCAAGGGCGAGACGACCGGCCTGCTCAAGGCATTGATGGTGGTCGTGTTCTTCGCGGTGGGCTGCATGGACATTATTTCGATCCTGTTTCGCCCGGTATCCCTCAGCTTCCGCCTCTATGGCAACACGTTTGCCGGCGAAAACATGCTTGAGGCAATGGGCAGAATGCTCCCCGGCTTTGGTTGGCTGCTGCCGATCCCATTTTACTTCATGGAATTGCTGGTCGGCTTTGTTCAGGCGCTCGTGTTCATGCTGTTGACCGCGGTCTTCACCATGCTGATGTGCCAGAAAGAGGAAGGTCATGAACTTGCCCGCCAGTGAGACGCGAGATTTCGGTGGCAGGACCGTGTTCAATCGCGGCTGCCGCCGGCAAAGAAAGGAAAACACATATGACATTAATGCCGCTATTGGCAGAAATGGGCGGAAACCTGCATGTCGGTTTGGCAGCTCTGGGCGGAGGCCTGGGGGTAGGCGTGATCGGCATGAAGGCTTCGGAAGCTGTGGGCCGCAATCCCGGCGCAGCCACGAAAGTGCTGGTCCAGTCGATCCTGGCCATTGCGTTCGCCGAAGCGATCGTATTCTACGCTCTGTTCCTCGTGAAGTGAACGCCCTCGCTCTAACGAAGAACCAATCACCGGGAGCGGAGCCGGTTCAGCTCCGCTCCCGACACGGATGGGATCTTATATGAATCAGATCAAACAAGTGGCCGACACGTTCGGAGTAGACTGGTCGCACCTCATAGCTCAGGTCATCAGCTTTGTCATCGTTTGTGCGCTGCTCTATTTCTTCGCCTACAAACGGGTGTTGGCGATTTTGGAAGCGCGGCGCGTCCGCATCACGGAAGGGCTGGCCAACGCGGAGCAGATCAAGTTGGAACTGGGCCGGACTGAAGCGCAGCGTGCAGAAGTGCTGGCCCAGGCCAACGAACAGGCGGCCAGATTCATCGAGGAAGCACGGAGGGCTGCCGCTCGTCTCCGGGAGGAAGAAACGCAAAAGGCCATCGCAGCCACTGAACAAATCATCGCCCAGGCGCGCAGGGCGGCAGAGGCGGATCACGCGCGCATGCTGGCCGAACTCAAACGGGAGGTAGGGCGCCTAGTGGTGAAGACCACCACGGTAGTCACCGGCAAGGTCCTGAACACACAAGACCAACAGCGCCTGGCGGAGGAAGCCGCGCAGCAGATTTCGGCATGAAGACTTCCAAACTGGCCAGACGTAACGCCAAGGAGCTATTCCGGTTCTCCCTTGTTGGTGGCTTGCCGGACGAAAATCGTGTGCGGTTGATCGTGCAATCTATTATCTCCACCAGACCGCGCGGCTATCTTGCCATCCTCGCGCACCTTCTGCGGTTGGTGAAATTGGACGCGGACCGTCGCAATGCCCGGATTGAAAGCGCGGCCCCTTTGGCTCCCGAGCTGCAGTCTGGAGTCCAGGCGTCGCTGGCTCGCATTTACGGATCGGGCCTGGAGTTTTCATTTACGCGGAACGCAAGCCTGCTCGGGGGGATGCGCATTCGGGTGGGTAGCGATGTCTATGACGGCAGTGTGCAGGCCCGCTTGTCCGCTCTGGAGCAAAGCTTTTGAATCACCGGCAAACAATTGATGGAGACTTATGCCTAACCTAGTGGAAGAAATTGAAGCTCAAATCGAAGGACTTAAGACGACCTCCACGAAGCACAATGTGGGTGCCGTTCGCGAGATCGGCGACGGGGTCGCCAAGATCGAGGGCCTCAGCCGCGCGAAGCTGAACGAGATGCTGGACTTCGGCAAAGGTGTCACCGGCCTGGCGTTGAACCTCGAGGAAACCGAAGTGGGTGCAATTATTCTGGGCGACTACACCCGGATCAACGAAGGGGACGAGGTCCGCGCGACCGGCAAACTGCTGCAGGTCCCGGTCGGCAAGGGTCTGCTCGGCCGCGTGGTCAACATGTTGGGGCAGCCCATCGATGGCAAGGGGCCTGTTCAGTGCGACGTCGCCTATCCTGTCGAGAAAATAGCCCCCGGCATCATTCGACGCCAACCCGTGAGCCAGGCGGTGCAGACGGGCATCATGTCCATTGATGCAATGATTCCGATCGGCCGCGGCCAGCGCGAGTTGATCATCGGCGACCGTTCGACCGGCAAAAGCACCATCTGTATCGACACCATTATCAACCAGGCCCGGCTCAACCAAGCGGCAGAAGCGGCTGGCGACAAGGGCTACCGCCCCCTGTATTGCATTTACGTGGCGATCGGCCAGAAACAATCCAGTGTCGCCCGGGTGATCGCGGTGCTCGAAGAAGCAGGCGCGATGCCCTACACCATCGTCGTTGCTTCCCCGGCTTGCGATTCTGCCGCCAACCAGTACATGGCCCCCTTCGCCGGCGCGGCGATGGGAGAGTGGTTTATGGATAATGGGATGGACGCCTTGATTGTCTTCGATGATTTGTCAAAGCACGCCGCCGCCTACCGAGAGGTCTCACTGGTACTGAAGCGGCCCTCCGGACGCGAGGCCTATCCTGGCGATGTGTTTTACTTGCACAGCCGGTTGCTGGAACGGGCGGCACGGGTGGGCGAGAAGTACGGGAACGGCTCGCTCACCGCCCTGCCTATCATCGAAACGCAGGCCGGCGACGTATCGGCTTATATCCCCACGAACGTGATCTCCATCACCGACGGCCAGATCTTTTTGGAAACCGATTTGTTTTACCAGGGCGTGCGTCCAGCGATCAACGTCGGCATCTCCGTATCGCGCGTTGGCTCAGCAGCGCAAATCAAGGCGATGAAACAAGTCGCCGGAAAGCTCAAAGGCGAGCTTGCCCAATTCCGGGAACTGGCGGCCTTCGCACAATTCGGTTCCGATCTCGATGCCAAAACCCAGGCCCAGATCAACCGCGGCAAGCGCATCATGGAAGTCTTCAAACAGGCTCAATACAACCCGGTTCCCGTCGAAGTCCAGGTGGCCATCCTTTGGGCAGTCCAAGCCGGGTTTGTGGATGAGGTGCCGGTGGAGCGGGTCAAAGAGTATCAAACCAAGCTAACGGAGTTCCTGACGACGCGGAAGCCCGAGTTGCTCGCCCGGATCGTAAAGGAGCGAGCCCTGAGCGATGCCCTGACCGCGGAATTAAGGAGCGCGGTTGAGCAGTTCAAACAAACCTTCCCGATCGACAAGCCTCCAGCAGGGAAACCCGCGCCGGAGCAGCCCCGGCCCCAAGCGGTCCAAACCGAAAAATCCGGCAAATGAACAGCCTGTTTAAATCCCAGGCTGGTCACGCTCCGTTCAGCGATCGCGAACAGCGGTCGCTTTCGGCACTCTTCATTCTTCATTCCTCATTCTTCATTTAGGTATGGCCAGCACGCGAGACATACGCCGACGCATCAAGTCAGTCAGCAGCACGGCCCAGATCACCAAAGCGATGCAAATGGTCGCGGCCTCGAAGATGAGGAAGGCCCAACAGGCAGCGCTCAACGGGCGAGCCTTTGCCGGCCTTTTGTATCGCCTGCAGCGGGAGGCAACCACGCAGGCGGTAGATTTTAGCCACCCGCTTCTGGAGGTCCGCGAAATCCGCAAGCGCGCGGTCATCCTGATCGGCGGGGATAAAGGCTTATGCGGAGCACTCAACAGCAACCTCTTCCGCCTGGCTTCGCAGTTCGACCCGCAGACAACGGTATTCATCACAGGCGGACGCCGGGCGGCGCAGTTTGTCGCCCGCACACGCCGGCAGTTGTTTGCCGAGTTCGCCTATGGGGACTCACCCCGCTATCCTGAGGCCAAGGCGATTGCCGCGTGCGCCCGCGACCTTTTTTTAAGCGGACAGGTCGATCAGGTCCAGGTTATCGCCACGCGGTTCATTAATACGCTCACTCAGGAGCCGGTCTGCTTTGAGTTTCTGCCGGTGGGGGCAATCAAAGGGTTGAAGCTTCCGGGTGCACCATTGGAGGAGGATCTGGCGGCCAACAGGATGGAGTATCAGTTCGAGCCAAGCCCCGAATCCTTTTTAGGTTATCTCCTTTCGCATTACCTCAACATCTACATTTACGAGGTCCTGTTGAACGCCAAAGCCAGCGAGCAAAGCGCCCGGATGGTGGCCATGAAGAATGCCACGGATAATGCCAATACTCTCATCAAGACGTTGACCCTCGAATACAACAAGCTGCGTCAGGGTAAAATCACGACGGAGTTGCTGGAGATAGTCGGCGGCCAGATGGGCACCGGTTGAAGCGCTCTCATTTTGTGAACGAAAGTCTGAAACCAGTATGATTAAAGGAAAAATTGTCCAGGTAGTCGGCGCGGTGGTGGACGTGGAATTTCGGGACGGAATCCCCGGGGTCCACAATGCGCTAACCGTTGAATTTGAAGTGGAGAAAAGGCCTGTGAAACTGATTCTCGAGGTCCAGCAGCAACTCGGGGACCGATGTGTTCGGACCGTTGCCATGTCCAGCACCGAGGGTCTCGAACGCGGCCTGGAGGTCACCGATACCGGCAAGCCTATCTCCATGCCAGTTGGCGAAGCCGTCATGGGCCGCGTTTTCGACGTGACCGGCAACCCCGTGGACGAACGGGGCCCGGTCAACGCGGACAAATATTATCCTATCCACCGCCCGGCACCCTCGCTCGAGGATCAATCCACGTCACCGCAGGTCCTTCCTACCGGCATCAAAGTCATTGATTTGATTTGCCCTTTCCTGAAAGGCGGCAAGGTTGGAGCGTTTGGTGGCGCGGGCGTTGGCAAGACCGTCGTCATCATGGAGTTGATCAATAACATCGCCAAGCTTCACGGCGGCGTTTCCGTTTTCGCTGGGGTGGGCGAACGCACCCGCGAGGGCAACGATCTCTACCACGAAATGTCCGAGGCCGGCGTGATCAAGCAGGATAACCTTGGCGCGTCCAAAATCGCCCTGGTTTATGGCCAGATGAACGAACCACCCGGCGCTCGCCTTCGGGTCGCTCTCTCGGGCCTTGCGATCACGGAATATTTCCGGGATGAGAAGAACCAGGATGTCTTACTGTTCATCGACAACATTTTCCGCTTTTCGCAGGCTGGCTCCGAGGTGTCCGCCCTGCTCGGCCGCACTCCGAGCGCCGTGGGGTACCAACCGACGCTCGCCAGCGAGATGGGCGCCTTGCAGGAGCGCATCACTTCCACCAAGAAAGGCTCGATCACTTCCTTTCAGGCGGTGTATGTGCCGGCGGACGACCTGACGGATCCCGCGCCAGCCACGACCTTCGCGCACCTGGACGCCACCATCGTCCTCGAACGCTCGATCGCCGAATTGGGCATCTATCCCGCAGTAGATCCACTCGCCTCCACTTCCCGGGCCTTGGCGCCCGAAATCGTCGGCCAGGAGCATTACGAGGTGGCGCGCGGCGTCCAACGCGTCTTGCAGCGTTACAAGGACCTCCAGGACATCATCGCCATCCTGGGCATGGACGAGCTCTCGCCTGAAGACAAACTCACTGTCTATCGAGCCCGCAAGATTCAGAAATTCCTCAGCCAACCCTTCAGCGTGGCCCAGGTTTTTACAGGTACCGAAGGCAAACAGGTCCTCGTGGCCGATACCGTGCGCGGCTTCAAGGAAATCCTCGCCGGCAAACACGACGACGTGCCGGAAGCCAATTTCTATATGAAGGGCGGAATTGAAGAAATCCAAGCATCACCTGCCGCCGAAAAGAGCAAAGAGGAAACCGCCAAGGCAGAAAAGTCTCATAAAACCTCGCCGGAAAAGGCCAAATGAATCCATCAGTCGGAACATTGGGCGCCCGGACTCGCAGCTAGGCTATGGCCAACACGCTAAAACTTGAAATCGTCACCCCGGACGGAACGGCTTATTCGGAGGACGTGGACATGGTTACCCTGCCGGGAGTCGAGGGCCAGATGGGAATCTACGCCCAACATGTCCCGCTGATGACGCAGATGGTGCCCGGCGAAATCAGCGTCCGCAAAGCCGCGCGCGACTATTATCTTGCGGTGGGAGAGGGACTAATCGAAATCACCGGTGACCATGTTGCTGTTCTGACGGACATGGCCGTTGCCGCCGAAAAGATCGATGAGGCGAAGGTCGAAGAAGCGCGTCGACGCGCCGAAGCCCGCCTCCAGGACAAGCTCTCCGACGAAGAAGTCGCTTCCGTCAATGCTTCTCTCACCCGTTCCTTGGCGCAATTGCAAGTCAAGCGCCGCCACCGCGGCTAGAGATCCTGCGTTCGGATGCTAGTCCCGAACTCTGCCGAAAGAGGCATTCCAAAATCCGCTGCCCGACCGATAGAACCCAGTTCGATTCAGGCCCATGTTGCTGTCGTGAAAGAAATTCACAGGCCCTCGCCAGAGTGGCGATGGCCAGCAAGTTGCAGTGGAAATATATGAATAGTGCAAACGCATTCAGTGACTCGTCCGCCCCTGGCCTCGCGGACCGAAGGGAGGGACTACGCTTATGATGGGATATTTGATCGCCCTGGCCATCATCGTTCTGTTCTCGCTGGAGTGGCGTGAACAACCCGCCAGAATCAGCCCAAATCCGGGCCGCACGGGCACCAATAAGCGCAAAGAGGATCCTGAGCGGAATCGATCTCTTAAATCATGAGCACACCATTGGCAGATCGACAGGGGTTCCAGCACCCGTCTGAAAGCTTGGTTCCGAGGGGCGATGGGGTTGCGCAAGCAACCACAGACGAAGACGAAGACGCTCTGGTGAAGTTGTACGCGAGCTTAACCGGCGAACCGGAATCCCGTGGGCGTTGCGTTTTCATGTTCGTGTGCCACCGGGGAGGATAAGAGCGGGCACACTTGCAACTAACTCCAAAGGAAAAAACATGTTTAGCCTACTCTGTGGTTCTCAGTCATCCGGATTTTGTTCTTCGCTCTGGATTGGGACAGGTCGCCGGCTTGAGGCTGCACCATGATTGAATTCAGGAAACTCGGATGAAAACTCTGGTCTGCAATTCTGGTTCCAGCAGCCTTAAATTCAGCCTCTTTGAAGCTGACAACGAGTTGTTGCTGGCGGAGGGAGGAATCGACTGGACCGTCAAGCCGACCCGGCTGGTTTTCCGGCGTCCGGGCCAGCCTGATCTCCGCGAGGAACTGAAACTCAAGGACCATGGGGAGGCCATGGCGCGGATTCTTGAGGATTTGTTGACCGGGCCTGCGGCCCCGCTTCGGGGTATTGACGACATCGACGTGGTTGCCCATCGCATCGTTCACGGCGGCAGGCGCTACACGGCGGCGGTCCGGATTACGCCCGAGGTCCGGAATGCGATCGGTGAATTGAGCGAACTCGCACCGCTCCACAACCCGGCCGGTTTGGAGGGCATTCGCGCGATGGAACGGCTCTTGCCGGCGGTCCCGCAGGTGGCGGTGTTCGACACCGCCTTCCACGCCACGCTCTCCGTGGCCGCGCGGACCTACGCCGTCCCGCGAAAATGGACGAACGATTTTGAGGTGCACCGCTATGGTTTCCACGGCTTGAGCCATGACTATTGCACCCAGCGGGCGGCTGAGATGTTGGATCGGGGCGATGCGCGACTCGTCGTTGCTCATTTGGGCAACGGGGCATCCGTCTCAGCCGTCCGCAATGGGATCTGCGTGGATACCTCGATGGGATTCACGCCGCTGGAGGGAGTCGTTATGGGCAGCCGCAGCGGCAGCGTCGATCCGGGCCTGCTCTTATACCTGCTTCGACGCAAAAGCCTGAGCCCTGAGCAACTCGATTACGCTCTCAATTTTGAATCGGGCCTGCTCGGCATCTCGGGAATCTCCTCGGATATGCGCCACATCCTGGAACTCAGCGCGCAAAATCCTGACGCTCGACTGGCGTTGGAGGTTTATATTCACCGTTTGCGGCAAACCATCGGGGCCATGGTGGCAACACTCGGCGGGGTCGATGCCTTGGTGTTCACAGCCGGGGTGGGCGAAAACTCGCCGCGAATCCGGGAGTTGGTCTGCGAAAATCTGAGTCACCTGGGTTTGAAGTTGGATCCAACGGCCAACGCGCAACGCAAACCGGACGCGGACGTCGCCTCGACTGATTCACCCGGGCGCATCCTCGTCATCGCGACGAGGGAGGATTTGACCATCGTACGCGAGACGAGGCGTCTGATCGAATCTGAAAGAGGAACCCCGACGCGGACTCGCCGCAAGGAATTAAGGACGACAACGGAAATAGAGAAATAGTTCAACACCACCATTGCTGTCTCGGGTGACCAAGACAGCTCAACAAAGAAAGAATGCTCATGAGTAACACTGCAGTAGAAGTTGGTAGGAAAGGAATATCCGAGGACACAAACCTGGCCACGGTAGAAAGATTGTCCAGAGACGAGCTGGGCAAAATCGATGCCTACTGGCGGGCCTGCAAATACCTGGCTGCCGGCATGATTTATCTGCGGACGAATCCTTTGCTCCGCGAGCCGCTGAAACTGGAACACATCAAGCAGCGGCTGCTGGGTCACTGGGGTTCGAGTCCAGGCTTGAGCTTCATTTACCTCCACCTCAATCGGCTGATCAACAAGTACGATCTTAACACCATCTTTATGGCCGGACCCGGGCACGGCGCGCCGGGAGTTTTGGCGCCGGCTTACCTGGAGGGCACCTATTCGGAAATTTATCCCAATAAAGGCGAAGACGCGGAAGGGATGCGGGAGTTCTTCAAAGACTTTTCCTTCCCTGGCGGGATTGGCAGCCACTGCACACCGGAAACTCCCGGTTCGATTCACGAAGGAGGTGAATTGGGTTACAGCGTTTCGCACGCCTTCGGCGCCGCCTTCGACAATCCCGACCTGCTGGTGGCGGTCGTGGTGGGCGATGGAGAATCAGAAACCGGGCCGCTGGCCACCGCCTGGCATTCGGACAAATTCCTGAATCCCATCCGGGACGGCGCCGTGCTGCCCATCCTGCATCTCAACGGTTACAAGATCAATAACCCCACTCTGCTCTCGCGCATTTCCCACGAGGAACTGGAGAGTCTCTTCGAAGGGTACGGGTGGACGCCTTACTTCGTCGAAGGATCCGACCCTGCGGTCATGCACCAAAAGATGGCGGCCACCCTGGAGCACTGCGTCCAAGAAATTCACCGGATCCAAAAGGAGGCCCGCGCGAGCGGCAAAGCGACCCGCGCCAGATGGCCCATGATCGTGCTGCGCAGTCCCAAGGGTTGGACAGGACCCAAGGAAGTGGACGGGCACAAAGTTGAGGGCTTCTGGCGTGCGCACCAGGTTCCTCTGGCCGGCATGCGCGAAAACCCGGCCCACTTGAAACTGTTGGAAGATTGGCTGCGCAGTTACCGGCCGGAGGAACTATTCGACGAAACTGGGCGATTGATCCCAGAACTGAAAGCGCTGGCTCCCAAAGGCGCTCGGCGCATGAGCGCCAACCCGCATGCCAACGGCGGCCTGAAGCGGAAGCCTCTGCGCCTCCCAAAATTTCAAGATTATGCCATCAAAGTGGAAAAGCCGGGCCAGGCCACTGCGGAGAACACGCGGCCATTGGGTCGTTTCCTGCGCGACATCATGCGGCAGAACATGGAAAACTTCCGCGTCTTCGGGCCGGACGAGAATACTTCGAACAAGCTCGACGCGGTCTACGAGGTGAGCAAGAAGCTGTGGCTGGCTGACTACCTGCCGGAGGACGCGGACGGCGGCGAACTTTCGCCGGACGGGCGGGTGCTCGAGATGCTTTCAGAGCACACACTGGAGGGCTGGCTCGAGGGGTATCTGCTCACCGGACGCCACGGGTTCTTCTCCACTTACGAGTCCTTCGTTCACGTGATTGACTCCATGTTCAACCAGCACGCGAAGTGGCTGGAGAGTTGCCGCGGGTTGTCCTGGCGCGCGCCGGTGTCCTCGCTCAATCTGCTGATCACGTCAACGGTTTGGAGGCAGGACCACAACGGGTTTACTCACCAGGACCCTGGCTTCCTGGACATCGTCCTCAACAAGAGCCCGGATATTTGCCGCATCTACCTGCCGCCAGATGCCAACTCGTTGCTCTGCGTGGCGGATCACTGCCTGAAGAGCACCAACTACATCAATGTGATCGTTTCCGACAAGCAAAAGCACCTCCAGTATTTGACGATCGACCAGGCCATCGCGCATTGCACCAAAGGCATCGGCATCTGGCCTCAGGCCAGCAATGACGAGGGAGTGGACCCGGATGTAGTCCTGGCGTCAGCCGGAGACATTCCGACCAAGGAAGCGTTGGCGGCCATCGTCATGCTGCGTGAGCATTTCCCCAGCCTCAAGATCCGGTTCGTGAATGTGGTCGATCTCTTCAAGCTCGTGCCTTCGTCCGAGCATCCTCACGGACTGTCCGACGCCGACTTTGACAGTCTGTTTACGGCGGACAAGCCGGTGATTTTCAACTTCCACGGGTATCCTTGGTTGATTCATCGGCTGACCTATCGGCGCACCAATCACAAAAACATCCATGTGCGCGGGTACAAGGAGAAGGGCAACATCAACACTCCGCTCGACCTGGCGATTCGCAACCAGATCGACCGCTTCAGCCTGGCCATGGACGTGATCGACCGGGTGCCGGCCCTGCGCGTGGCCGGCGCTCACGTGAAGCAGAAGCTGCGCGACCTGCAAATCGATTGCCAGAACTACGCTTACGAGCAAGGGATCGATAAGCCCGAGCTCGATCAGTGGACCTGGCCTAGCTGAGGACCGATCGCATGAGCGACCGCCTTCCCACCGTCTATCTGGCCCGCCACGGGGAAACGGCTTGGAGTATTTCCGGGCAGCACACCGGGCTGACCGATCTACCGCTGACCGAGCGCGGCGAGCGAAACGCCCGACGCCTCGGCGAGAGGTTGAGAGGCCTTGCCTTTGCGAAGGTGCTCACCAGCCCTTTACAGCGCGCGGCCCGAACTTGTGAGTTCGCTGGGTTTGGGAGAATTGCCCAGGTTGAACGTGACTTGCTCGAATGGAACTACGGTAACTACGAAGGCCGCCGCAGCGTTGAGATTCACGCGGAAAGGCCCGACTGGAAACTGTTTCGTGACGGTTGCCCCGGGGGTGAAACCCCGGGGCAGGTGGGGGCGCGGGCCGATCGCGTCGTGCGGCTGCTTCGGAATCTCCAGGGTGACATCCTGATCTTCTCGAGCGGGCATTTCTTGCGGGTTCTCGCCGCGCGTTGGCTTGGGCTTGAGCCGGCGGCAGGCAGCTTCTTCCTCCTGAGCACAGCCAGCCTGAGCGCCTTGAGCTATGAACACAACTTGTCAGAACCCGCCATCCGCCTGTGGGACGACGATCGCCATGTGGGCGACTGATGCTTGAATGGAACCTGCGACCCAAGACCGGATGATTTCAAAATCAAACTCTAACTGAAAAGACTATTATGGATAGCCAAGGACTGAAACCAGTTTCCAAAACCACAAAGACCAGGAAAGGCTCGTCCTCACCGAACGTATCGCCAAGACCCGGCGAAGGAAGAACACAGCTCAAGACTGGGAATGGTCCCGTCGAAACTGACGATGGGTTTGTCGGGCTCCTGAAGAGGTACGGGTGCGGCCCGATTCAGTTCGCCGGCTCGAGCAACGCTTCCTACGAGCGGCACCTGATCTTCGACAACGTCGTCCCTTTGGAGGCGGCCGGACCACGCGAACGGTTCGAGGCTTTTGCCCGCTCGGTTCGCGATATCCTGTCGCAACGTTGGGTCCGTACCGAGGAAACGTATGCCCGGAGGAATCCCAAGCGAGTTTACTACCTCTCGATGGAGTATCTCATCGGCCGATCACTGGCCAACAATATTACCAATCTCCTGCTCGACCCTTTGGTCAGAGATTTCGCCAAGCTGAAGAACATTGACCTGATGGAAGTGGTGGAGCAGGAGCCGGACGCCGGCTTGGGAAATGGGGGACTGGGACGGTTGGCGGCGTGCTTCCTGGATTCCATGGCGACGATGGAACTTCCGGCCATGGGTTATGGTCTGCGCTACGAATACGGCATGTTCAAACAGACCATCAAGGATGGCTGGCAACAGGAACAACCGGACAATTGGCTGCGCCACCCTGATCCCTGGGAAGTCGCCCGGCCACACGAGAAGCTCGAAGTCCAGCTAAACTGCTCGTTCCAGGCGCGCGGCGGGATCTTGCGAGCCATGCCTGGGCTACCCTCCAAACTGATCGGCATCCCGTTCGATCGGCCTGTGGTCGGTTTCGGGGGCAAGACCATCAACACCCTCCGGCTCTGGGCCGCCACGGCGCCCGATTTCTTCGACTTCAAGGAATTCAGTCACGGCGATTTTGTGGGCGCCGTGGCCGAGACATTGGCTGCGGAATCGCTCACCCGCGTGCTCTATCCCGACGACTCGACGAGCTTCGGCCAGGCCCTGCGTTTCGTTCAAGAGTACTTTCTGGTCGCGTGTTCGCTCGGAGATCTGGTCAGACGTTTCCGGCGCACCAACCAGGATTGGAACCAACTTCCGGAGAAAGCAGCCATCCAGCTCAACGACACTCATCCCTCCATGGCTGTCCCGGAATTGATGCGCATGTTGCTCGACGAAGCGCAGCTCGGCTGGGACCAGGCCTGGGGCATCACCCAAAAAGTCCTGGCTTACACCAACCACACGCTTCTTCCCGAGGCGCTCGAGAAATGGCCGGTCGCTTGGTTTGAAATTCTCCTGCCTCGTCACCTCGAGATTATCTACGAGATCAACCGTCGGCTGCTGGACGTCGTGCGGGCTCGCTACCCTGGAGATGAGGCCCGTGTCGCCAGCGCGAGCCTGATCGAAGAAGGCGTCGGCCGGAGAGTGCGCATGGCCAACCTGGCGATCGTCGGTTCCCACAGCACCAACGGCGTCGCGGCCATTCACTCCGGCCTGCTGCGGACGGTTACGGTCAAGGATCTGGCAGAGTTGTTCCCCGACCGCTTCAACAACAAGACCAATGGTGTCACGCCGCGGCGCTGGTTACTGCTGGCCAATCCACCGCTCGCAAAGACGATCACGGACGCCATCGGCGACAGGTGGATTTCCGACTTGAACGAATTGCGCCGGCTCAAACCCCTGGCCGGCGACTCGAATTTTCAAGAGGCCTTTTGCCGGTCCAAGCGCGAAGCCAAGTTGAAATTCGCTGGCTGGCTGAAGGCAGCGACCGGCCGGATCGTCGACCCGGACACGATTTTCGATTGCCAGGTCAAGCGCATTCACGAATACAAGCGACAATTGCTGAACGCGCTGCGTGTGGTCGTGCTTTACAACCGGCTACGCGAAAATCCGAAGCTCGATTTGCCGCCGCGGACGTTCTTCTTCGCCGGGAAAGCGGCGCCTGCCTACCAACTGGCCAAGTTGATTATCAAATTCGTCAACAACCTGGCCGAGATCATCGACGCAGACCCGGGGATGCGAGGCCGGTTGCAGGTAGTGTTCCTGCCCGAGTATTGCGCCACGTTGGCGGAACGATTGATCCCGGCAAGCGACGTCTCCAACCAGATCTCGACAGCCGGCTACGAGGCCAGCGGCACGAGCAATATGAAATTCATGATGAACGGAGCGTTGACCATCGGCACGCGAGACGGCGCGACGATCGAAATGGCCGAGGAGGCAGGCGAAGAAAACTTCTTCCTGTTTGGACTGACGGCGGAACAGGTGGCTAATACCCGCGGCTGGTACAGTCCCTCCTGGCACTACGACCACGAACCGGAAACCCGCGCGGCCCTCGACGGTATCGCTTCGAATCATTTCAGCCCAAAGGAGCCGGGTATTTTCGCTCCGATCCTCGATACGCTCCTGCGTTTCGGGGACCACTACCTGCACCTGGCGGACTTGCGCTCCTACCTCGAAGCGGACGAGCAGCTGGGCAAGTTGTATGGCGACTCGAAGGCCTGGGCTCGCAAGGCCATCTTGAATGTGGCCGGCTCCGGGAAGTTTTCCAGCGACCGCACCATCTCCGAGTACGCAAGTGCAATCTGGAAGGTCAAAGCGTGTCCGGTCGAATAGGAGTTTGAAACTGAGATAAACGGCAAGTTACCACCCCCCAACTTCATCATCCGTGAACGAGAAAGAAAACAACCCGATCACACTCTCACCGCTGGCGGGCAAACCGGCGCCAAAGGAGCTGCTGGTGGACCTGGCGCGGCTTGAGCGCGATTACTACGAGCGTCAGCCCGACTTCACCGATCCGAACCAACGGGTCAGTTTCGGGACCAGCGGGCACCGAGGCTCATCGCTGCGCGGCACGTTCACCGAGGCGCACATTCTGGCCATCACTCAAGCCATCTGTGAGTTCCGCCGCATGAAGGGCACGGATGGACCGCTCTATCTGGGCAAGGATACCCACGCGCTCTCGGACCCCGCTCAACGAACCGCGCTGGAGGTACTGGCGGCCAACGAAGTGACCACCATTATCCAGCGCGACAATGGAGCGACTCCAACGCCGGTTATCTCACGCGCCATTATAGTCCATAACCGAAACCGCCAGCAGGGCTTGGCCGATGGCATCATTATTACACCCTCTCACAACCCGCCTGAGGACGGCGGTCTCAAATACAATCCGCCCAACGGCGGACCCGCTGACACGGACGTAACGCGCTGGATTCAGGACAGAGCCAACGAGTTGTTGCGAAGCGGAAACGCCGCGGTAAGACGGTTGCCGTTTGCCAAGGCCATCAAGGCGCCGACATCACATCAGGAAGACCTCCTGTCGCCTTACGTCGAGGATCTGCAGAACGTCGTGGATATGGCGGCCATACGAGCGTCCGGCCTTAAGCTGGCCGTGGATCCACTCGGCGGCGCCGCCTTGCCTTACTGGGAACCAATCAACTCGCGATACGGTCTCGACATCACCGTCGTCAATCCCCGGCTCGATCCGACGTTCTCGTTCATGACTGTCGACCATGACGGCAAAATCCGAATGGATTGCTCGAGCCCGTACGCCATGGCTCGACTCGTCAGCCTGAAGGAGCAGTCCCGTGTCGCCTTTGCCAACGACCCGGATTCGGACCGTCATGGGATCGTTACACCCACCGCCGGTTTGATGAACCCCAACCATTTCCTGGCGGTCGCGATCCGATATCTGCTCACGCATCGTCCCCGCTGGCCAGCGCAGGCGGCTGTAGGCAAAACGGTGGTGAGCAGCAGCATTATTGATCGCGTGGTGCTCAACCTTGGACGCCGATTATGCGAGGTGCCGGTCGGGTTCAAATGGTTTGCACCCGGTCTGTTCGACGGGTCGCTCTGCTTCGGCGGCGAGGAAAGCGCCGGTGCGAGTTTTCTGCGGCATGACGGAACCGTTTGGACGACGGATAAGGACGGCCCGATCATGGACCTGTTGGCGGCCGAACTCACCGCAGTGACCGGCAAGGATCCGGGCGAACATTTCCGGGAAATTTCAGCGCAGTTCGGTCAGCCATACTACACGCGGCTGGATGTGCCAGCCTCGCCCGAGCAGAAGACGAAGCTGGCGAAACTTTCCCCCGAAGCGGTCGAGGAATCGAACCTCGCTGGAGAGCGAATCACGTCGAGGCTGACTCGCGCTCCAGGAAACGCCGCGCCCATTGGCGGACTCAAGGTCCTGACGACGAACGGCTGGTTCGCGGCCCGGCCTTCCGGAACCGAGAACCTGTACAAAATTTATGCTGAGAGTTTCTTAAGCGAGGAGCACCTGAACACGGTCGTCAGCGAAGCCCGCCAGATCGTGAACAACGCGCTGGGGCCTTCGGCTCAGGAAGTCGCGCACGGGAAAGGAGAACGATGATTCACACCGACGAGCAGGCAGGACTTCCACCCTTCCGGCCAGACCACCGAACCTCCGGAGTCTTGCTGCATGTAACCTCGTTGCCGTCGCCTTATGGGATCGGTGATGTCGGGCCGGCTGCTTTTTCCTGGGTGGATCAATTGCACGAGGCAGGCCAAAGCTGGTGGCAGGCTCTGCCTTTGGGCCCCACAGGATATGGCAACTCGCCTTACCAATCCCTCTCTTCTTTTGCCGGCAACGGAATGTTGGCGAGCCCCGACCTGTTGATCGAAGAAGGATTGCTGACCGCTGGCGATTGCCAGGAGGGCCGCACCCTTCCCAAAGACGCCGTTGATTTCGATCGGGTCATCGCGTTCAAGCATCGTTTGCTCGAGCAGGCCTGGTCCAATTTCAGCTCGTCACCCGATCCGGCCTTGCGTTCTGATTTCGATCGGTTCTGTTCGGAGCAGGCTCATTGGCTGAACGATTACGCGCTGTTCCGCGCGTTGAAGGTGCATTATCGAGGGGCCGATTTCCTGGACTGGCCCGAGCCATTGGTCAGGCGCGATCCCACGGCCCTGGCCCGGGTGCGCCTCGACTTGACTGCAAAGGTCGATCAAAGCCGTTTCGCGCAATTCCTTTTGTTCCGTCAGGGGAAACGCTTGAAGGATTACGCCCACGAGCGCGGCATACGCTTGATTGGGGATTTGCCCTTCTTCGTGTCGCAGGACTCCAGTGATGTCTGGGCCAACCCGCAGTGGTTCCAGCTCGATGCCCACCTGCGGCCGCGCTTCTTAGCCGGCGTGCCGCCCGACTACTTCAGTGCCAAAGGACAGCTCTGGGGCAACCCGGTCTATGATTGGGAAGCGCTCCGTCGCTCCGGCTATCGCTGGTGCATCGACCGGCTGAAAGCGTTGCTGGCTCACGTTGACCTGGTGCGGCTCGACCATTTTCGAGGATTTTGCGCTGCCTGGCACGTTCCTGCCGGGGCTCAGACGGCGGAAACCGGGCATTGGGTTCAAGGCCCCGGAAAGGATTTCTTCGAGGCGGTCCAACGGGAGTTGGGCCACCTGCCTTTCATTGCCGAGGACCTGGGACTCATCACTCCTGATGTGGTTGCGCTCCGCGATCAATTTGAGTTGCCCGGCACGCGCGTGCTTCAGTTCGCCTTTGATGGTTCTCCAGGTAATCCCCATCTCCCTGATAACTACACCTCGAACACCGTGGTTTACACAGGCACGCACGACAACACAACCACTCGGGCCTGGTTCGAGGCGTTGCCAGAGAATCTTCGCCGTGTGGTCTGGACTTATTTCGACCATGCCGGACTGAAGAAGGACGAAGCGGCGTTGGAATTGGTCCAGCTCGCCTGGTCATCCAGGGCAGGCCTCGCCATCGCTCCTCTCCAAGATCTGCTGAACCTTGGCGCGGAGGGCCGGATGAATCTGCCTGGCACCACTGCGGGCAACTGGCGCTGGCGCTGCACGCAGGAAATGTTGGAGCCATCAGTTTTTGATCGCTTGCGCGATTGGACGTCGGCTTCGGGACGGAGCGCCAGGCAGGTGAACGATGACAAAACCGAAGCAACGGAAGCCAGGTCATGAAAAAAAACGCTCCCATTGTTTTCCTGGTGGATGTTGACGACACCCTGCTGGATAACGATCGCATTCAGGTCGATTTCAAACGACATATCGAACATGAATTCGGAGCGCGGTGTCGTGACCAGTTTTGGACGATCCAGGAGGAACTCTTCAACCAACTCGGCTATCGCGATTACTTGGGCGCTTTGCAGCGCTTCCGCATCGAACACCCGTACGAGCCTCACCTGGTAACCGCGGCCAATTACCTGGTCGATTACCCATTCGCCAATCGGCTCTATCCCGGAGCACTCGACGTGCTGGAACGATTCCGCCAATGGGGCAGGACAGTCATTCTCACCGACGGCGACATGGTATTCCAGCCGCGCAAAGTTCAGCGCTCCGGGATTTTCGAAGCCGTCGAGGGCCATGTGCTCATTTACATTCATAAGGAGGAAGCGCTCAAAGATATCGAGCACCGCTATCCTGCCGAGCACTACGTGCTGGTGGACGACAAACTGCGCATCCTCACTTCCGTCAAGCAAGCCTGGGGCGATCGCGTCACGACGGTGTTCCCGCGACAAGGAGAATTTGCGCTCAATCCAACCGCCCTCGCGTCTTATCCGCCGGCGGATATTTCTGTGGAACGTATCGCCGACCTTCTGTCGTTTGATCTACCCGATTTTCTGAGTGGCCGGCGAACCGGGGCTGAAGAGCCTCGGCGATCAACCCCCTGAACCAAGGCTTAACTGAAACCAACAAAACAATGAATGCGACCAAACTATTACACAACCTCGGCCAGAGTCTCTGGCTCGACAACATCACGCGCGACTTGCTGAACAGCGGGACGCTCAAACGCTACATCGATGAGCTGTCCGTAACCGGACTCACCTCGAACCCAACCATTTTCGATCACGCCATCAAGAACAGCACCGCCTACGATGCCGCCATTCGCGAAAGACTTGCCCAGGGCAAAGCGGGCGAAGCGCTCTTCTTTGAATTAGCGCTCGAGGATATTACCCGGGCCGCCGATCTCTTCCGGCCCATCTTTGACCAGACCCGTGGCGTGGACGGCTGGGTGTCCCTGGAGGTGTCGCCCCTTCTTGCTTATGACGCGGCCAGCACGCTCGCCGCGGCCAAGGACCTGCGCGCCCGTGCGGCCCGGCCCAACGTCTTCATCAAGATCCCCGGAACCAAGCAAGGACTCCCTGCCATTGAGGAAGCCATCTTCGCTGGCATCCCCATCAATGTGACCCTCTTATTCTCCCGCGAACATTATCTTGCGGCGGCGGACGCGTTCCTGCGCGGCATCGAGCGACGGATCGCGGCGGGACTGGACCCGGATGTCGCTTCCGTCGCGTCGGTTTTCGTGAGCCGTTGGGATACTGCCGTAGCGGGCAAAGTTCCGGCCGCCTTGAATAACCAGCTTGGCATCGCGGTCGCCAACCGCACTTACAAGGCCTACCGCGATCTGCTCGGTTCGCCACGCTGGCAACGCGCTTTCAATGCCGGCGCTCGCCCGCAACGGCTGCTTTGGGCCAGCACGGGCACCAAGGACCCCAAGGCCCCAGACGTCCTTTACGTCAAGGCACTCGCCGCGCCCTTCACGGTCAACACCATGCCCGAGGCCACTTTGAAAGCTCTGGCCGATCATGGCGAGCTCGGCTCGATCATGGCGGCCGATGGAGGCGATGGCGAAGCAGTCCTGTCACAGTTCGGCCAGGCCGGAATCAAGATTGACGCCCTGGCCGCCCAACTGCAGGAGGATGGCGCCAAGTCCTTCGTTAAATCCTGGGACGAATTGCTGGCGGTGATCGCCTCCAAGAGCAGTGCCCTCGGACAGGCGGCTTAACCAGGGCAGACATCATTATGAAAGCGCTCGTCGTCGATATCGGAGGGACTCACGTCAAGATCCTGGCCTCTGGACAAGAGACGCCTCGACAGTTCGATTCCGGACCGACGCTGACGCCTCAGAGGATGGTCTCCCAAGTGCGCAAACTGGCCTCCGATTGGGAGTATCACGCCGTTTCCGTCGGCTACCCCGGACCGGTGCTTCGCGGGCGGCCCGTCTCGGATCCTCATAACCTCGGACCGGGGTGGGTGGGCTTCAATTTTGAGGCTGGGTTCAAAGTGCCTGTGAAGTTGGTGAATGATGCCGCGATGCAAGCCCTGGGAAGCTACAAGGGCGGCAAAATGCTGTTCCTGGGTTTAGGGACCGGCCTCGGGTCCACCATGATTGTCGACGGCATCGTGGAACCGATGGAGCTTGGCCATCTTCCATATAAAAAGGCGACTTTTGAAGATTACGTCGGGGTTCGGGGGCTGGAGGTGCACGGCAAAAAGAAGTGGCAACAGTACGTTGCTGACGTCGTCAAACGCCTCGTGGCGGCTCTCGAACCCGACTACGTCGTGCTGGGCGGCGGGAACGTGAAGAATCTCGAAGCGTTGCCTGCCGGATGCGAGGCGGGCGACAACGCCAATGCGTTCGTGGGCGGCTTCCGGCTTTGGGAACAGGCGAAGGAGCACAAGTCCTCCGATGGCGCGACGATCCCCTTTCACCAGAGGAAAGCCGAAGGATTACTCGTTTGAGCACGCGGTTTCAGACCACTGCCGCCAACACGGCGGGACAGGGCTCCCAACCCCGCCTTCGGAGGGCGACCCGCTTGCGAGTCGTGACGAACGTCCTGGGCTTACTTCTCGTTTGGGCGGCGGGCGCACAGGCTCAGGAAAAAACGTTGCCGCTACCGCGGTCCGAGGTGACAACGAATGTAAATTCAGGCGCGCCGCTCGCGGACCGACCCGGCAAACCCGTCGGCCTGTTTGGCAGCTCGAGCAGCGAGCACGCAGATGTCCCGGTGGGTCAGCGCCCCTTCCAACTGGCCCTCCCACGCGAGCACCTGCTCGGTGACTGGCTTGGCTTACGCCCCAAGCTCGAAGACTGGGGCATCACTCCGACTCTGAGCTTTGTCAGCGATGTCGCCGGCAACGTGACTGGGGGCAAGAACCAAGGCGTAACCCATGCCGATAATCTCGGCCTGGATTTGGGCTTCGATCTGGACAAGCTGGCCGGCCTCCAGGGTGGTTCGTTTCTAGCATCCATGTCGCAACGATCGGGGACCAGCCTGTCCAGGGAACACGTCGGTAACGTTTTCACCATCCAACAGGTTTATGGCGGCCAGACCTTCCACCTCATCGATCTGGCGTATCAACAGCGGCTCTTTGAGGACCGAGTCGAATTCCGTGGCGGCCGCATTGCCGCTGGTGACGACTTTCTCGTCTCTATCTATGACTACCTGTTCATGCAAAACGGTTTCTGCGGTAATCCCGTCGGGATCTTTTTCAACTCACCGGGCATGACCGCTTATCCAAACGCTACTTGGGGAGCGCGCCTCAAAGTCCGGCCCACCGATCGCACTTATGTCATGGGTGGCGTTTACAACGGCGATCCCGAGATTCGCGACATTGACCACAACGGTGCCGACATGTCCATGAAGGGACCCGTGTTCGCGATCGGAGAGGTTGGCTACCAACTGAATGGCCTGCCCGGCGACTCACCACTGCTCGGTGACTACAAAGCGGGCGGTTGGTACGACAACAGCACCTACACGGATTTCGAAACCGTCGGGTTTGGAGGGCCCTCCAGCAGCAAGCGGGGAAACTGGGGCCTCTATACCATGTTTGATCAGGTCCTGGTGCCATTTGGCGCTCCCGGTAGCAACCGCGGATTTGGCATTTTCGGTTCGGCCCTGGTTTCTCCCGACGAGTCGATCAGCCAAATTCCCTACTTCTTCACCGCGGGCGTTGCTTTCCGCGGCATATTCGCATCACGTCCTACGGACTCAGCCGGCCTCGGCGTTGTTCACGGCAATTTCAGCAGTGATCTGCGCCACGCCCAGGAACGGGAGCAGCAACTCGACCCGACGGTGGGGGTGCAGAACCACGAAAACGTTCTGGAGGCGACCTACCGGTTTTATTTCCGCAAGGGCGCGCTCTTTTTCCAGCCGGATATTCAATATGTCATCCGGCCCGGTGCCACGGGTAAAATCGACGACGCTCTCGTCCTCGGCTGCCAGATCGGTTTCAACCTCTGAACCAGCGCAACGCGAAAGGATCCAAACCATGCGACAACAACCAGGAATTACGGCACAGCCAAATGTGACCGATGCCGCAACCTCCCCCGTAACTGCAAATCCGCAATACAGCGCCACCGGTAAGCACCTCTATGTCATCGGACTTTCCGCCGTGGCGGCAATCGGCGGCTTTCTTTTTGGTTTCGACAGTGGCGTTGTCAATGGGACGGTGGCTGCTCTTTCGGCTGCTTTCGGCACTCAGGCGGCGGCTACCGGATTCGCCGTCGCGTCCGTGTTGGTTGGATGCGCTGCCGGCGCTTTCGGCGCGGGCACTTTAGCCAACCGCATTGGCCGGCGTCCGACCATGCTGTTCAACGCAGTCCTTTTCTTGGGCAGTGCTTTTGCCACAGGGGCGGCCGGTTCGGCAGCCGTGTTCATAGCCTCGCGGATCATGGGCGGGTTGGCCATCGGCGCAGCGAGTGTGCTCGCGCCGATGTATATCTCGGAAGTGGTGCCCGCCTATCTGCGCGGCCGGTTGGCCTCGCTCCAACAGATGGCTATTGTGCTGGGCTTGTTCGGCGCATTCCTCAGCAATGATGTTATCGCCAGGATCGCG
Organism: Verrucomicrobiia bacterium; assembly: GCA_035577805.1. Classification (GTDB taxonomy): domain Bacteria; phylum Verrucomicrobiota; class Verrucomicrobiia; order Limisphaerales; family JADJPG01; genus DATLUX01. The sequence goes on from DATLUX010000538.1 coordinate 25,547, forward strand.
GGCGGTGCGGGTGCGACCTTCTGGCTGGGGGCAGCCGCCTGGCGCTGGATGTTCTGGATGGAGGCGATCCCATCGGCAGC
>DATLUX010000539.1:0-16115 GCA_035577805.1 Verrucomicrobiia bacterium
CTCGGGCTGCGGCAATGGTGTCAACGCCCGGTGCCCCCACAATGATTGTGGTACCCTCAATGGCTACGGCGCCTCCAAACAAGTCGTAATCGTCCGGGTAAGTCCGCGTGAGCACGGCGATGGGTAGAGTGGGAGTGGGGCTGGTCAAATCGTACACATAAGCGCTGCCAGCACCAACCGCGCCCGTGTCATCCGAAGCCACGCCAATCACCACGCGAGTGCCGGAAATGGCCACGGAATCGCCGAAATTGTCGTTCACCGCCGGGCTGGGGTTCGTCAAGGTCAGCACAGGAACAGACGGGCTGGTGCCGTCGAGACGATACACATAGGCGCTGCCAGAATAGTTCGCACCGGCGGCGTCCCAAGACGCCCCAACCACCACGCGGCTTCCGGAGATGGCCACGGAACTGCCGAAGAAGTCCCCCGGTGCGGGGTCGGGATTGTTCATCGTGAAAAGCGGCACGGTCGGGTTTACGCGAGCCAGATCATAGACGTAAGCGCGTCCGGCATCGGTCGCGCCGGCGTCATCCCGCTGCGCGCCGACTACCACCCGGTTACCGTCGATCGCAAGGGCGAGACCGAACCAATCTCCAAAGGACGGATTCGGATTGTGCAGCGTAAAGGCGGGCACCTTGGGTGTGGCCCCGGCGAGGTCATACACATACACGATGCCGGCGTCCTCGGCCCCGGAGTCGTCCAGCCACGCCCCGACCACCACGCGCGTGCCGGAAATGGCAACCGTGTAGCCGAAGTCATCGGACCGGGCCAGAGTCGGGTTGGTGAGGGTCAGCACCGGGATAGCCGGTGTGACACTGGACAGGTCGTACACGAAGACACGCCCGTCCCCATACGCGCCGATCACGATCCGCCTGCCATAAATACCAACAGCCGTTCCAAAAAAATCGAAGGGGTACGGAATCGGATTCGTGAGGGTCAGGATCGGCGTCGTTGGCGAGGGGTTGGCAAAATCGTAAACATAGACGATACCGCTCACTTCTGCCGGGCCGATCGGAGAGGTTCCGACGACAACGCGTGTGCCGGAGAGGGCAACGGCCCGACCGAAGTAAACTCCAGAATTGGGACTGGGACTGTTTAATGTCGCGGCCGGAGCCGGGAGCGCGCCGCCATCGAGCTCATACACGTAGGCGCTCCCGGCGTCGGTTGCCACCGTATCGTCCTGGGGTGCGCCGATCACCACGCGCGTTCCCGAGACTGCCACGGCGGAGCCAAAACCATCATACGCAGCCGGAGTGGGGTTAGTCATGGTCAGCACCGGGACAGTCGGCAAGACGGCGTCGAGGTCATACGCGTAGCCGCTTCCTGCGCCACCCGGCGTCCCATTGGATCCGGCCGCTCCGACCACCACGTGCGAACCCGAGATGGCCACGGCGATGCCGAAGCGGTCGTACGGCGCCGGGTTGGGGTTGGTCAAGGTCATCGAGGGCAGGCTGGGTGACAGACTCCCCAGGTCATAGACATGGGCAACGCCTGCTTGGACGGCTCCAACGCTGGCCGAGTAGACGCCGACCACCACTCTCTGACCGGAGATTGCCACCGCGGAGTAATCAAACGAACTTGAACCAGGATTGATCAGGGTGGCGACGGCCAATTCGGGGGAAGCGGCAGCGACGTCGTACACATACACGCTTGCCTGGCCGGAATCCGCGTGGATATCCAGCCTCGTGCCGATGACCACGCGCGTGCCGGAGATGGCGGCGGCCTGGCCGAACCGGTCGTTCGACGTTGAACTGGGATTGGTCAGAGTAAGCGAAGGTGTCAGGGGCGCGACCCCGGCAAGGTCGTACACATAGGCGCGGCCCGGGTAAGTGCTCCCCTCCATGTCGTGTGGCGCCGTGACCACGATGCGTGTTCCAGAGATGCCCACGGCAAAGCCGAAGCCATCATTCAGCGCCGCGGCGGGATTGGTCAGCGTGGCAACCGGTGCCGCGGGCATCCTGCTGGAGAGGTCATAAACGTACGAGCGCCCTCGGTAGGCTGGCCCGTAGACGTCCCCTTTCGCGCCGACCACAATCCGCGTTCCCGAGATCGATACCGCCCTTCCGAACTGTTCAGGCGATGCCGGACTGGGATTGGTGAGCGTGAGCAACAGCGCGCCGGTCGTCGCTTCATACACCTTGACCACACCGGCTGAGTAACCGCCCACATCATCGAATGGCGCGCCCACGACGGCAATGTTGCCATCGACGGCCACGCTGTAGCCCTGCTGCGTGCCGGCCTGCGCGTTCGTGCGGGAGTCGAAGAGCGAATGGAGCAAGACAAACGGCCCCGTCGCGGCGGGGGCGGTGGCGGTTACGAGAAAGAGGGCCAACAGGAGAATCGCAACGCGAGCATATAGATTGCTCATGGAATTGGAATTTCCTTTGGAGCGGCAGAGAGTGAAACAGAAACGATGGATCGAGTCAATGCGGGAGGCGGCTCCAGCGGCTGAAACCACCGCCCTCGCGAGCCTACTTTATGTGTGTTTCATAGGCTTCATGCAGTAATGTCTCCATTCAGTAGGTAGGTAGCAGGCCAATCGTCGATCCCACGTCGCAACTCGCCAATCGGGGATTATCCAATGATAGCAATTGTCCATGCTGCACAAGATGAGTGATCCGACAGTGACGTGCCCGCGGTTGACAATCGGATATAAGCATGGGCGGTACCACGCAGCTTTTGCCGAAGGCCCCAGTGTGAACGCCGCCGGCTCCGAGCGAGTCTCACGCCGGCGGCGTGAAACTCACTCCAAGCCCGTCCCGGTTCCGCGGCAATCATTGGCGCGACCAGGCTTTATCGGTCGTTCGGTTTGAGGTATTTTTGGATCGCAAAATGGCAAACTTGTGGTCACAATCTCACGTATGTCTGACCGCTCTCAGAAACCACCTTTCAACTCAACGCACTGCTGGCTTTTGCTGGCCGCATTCTCGCTAGCGCTTACCACCCGACACGCGTCGGCAGCCGACGAAGGCCAACCTGCCGCAAAGCAACGATCCGTGCCGGTCCATTCAACCTCGCCGGCCTTTCTCGACCGGATTACCACTCTTGACGGAAAAACTTATGAGAACGCGACCTTGGAAAGAGTGGATCCGGATGGGCTGTTAGTAGCGTTTGTCCCGGTCCAAGGTGGCTCAGGCAGCGCTAAGCTGAAGTTTCGGAATCTACCAGGCGAGTTGCGAGAGCAGTACGGGTATGACCCCGCTCGAGCTTTGGATTACGAAACCGCGCGGACTCGGGGCGAGGCGATTTGGAACGCGGAGAATGCGATTTGGACGGAACAAAGGCAGGCAGCACAGGCTGAGCGAGCGACCTGGGAAAGGGAGATGCGCGCACATTTGCGCCTCGCCGCGGAGACGGAACAGGCCCAGGCCGAGGAGGCGCGGAACGTGGAGGAACCGGCGTATTACTACGCGGCGGGGTGGTGGTCTGGAACTTGCAACCCGACTCTGCGCCATTCCAGACCGGCATCTGATCACAGTCATAATAACACGCCCCAACGAATATGCTCGGTGGGTGCGACGAGAAGTCCGATTTCCCCGACCATGGCGCCGATGCGTCCGTCTGGGAGGTGAGCGGAAGCCTATGATTTTGAGTCACAGCCATCCCACGGCAGTTGAGAAAAAGGGCTGGAAGTTTTTGTTTGCACCTGCGGCATCGGTAGTTTTTTGCATGCAGCGTTTTTTACCTTCACGGGTGTATCTGGACACTGCCTCCGGAACGAACACTTTCAGCTTCCACCCGAAGCACCTTTGTCAGCCATGATCTGGTCCTGGATCCGCAGTAATTCTTAGTGAAATTCATCGGCGGATTGCAACACACCGATCGCAGCTGCGATCGACGCGAAAATTCTTCCCGCAGACCGAATCGCGTTGCCCGCGACCGAATGACACCGCGGATCGACCGAAAAACGCCGCCCGCAGACCGAAACGGAGTGCCCGCTACTCAATTGCGTTGCGATCGCTGCAAAAACGGGCGCAACGCACCGATCGCAGTCGCGATCGATGCAGACGCGGTTGCGATTGCACTCATCGCAGCTGCGATCGACGGAAGAACGTCCCCCGCAGACCGAACGGAGCTGCCCGCAACGCGTTGTTTAGCGCGGCCCTTCAGGCCGCCGGCTGTCTCAGCCTAGCCGAGGAATCGTTCATTCGGTTCTGCCGGGACGCGCCGCCAGCCTGCGCCGGGACCGCAAAGACTTGGGGCCAGGGGCGATTCTCAAAGAGAAATAATCACAACCGGAGCACAGCTGCTCTGGCGGCGGCCGCCGCCGCAACCAGGGATGGGTATTCTCGTGACAACCAATTAATCTCGCCGCATGCAAATGGCCATCCCCCTCCTGAGTGTCGTTGTCCTCACTCTCGCCGACGCTCCGTGCGCCCGCGGCGCTCACGCCGCCTTCACAGACCGCCCCTTTCTCCAGGATCAATCCGTGCGGTTCCGGATGGATGCCGCGCTGAGCAAGGCGGAGTTTCGCCGGCTGGAAATCGATCGGGACGGAGCAATTTATGTCCTGACTGATCGCGGGGTGGCGCGGGTTTATGGGGACACCCTGACGTTGGATCGCAGCTTTCGGCCTTTGACCGGATTGTTGGCCAAAGACATCACGCTGGGGCGTGGCTGGCTATATTACTTGTTCGAGGACCGTTGGTTGTCCAACGGGGACAGCGGGCGGCCCCTTGGCCATCTGCCCGCGCGCGGATTTTCGACGTTGGCGGTAGCGGAGGACGGTTCGGTGCTGGCCGGCGGGACGCAGACGGCAATGTTGTTTCGCGCAGGAAGTCCGCCACGAATGGTGACCGATATTTCCCTGACCCCAGTCAGGTGGTTCGCGCACGGCGAGGAGTTCTTCGGGCTCACACCGGACATCATTTATCGATTGAGCAATGGAGTAAGCAGGGCGTTCCATTACGGTTCCGAGCTAACCGCATTGGCCTTCCGCGGGGAAGAACTGCTGTTAGGCACCCAGAAAGGTTACTATGGAATAAGCCTCCGCACCGGAGCGATCAGCACGGCGCGCCAGGAAAAATTGCCGGTCGCCCATCTCACCTGCCTGGCGCCGGTGACGGGCGGACTCTGGGCAGGAACGACACGCGGGGTCTTTTTGCAGCGACCGCCGGGTCCAAGCACCGGAGCCGGGCCGGCCTTGCCGGAAGGCCCGGGCGGCCTGCGCTATTACGCATCCAAACGATGGCTGCCGGACGATGTGGTTGTTGATCTGAAAGCAGAAGCACAAGCCGACGGCAGCGTGTTGGTCCTCACGCGGACGGGTTTAACCCGGATCGAGCTCAAGCCCACCACTCTGGCGGCGAAAGCCGACTGGTTCGATCGGCGGATGCGTTCCCGTCATATCCGATTCGGTTTGGCGGGAGAGCGGCGTCTGCCCGTGCCCGGGGAGGTGACGAGCAGCGAGATTGTGGACACGGACAACGATGGGGGTTGGAGTTGCTATTATCTGGCCAGCCAGGTGTTTCGATACGCGGCCACCGGCAACGCGTCCGCCCGCTCCAATGCCTGGGAGATCTTCGACGCTTTGCAGCGGCTCCGGGAGTTTGGCGGCACCAACGGCTTCTTTGCGCGCACTTTTGAACGGAAGGGCTTCAAGTACTCGGACCCGGACCGTTGGCGAGACTGGCCTGGCGACGACTGGGAATGGAAAGGCCATACCAGCAGCGACGAATTCACTTCGCACACGTTTGCTCACGCGTTGTTATGGGAATTGGTGGCCAACAATCCGGCGGAACGCCGGCGTCTGGCGGACAACTATACCGCGATCCTCGATCACATCCTGCAACATGCTCTTTATCTGGTCGACGTGGACGGGAAGCCGACGCTCTGGGGCCGTTGGAATCCTGAATATGTAAACCATTATCCGCCTTCGGTAGGGGATCGACGCTTGAACAGCGCCGAGATCATTGCGGGATTGCAATTGGGCTGGGCAATGACGGGCCGGGCGCTCTACCGCGACAAGGCCTATGAACTGTTTGCGCGGCACGGCTACCTCACCAACATTTTGAGCTCCATGAAGCTCATCGCCTACACTCCGGACCAAATCCATCAGGGCAACAATATGGGCGATGAATGGAACCATTCGGACGATGAACTGTCTTTTGTCAACTATTGGGTCCTCTACCGGTTCGCGTTCACACAGAAACTCCGTCGCCTCTACGCCGATGCCATCCAGGATCATTGGCGATTCGAGGCAGCCGAAAAATTTCCCATCTGGAACTTTATTTATTCGGCCTGTGGCGGGGGCCGGGCCTGTGATGTCGCTGGGGCCGTCTGGACCCTGCAGGGCTGGCCGCTGGACACCATCACCTGGCGCATCCAGAACTCGCATCGCCTGGATCTAACCCCTCTGCCGCGGAATTTTTATGGGCGCCAGTCGGCGGAGCTGCTGCCGCCGGGGGAGCGGCCCATCACCCGACTCAACACCCAGACCTTGCTGCTGGATGGGGGCGACGGGGGCGGCACCGAGTTGCCCGGTGACGAATTCCTGTTTGGCTATTGGCTGGGCCGCTATTTGAAACTCATTCGCTGAGTTCCTTCCTCGACATTTGTCCCCGCTCCCGCTACTTGAACCCCCCATGGCATCGACATCGAAAAGGAATAAACCGAAGTTGGGCATCCTGGTGGGAGGCGGCCCCGCGCCGGGCATCAACGGCGTGATTAGTTCGGCGACGATTGAAGGGGTAAAGCAACGCTTTGACGTGATCGGTTTCCGCGACGGATTCAAGTGGTTGGCCCTGGGCGACAGCACCCACCGGGTGTCGTTGGGCATCGATGATGTCACCGGCGTCAATTCGCGCGGCGGCTCCATTCTGGGCACCTCGCGCACCAACCCCACCAAGTCTGAGCAAAGCATGAAGAACGTGCTGGGCGTGTTCCGAAAGCTGGGCGTCAAGGCGTTGGTGACGATCGGGGGCGACGATACGGCCTTCTCCGCCAGTCACGTTTACCAGAAAGCCGCCGGCGCCATCCGCGTGGCGCATGTGCCCAAGACCATCGACAACGACCTGCCGCTGCCGGGCTCCACCCCGACCTTCGGCTTTGAAACGGCCCGGCACCTGGGCACGTATGTCGTACGCAACCTGGCTGAAGATGCCAAAACCACCTCCCGCTGGTATCTCATTGTCAGCATGGGGCGGGCGGCCGGACATCTCGCCCTGGGCATCGGCAAATCCGCCGCCGCCACTCTCACCATCATTCCGGAGGAGTTCCGCGGACGCCCCGTCACGCTGGATGAAATCTGCGACATTATCATCGGATCCATTCTGAAACGGCGGGTCGACAATTCCCCTTACGGCATCGTGGTGTTGGCAGAGGGCTTGATCGAGGCCGTGGGCGAAAAGGGTTTGATCCAGGCGGTGCCGGGCGGGCACCTGGATCGCTATGGCAAGGTGAGTCGTGATGATCACGGGCATCTGCGGCTCGGGGAAATTGAGTTTGGGCGTTTGATGAAAGATCTCCTGACCACGCGACTGGAGGTGCTCGGCATCAAGATGACGCTGGTCGATAAGGATCTGGGCTATGAACTGCGCTGCGCGAACCCCATCCCGTTCGACACGGATTACACCCGCAACCTCGGTTACGGCGCAGTGAAATTTCTCGGCTCCACCGATTCGACCCTCTACGGGGCCATCATCAGTTTCGTGGACGGCCGGATGGTTCCCTTGCCTTTCGACAAGATGCTCAATCCGCATACGGGCCGGATGCAGGTGCGCAAAGTGAATGTCGACGGTGAAGCCTACGAATGTGCGCGCCGTTACATGATCCGGCTGGATCGGGACGATTTAAGCACGCCCAAACAACTCGCGGCGTTGGCATCTTTGGTGAAGATGACGCCCGCCCAGTTCAAACAACGCTTCGGCTACGTGGCGGAACACTGAGGGCGTCTCACATCAATCCCCGTTGCCGGTTGGCTTCGTAGAGAAAAACCGCTCCGGCATTGCCGACGTTCAGGGAATCGACGCGGTTGGCCATAGGGATGGAAATAGCCTCATCACACGTCTGCAAAACCCGATCCGACAACCCGTACCCCTCCCCGCCGAGCACAATACAGCAGTCTTGCGCCAAATCGGCCTGAGCCAGTGTGAGCCGGGCCGGACCGTGAGCGGCCAGACAACGAATCCCCCGCGCCCGCAATTCGCCCAGGCACGCGGTCAGGCTGGGCGGTTCCACCACCGGCAGTTTGAAGATGGTGCCCATGGAATTACGCACCGCGCGGCGCAAGTAAGGCGTGCTGCAGGTTTCCCCCACGATGAGCCCCTGGGCCCCGAAGGCGACGGCGTTACGCACGATGACACCCAGGTTCTCCGCGTTGCTCAATCCTTCCAAGGCCAGGAATAGATGCGGCCGCGCGCTGCGTTGCAGGATGGAGTGGACCGAGGCCGGTTCCGGGAATCGTCCGACGGCCATCACACCCTGAAACATCGAAAACCCAATCAACTGCTCCAGCAACGCCTTTGGCGCAATGAACACCGGGATGTCCTCCGGGCGGGCTTCCAGCAGCGGCGCCAGCTGGTCGACCCACTTTTCCGGCATCAACGCCGAGACCACCGCACACTGGCTTTCCAGAAGGCGCCGGACGACCTTGTCGCCTTCCGCGACGAACAGTCGCTGGCGCACGTGGTCGACGGGCCGGCGCATGGTTCGATATGGAGCCAGCTCAGGCAGATCAAGCGACTCAACCGGGCGCGTATGAAACATTGGCCGGAGACTACGCTGTCCGGCCGTCAATTACGATCCTGTTCGCGCTGGTTTTGCGCCCGGCGGCGGTCGCAGACCGCCGCTCCGAATGCCCCTTCCCGCCCTTTCCGACCCGCTGCGGCGGCACGATTCCGCCCTCGGCATGCCCATGCCGGAAGGAGTGTCGGAAAATTTTTGCAATTTAAGTGGGGCTGTTTCAAGCTCGCGGCCATGAAGCAACCGCTTGCGCTGTTGTTGTACGAGAAGCTCCTGCCCGGTGGCCAGTTGGTGAACCGGTTGCAGGACCTCGGCTACCGCGTGCAGCCGGTGCCTGCGCCGGCCGATTTGGTCCCGACCGCGGAACGGGAAAGGCCGTTGTTGGCCTTTGTCGATTTGGAACCTCGTTACGAAAAAACCTGCGAGGCCATCTCGGCGTTGCGGCAAAACTCGGCGACCAATCATATCCCAGTGATCGCGTTTGCCGCCCCGCAAAGCGCGGAGGCACAGGAAAGCGCCCGGCGGGCGGGAGCCACACTTGTGGTAAATGACGCCGCCTTGCTGGTGCACTTGGAGCAATTCCTGGAGCAGGCGTTGCAAGTGGATTGAGGGTGCCGTTATGACGCCAAGTTCCTCCATCAAACTGGACCGTGGCATCCATGTGATGCATCTGTTTTACCAGATCGACCGCCAGCGTTGGGCCGAGCGGCCGCCGGGCGATTCGAGGCAAATCCGTGATCGTTTGGAAACACTCTGCGCGGCTTATGCTGCGGCTTCGGAGCCGCGCATGGCCACCTATGCGAATGTGGGCGGCAAAGCGGACCTAGCTTTTATTCTTTATGCGGCCGATTTGGTTCAGCTGGGCCGCATGCATCGTTCCCTGGAAAGCTGTTTTCCCGCCGCCACGCTGCGGAAAGTTTACAGTTACCTGAGCGTCACCGAACTGACCGACTACATGCCCACCGCCGAGGAGGCGCGCCAGAACTTGATCCTGCAGGAGAAACTGGCCCCCGATACCCCCGAGTTCGACCAGAAACTCGCCGAAGCCGCCAAACGCCGCGAGGAATACGAACATTATCGCCTTTACCCCGAGATGCCCGACTGGGAAATCATGTGCTTTTATCCCATGAACAAACGCCGCCGCGGCGGGGATAATTGGTATCTGCTCGATTTTACCACGCGCAAGCGCCTTATGGGCGGGCATGCGCGAGTCGGCCGAAAGTATGCCGGACGCGTTTCCCAACTGATCACCGGCTCGACTGGCATTGATGACTGGGAATGGGGCGTGACGCTGATCGCCCACCAACTGGATGCCATCAAAGAGATCGTTTACGAGATGCGCTTCGATGAAGTCAGCGCGCGCTACGGCGATTTCGGTGAATTTTACGTCAATTTGCGCATGCAACCGCAGGCGCTTTGGGAACACCTGGAGCTTTAGGAGGGCGGAGGGCGGAGGGCGGAATGCGGGAGGCCTTGCTCTCCCATCTGCGGCGATCTGCGTTAATCTGCGGGCCCTTCCCCATCTGCGGCTATCTGCAGGCCACAACTTTCAGAACAATCCCGGATAGTCGCGGAGGATGGTCTCGGCGTTTTCGGGCGTCACCAGAAGAAACCGCTGTGCGAATTCGGCGCGCCAATCCTTGCCTAAAGGCACGCTGTCCGGCAGCCCCCCTGGCTTGCGCAACACGAATGCGGCCAGCTTACCGCTTGTAAGGGCCTGTTGGACGGCGGTGGTATCTCCGACCACGCGCAGGTCCGGCCACAGCAAAGCGAACCGCGGTGGACCAGGGGCTTTCCAGATCGCGCATTGGTCCAAGTCGGCGGGAAGCCCGATCAAGCTCGCCAGGAGGGTAACGTCGGTGTGCTTCTGAAAGGCTAGATCGAATCCATTAGTGGCGACCAAGTAACTCAATGGCGTGGTCGTCTCGGTCTGAGCCACCAGCGCGCGCGGGTCTTCCCTGGCTTCCGGGCGCAAGGCCGGAAACTCGACGGCGCTGAGGGTGAGCTTGTTGGCGCAGCCCTCACGCAGGCCCTGCAGCCCGGCTTCTTCGGCCGCCCGGATGTCGGATGCAATCCCGGGCGTTTGCACGAAAGGATTGCTCAGCACCAGGACCTTTTGGCCTGCGAACTTTTGCGTCAAACCATCCGCCAAACCGCGGGCGGCCACGCGCCGGGCGCGCAGAGCATTTCCCTGCGGATCGGGGCGCGTGAGGAACCAAAGGATCAGGCCTAGAGCCGTCACGACCAGAAGGCTCAAACCGAGGCGCGGGCTCATGAGCCGGAAGCAGAACCGTCCTGGCGCGGGCGAAGGAAGGCAAAGCCGAGTGCAGCCATAAGAGAAAAGGCATCAGGTTAGAAGTAGCCTTTGGCCAGGTCAGGACCATATTCCGCGGCGACCCCCAGACTATCCAATCGCTGCGGGGAGGCGGCCTCGACGTGGCCATCGAGGAAGAAGCCGTTCGCCCGGCTGGAATGGCGCGTGTGCACTTGTTTTAACGGACCGGCGGCGCGGAAGAAATAATACTGCCGGGCCGTATAGAGCTGGCCTTGGCTGGTGGTATCGGCGACATGCAGGTAATCGGCCGGTGCTTCGATTTGATCGAGGAGCAGGACCTGGCCAAGCAACCCGGACACGGCGTTGGTCGGCGGATCGCGCCGGATGCCATAGGTGGTGGCCCAGATGTCGAACTCGTGCGGCTTATAGGTGGGACACACGAAGATGGCCGGCGTTTCGAGGTTCATGTTGGTATAGAGGAAGGTGGCCCAGGTGTTTTGTCCTTGGGGAAAGGCATCCAGCAAGACGCGCCCGTCGTTATCGTGCGCGTACATCAAGGTGGCGATGGCAATTTGTTTGAGGTTATTGAGGCATTGGGCGGCGCGGGCTTTCTCTTTGGCGCGCGCCAGCGCGGGCAGGAGCAATCCGGCCAGAATGCCGATGACCGCGACCACCACCAGCAGCTCGATGAGCGTAAAAGCGATCCGGGCGGGGCGCGCCGCGGCTTTGAATGCGCTGGCTTCCATTTCAGACGTCGGCCTAGACTAACAGAAAAGAATTCCCGGTCAAACTATGCGGCCACACGGCAGGGTCCGAGATGGAAATCACCCAAAGGTAGCGGCGCTCTATCGGAGTGATCCTCGGCGCTCGTCGCCATTGCCGCCAATGTGTAGCTATTTAGGGGACACATCACTAGGACGCCAGGGGGCAGCTCATGCTCTTTAACTCGGGCGTTTTTTTCCAGTTCTTCGCCGCCTTCCTGCTGCTCTATTGGCTGCTTCGAAATCATCTGCGCGCACGCAACCTGCTCATCGTGGGCGCCAGCTATCTCTTTTACGGCTGGTGGAATGTCAAATTTTTGGCCCTGCTTTTTTTCTCCAGCGTGCTGGATTTTGCGGTCGGACGCGGTCTGGCCCGCCTGACCGCGCCCGGCTCGCGGCGTCTGCTGCTGGCAGCGAGCATCACGGTGAACCTGGGGATTCTTGGTTTTTTCAAGTATTACAACTTTTTTGTGGATTCGATGCGAACGCTGCTGGCCCGGCTGGACGTGCCGTTCCATCCAGGAACCCTGGACGTGATCCTGCCGGTGGGCATTTCGTTCTACACCTTCCAGTCGATGAGTTATGCCATCGACGTTTATCGCCGCCATTTCCAGCCCACGCGCAATTTCGTCAATTTTCTGGCTTACGTTTCATTTTTTCCGCAATTGGTGGCGGGGCCGATCCAGCGGGCGGCCGATCTGTTGCCCCAGTTTGAGCGCACCATAGTGATCACGCGCGCGATGGTCGAGGAAGGCATCTGGCTGCTGCTCTGGGGGCTGTTCAAGAAGGTGGTTGTAGCCGACAATTTCGCGCCGCTCACCGATGTGACATTCGGCCAGGAACACTTCAGTGCGGCCATTGTGATGGCGGGTGGGTTGGCGTTCGCTTTCCAGATCTATTGTGATTTCTCCGGTTACTCGGACATCGCCCGGGGCCTGGCCCGGCTGTTGGGCTTTGACATCATCTGGAACTTCAACCTGCCCTACGCGGCCACCAGCCCCCGGGACTTCTGGCGCCGATGGCACATCAGCCTTTCCAATTGGTTGCGCGATTATCTTTACATCAGCCTGGGCGGAAACCGGCGCGGGGCTGGGCGCACGCAAGTCAACCTGATTCTGACCATGCTTTTGGGCGGGCTCTGGCATGGGGCGGCGTGGAACTTCGTCTTGTGGGGCTTGTGGCATGGGCTGGGGCTGGCCGGACAACGCGCCTGGAACCAGATCGCGTCCGGGCCCGCCCTGGACGCCTCGCCCCGGGACGCGACCCCATCGGGATGCCTCCGGCAGCGCCTCTCGCTGACACGAATCTTGAGCTGGTTTGGGACCATGCTCTTTGTCGGATACGGTTGGTTGTTGTTCCGGGCGTCTTCCTGGCATCAGATCGCAGCCATGACCGTGGGCTTGGCGGATGGCTGGCTGCCGCCCTGGATGTTGAGCCTGGTCCTCAACGAGATCGTCTTTGCGCTGCCTGTGATTGTGATGGAAGCCTGGCAAATTTGTCGATGCGATCGCCTGGTTGCCTTGAAACTGCCGCTCGGGCCACGCGCACTGCTGCAGGGTCTGCTCCTGATCGGGATCGTGATGTTCTGGCAAAAGAAGGCTGCGGCCTTCATTTATTTCCAATTCTAAACGTTCATGCAAAGTCATCGTGGCGACTTTCAAACGGCCGACCTGCTGAGAAACGTTGGGTGGTCGCTCATTCCCGTGGCGGCTTTTGTGCTCGCCTTGCACGTCGGCGCGCGGGGTTCGTTTTGGCCGCCACCGCGTCCCGCCCTGGATACCGAGCGCACTGTTTTGTTTCATCAAGCTGACGCCTGCCGGAGCACCAATCAGGCGGAGGTCTTGTTGCTGGGCGATTCCTCTTGTCTGATGAATATTTCCGCCCGGCTTTTGGAAGAACGGCTGCGGCGCCCGGTTTTGAATCTTGGCACCTTCAGCTTTCTGGATCTGCAGGCTCAGAGCTTGTTTTTACGCGAGTTCAACCGGCATCACGCCAATCCGCCGCGGGTGGTGGTGCTGCTCCAACATCCGGAAGCCTTGCGCCGGTTGGGCTCGGACAATTATTACGTGGCGACGCTCACAAATTATTGGGCGGGTCGGGACTACTGCGAGCCGGAATCGCTCGCGGGACGTTTGTCCTGCTGGCTTGGCCTGGAGATCTTTAACGGGCGGTTGCGAAGCCGGTTGCCCATGCCGTTGCCAGGGGCTTACGGCCGGCGTTATGGCTTCAACAAAGATCTGGAGCAATTCATGTCCAGGGAAAAGGGCAGTGCCGTGGATCCGGAACAGATATCTCTGTCTGGGAATCCGGAGTTCCGGCTGGCCGCAACCCTGGAGCGAGCCAGTCGCGCCTTTCGCGCGGCCGTCCCGGCAGGAACGAAATTGATCGCAGGGATCACACCGGTTCCGGCGCGTTTTGCCGGTCCTCGTTACGTGACGCGTCAGGCCGAGCTATTGCGGGCCTGGGGCCAAATGCTGCAAGCAGACCTGATCTTGACCAATCTCCCACCTGCTTTGCCGGACCACGCCTTTGCTCGCACTACGCATCTGCGCGAGGATGAAATCCCGGCTTACACGGAGTCGCTGGCGGCCGCTCTCGAACCAACCCTGCGGTAGACTCCGCTGTAATCGAATATCGCAATTCCTCGGGTGGCTCAGAGATAAACGGCGCGACTTTGAACAGGCGCTTCGGGTCATCCCGGTTCCAGTTCATCTTGCTACCGGGCTCAACGCAGAGCGCAGCCACGCCGGGCCAGTGACGTCCAGCCGCATGCCCCTCAGCGCCCTTTGGCGTACGGTGGCGTAATGGCGCCGTGCCGGCGCAAGAGACGTTGCAACGGCTTCGCCTTGTCGCCGTGATAAATTGCTCCAATCGTGAGACAGCACTCGCAGGAATCCATTCCGGCGTTCGGATTGGCGACGTGTTTGAGCAACAGCTCGGCGACTTCAAAATGATTTCGGCAGCAAGCCTCGTAGAGTGCACGTCCGTCCGGAGCGCAGTCTTCGGGCGTATTCGGATCAGCGCCTCGTTCGAGCAAAAGGCGGACGATGTGTAGATGGCCTTCGCGCGCCGCGTAGGACAACGGGCTGATGCGCCCCGAATCAAGACGACGGGCGAGCCGGGAATCTCTTTTCAAGAGGTGCTCGACGCGTTCCTGATCGCCAACGGCAGCGGCAACCGAAATATTGTAACTCGCTCCGTAAGCCAACAGACTTCCAACGAGCACGAACGTATTTCGCAGTGAGGGATGCGAGCGACCGCGATTGGCGCGATACCAGTAATCGTGTGCGCCGTTGACAGCGAGAAGCACCGGCGTTTGTCCGTCGGCGCGTTGCGCATCAATCGGCGTTTTCCGTTCGACGAAGCGGGCGATCAAATCCAATTGCCGCGTGATGACGCTCCAATGAAGTGCATTGTTGCCGAGCGCATCGCTCGCTCGCGCAAGTTTTGGCTGTCGCTGTAACACCGCGCTGATGGCGCGCGAATCCTTCGCGATGATGGCTTGCTGGAGCGCATCGAAGTCCGGCGAATAGTTGAACCGCTTTTGCATCGCGCGCTGGAGCAGTGATTCGATCTGGCGATCCCCACGCTCCCGGGCGCAACGGAGCAGCTTGTCCCATGAATTGTAGGTGTAGCGCGATTGGCCCGGGTCCGCGCCGCGTTCCAGCAGCAGCTTGACGATCTTCGTGTGGCCCGCGCTCACGGCTTTGTGAATGGGGAACTGATACCAATTCTGCGCGTTGACCAGTCGCGGGTCTTTCGCGAGGAGCGCCTTCACCTTCGGCAGGTCGCCGAGCGCACACGCTTCGAAGAGCGCCCACGCATCGTAGCCGTTCAACTTCTCGACGCCATAGACGTAAGTCCGCGTCTTCATCTCCTCGGGTTGCGTCAGGTGCGGGTTATCCATTTGCAGGTGGCTAACGAGCTGCGCGATCCCGACGAAGCGAAGCGGAGTCGGGATTCGTCTCCAGCGTTTAGTTTAGTTAGGCCAATGGAACGTTGTCAGGTCCTTCACAATGCCTTTCGAGAAATCTGTTCAATTTGTCTTTGTCGCTGAAGTTCCAGATCAAACCGCAGTCGCGGCAAGCAAAGCTCTGTTTGTCCAACGGAGCGCCGCCAGCAGTAGTCACAGCCAGGAACCGAAGGGAGTCGGGCCGGAACACGGCGGCATTGCTATAAGCGTACTCGACCAATCTCCCGGTCACGATGCGCTGACTACCGCATTTGGGGCATGGATGCATTGCAGCCGAGCGTGCCCGAATTGGAACCACGGCGCAATCGGCGCGTTCACTGGAGCAGCAGGCCCGTTCATATGGTCTTGGAGATCAAACAGCGACCCAACTCCGGACAAAACACGGCAACCGCGCGCCCGTCCTCAAACTCGATATCGTGTTCCAAAT
>DATLUX010000540.1:0-13059 GCA_035577805.1 Verrucomicrobiia bacterium
ACCGGAGGCGGCAAGGCCGTGGTGCACAGTATTTTTTTGGATGGCAACACCTGGCAGGACAGCCATTCGGTGGAGCGGGATCCGTGGGTGGCGACGCTGAGGAGCGGTGTGGGTCTGGCGCTTGGGCCATTCGAAGTGTTAGCTTCCCACCATTATGTAACGCGTGAGTTCGCAACCCAAAAGCACTCCGATTCGTATGGGTCGGTGGTCCTGGCGATCAAGTTTTGAGCCGGGTTCTGGACTGGCTTTACCAATCGGTCTCGAATAATCATGGGCCGCCAGCGTCCACTGAAGCGTCGTTCTCATCATTTATGACACGAAACGGAATCGTCTTGATCATTGTGGCGGTGATTCTCGCGGGCATTTACGTGGTGGAATTCACCGATTGGTTCAGGAAACAAACCATCCAGATCATCCCTCAGGTCCGCCCGATGCGCAGCAGCAACCCGCGGCGAAACCCCGGCCAGGAGCCAGGTTATCCGGTCTCATTCACCTTCAACGGCAAATATCAATTTACCTCCGTGAAAGTGGTGGCGTCCGATGATTTGGCCACCAACAAATATCCGGCCGCGCTGTGGCATCTCATTTCGGACTCGAACTCGGTTCCGATCAAGTACCTTCTGTACGGCTACCCAATCAAAGGCATGAAACCGGCGCTCGCGCGGGCCAAGCCGGAGCCGCTCCAGCCGGACGTGACCTACACGTTGCTGCTTGAATGCGGCAATATGAAGGCCAGCACGAATTTCCATTATCCGAGCGTCGGAGCCTCCGCCAAATAAGAGCATCTCGCCTTGACCACGTGCCGCGCAAACGCAGATGGCCGCGCTCCGGCTAGCCGGGTCGAAGCGGCTCAAGAACTCCAATCAAGGCTTACAGCGAATCCGCGCAGACCGGCGAGGCTTACGGCGCCCGCAACGGATCGCCCGGGAGCTTCTTCAAGGTCAGCCGCGCCACGCGGGTCTCCTCCACTTCCTCCACCCGCACCTCGAAATCGCCCAGACGCAACGTGTCCCCTTCCTTGGGAAACCCTCCCAGTTTGCTCGTGACCCAGCCGCTGACGGTGGTGATGCCTTCCTCGGCGACAGTCTGGTTGACCAATTCTTCCATGTCGTGCAGCGGCAGCGTGCCCAACGCTTCCCAGACCTGATCCCCGATCTTGGTCAGCAGCGGCTTTTCCTGATCGAACTCGTCCTGGATCTGGCCCACCAACTCTTCCAGGATATTCTCCAAGGTGACCAGTCCGACCGTGCCCCCGTACTCATCGACGACGATGGCCAGGTGCAATTTTCGGTCCAGCAACCGTTGCAGCAGTTTTTCGAGCCGCGCGGTTTCCGGCACATAAACGACCTTGCGCGCCACGCCGGCCAGTTCGGCGCCGCTGCGCGCCTTGAGCCTCATACCGTAGAGATCCTTGAGATGAACGACGCCGAGGGTCCGATCCAGGTTGCCCGCTTCACAGAGCGGAAAGCGGCTGAACCGGCTCTTTTCAGCGACATCCAGGCACTCGGTCATGCTGCAGCCCGTATCCAGGAACACGATCTCCTGTCGCGGCCGCATGACATCCCGGGCGACGCGATGCCGAAGATCCATGGCGTTCAGCACGATGTTGTGTCCCAAACCTGTCGCCCCCGCATGCTCGCGCGACGCCGTAAATAACAAGCGCAATTCCTCCTCTGAATGCAGGCGATCGCTCTCCTGCGCCGTCTCCAAGCCCAGGCGCCGCAGCAACCACAAGGACGCCGAATTGAGCAACCAATTGACCGGATAAAACAGGACGAAGAACCAGCGCAGCGGATAGGCCACCCACAAACTGGTGGCCAGCGACTTTTGGATCGCGAGGATCTTGGGAGCCTGTTCGCCCGCGACGATATGGAGAAAGGTGATGGCGGAGAATCCCACCACGAAAGCCAGCGCATGCCGTAATTGGGGCGACTCGATCTCAAACCAGTCCATGGCCGGCTGGAGCAAGGCGAAGAAGACGGGTTCTCCCACCCAACCCAGGCCCAGGCTGGCCAGGGTGATGCCCAACTGGGCTGCGCTGAGCGACGAGTCCAGATTCGCGAGCAGCCGTCGCGCCATGCGGGCCCGGCGATGCCCGCTCCGGACCATCGGTTCCAGTTGCGTATGGCGGATCTTGACCAGCGCAAACTCCGCCGCCACGAAGAACCCATTCAGCATGACCAAGCCGATCAGGAGGAGGAACTTCAGTCCCAGCGCGATGATCGCATCGGTATTCATGAGGCAGCGGGGCGGGCAGCCTGCTACAATTTCACCTCACCGAAGATGACGCGCAGGATATCCTGCAACGCCACGATTCCCACCTCTTGCCGATCCGGCGCCAGCACAATCGCCAGGCGCTGGCCAGTCCGCTGCATTTGGCGCAACGCCACTTCAAAGCGCGTCTCCTCGTCCAAATACAACGCGGGTTTCACAAAATCCTGGGCGGAACGGGTCTCGTCGAGCTGCGCCTGAAACAATAACGAACGCAAATCCAGCAGGCCGATGATGCGGCGGCGGCCCCCTTCCTCGCGATAAACCGGCAGCCGGCTGAATCCGTGCGTGCGAGCCAAGGCAAACACCTCCTGCACGGTTGAGGAGGCGGCGATGGTTTCGGCGGCGCTCAGGGGGATGGTGACTTGGCGAACAGTCAGATTCTGCAAATCGAGCACCCGATTGATCATGGTCCGCTCATCGGAGCTCAGGCCCTGGGCGGATTCCTGCATCACCTGGCGCAACTCTTCGCGCGTGCCAAAAAGGTGGCCGGTGAAACGGCGCCCGCCTGACCAACGCAAAAGCCATCGAGCCAGCACGGCCACGGGCGCCACCAACGGGCGCAACCCGACGTGGACCAGCCGGAAGGGCAGAGCCAAGGCCAGGCACAGACGGTTCGGATAAAGGCGGAACATCATCTTGGGGAGCAACTCGCACACCGCGTAAAACACCAGCACCCCCAGGCTCAGCACCGGGATGAGCAGCCACGGCCAGGGAAACAAGCTCCCATATAACCACATGACGCCAATGCTGACCGCGCCCAGGTTGGCCAGGGTGTTGCCAACCAGGATGGTCCAGAGAAAGTTCTCCGGGTTTTCCAGATAACCATGCAAGGCCGCCGCCCGCATGTTGCCCGAATGCATCAGATGCCGGATGCGCAGCCGGCTGAGGGCCAGCACGCCCGATTCCATGCCCGAGAGCAGGAACGATAAACCCACGCAGCCCAGGAAAATGACAAGAAGCAGGTGGTTCACTTTCGTCTGAGCGTTTCCACGATCAGTTCACGCACGCGGCGCTCCTCGACCGCATGGGCGGTGAGTCTTAATCCCCGAAAGCTCACCTGTTCGCCTTGCGCTGGGACGACTTCCATCAAGTGCACGGCCAAGCCGCCCATCGTATCCACGTCGGCCACCTCGCCCAACTCCGGATATTCCCGGCGAAAATCGTCAATGCGCATGGCGCCGCTGACGCGCCAGCGGCCCTCGCCCAGGGTTTGGATGATGAAACCGTCCGCCTCCTGTTCCCGGCGAATCTGGCCCACCACTTCTTGCAGGATATCTTCGATCGTCACCAGCCCGGCGGTGCCGCCGAATTCATCCACCACAATGGCCAGGCCGCGCTGCTGGCGCTGGAGACTGCGCAACAATTGCAAAAGATTCATGCTTTCGGGAACAAAGGATGGGAATTCGATGGCATCGGCCAGATCCATTTGCGGATCGAGCAACAACGCGCGCGTGTTGAGTACCCCCACGATCGTGTCTGGCGTTTCATCGTAAATAGGCAGGCGGCGATGTTTGAACTTCCGCGCCGCGGCCGCCATTTCTTCGACGCTCAAATCGTCGGGGATGGCTGCCATTTGCGAGCGGGATTTCATCACGTCCTTGGCGGTTTTTAGGTCCAGCCGGATGATCTGCAGGATGATTTCCTTTTCGGCGCGGGCCAGAGTCCCTCGCTGAAATGCCCATTCCACCAACTCCTGATATTCCGCTTCCGGAGAAGTGTTGAGCGGCTTTAAGGGGCCGCGCATGACCAGGCGAAGGAACAAACTGTTCAAGCGCTGAAATAGTCGCTGCAGCCACCCGGTTGTCTCGCGCAACACCCAAATCGGCCTGGCCACACGCCGGGCCCATTCTTCCGGAGTTCGCACCGCCAGCGTCTTGGGCAACACCTCGCATCCGATCAGAATGAAGGCCGCCACGGCCACGAGCGTGGGAGCCGCCGGCCATTGGCCGCGCAAGACCGGCCAGAGCGCCAGTCCGACAATGGCGCCGTTGGCGACGGTATTGCCCAAGACAATCGTTGCCAATAACTCCGAAGGCTGTTCCAGCAGTCGCAGCACCAGGCGGCCGCCCGCCTGATTCGCCAATTGGCGGGTGCGCCACTTGCCCAGCGCGAACAACGCCGACTCCGCCAAGGCAAAGAAAAAACTGGCGCCGGCAAACACCAGCACGCCGGGCAACACCCACCAAATCATCGGCCCCATGGGCCGCAGTATGCCGAAGCCAACCGGGGGGGAAAGCGGAAAGCGGAAAGCGGCCTACCGCGCCGGCCTGCCACGGCGTAGCCCGAAGGCGAAGCCGGGAGCCCGCAGGGCGAAGGCGGGAAAGCGAAAACGCGCGAATCGTCCTGCCTTCGCCTGCGGGCCACGGCGGACAGGCCTCGTCCTCGATCGCAGGATGGGTTCAAGATCCAATATGCGTCCGAATTGCGGAGGTCCGGGCGACCCATGAACCGACTCTCTCAGGTAGCAGCCGACGTAAGGAGGCTCACTCTGTCCCGACGCGTCGTCGGAAAAAGATCAGAGCCTCTTGACCCGCCTGCGCCCTACGGGCTACGGCGGGCAAGCCTCGGCTGCTACGTGAGATTGGGTTGGGTTCAAGGTCCCAATGGGCGTCCGAGAAGTTGAAGGTGATCGCTCCCCCAAGGAATTGCTTGAAGGTTGGAGGGCGTAACGACACCCTCGGGGCCGTCAGCCATCATTGTAGCGATAACTCTCGATCTACATCTATGAACAATTGTCCAGCTTCCCCTTCTCTTCTGAATCGACGCGCTTTTGTTGGCAGCGCCGCCACGGCCATGGCGGGAGCGGCTGCGTTCGTCACGCAGGCTTCCGGGAGCGAGGCCGCCGAAGGTGACCGCGATTGGTCGGGCCGCAATCCGGTTCGTTATCCGGACGCGGATATCATCGTGATCGATCCCCGGTTCGAGAAATACAAGATCGGCAATACGCCCATCCAACGGCTTTATACAGGCCTGCTCTGGGCGGAAGGAATCGCCTGGAACGGCGGCAGCCGTTACGTGATGTGGAGTGATATCCCCAATGACCGTCAACTGCGCTGGATCGACGAAGACGGACACGTCAGCGTGTTCCGCAACCCGGCCGGCAACAGCAATGGCAACACCTTCGATTGGGAAGGCCGCCAGCTTTCCTGCGAACACGGTAATCGCCGCGTTGTGCGCTACGAACATTCTGGGGCGGTGACGGTGTTGGCCGACAAATGGGACGGCAAACGCCTCAATGCTCCCAATGACATTGTCGTGCACCCGGATGGTGGAATCTGGTTCACCGATCCCGGCTACGGCAGCATGGTCAACTACGAAGGACACAAGGCGCCGCTTGAGATCAAGGAAGCCGTTTATCGGATCGACCCGAAGAGCGGCCAGATGGCGATGATCACCGATGAACTGAACAAGCCCAACGGGCTCTGCTTTTCGCCCGATTACAAGAAGCTTTACATCGCGGACACCAGCTCGCCCAACCCGAAGGGGATTCAAGTCTGGGACGTCGTCGATGGCACCAAGCTGAAATCAATGCAGCCCTTCACTTCCATGGCCATGGAAGGAATGAAAACGGGCATGGCCGACGGTATCCGTGCCGATGTGGACGGCAACATCTGGGCTGCGGCCGGTTGGGTAGGCCGCGGTTATGACGGTGTGCAGATCTTTGCCCCGGACGGCACACGCATCGGGATGATCTTGTTGCCGGAGATCTGCGCGAACGTCTGCTTTGGCGGAGTGAAACGGAATCGTCTGTTCATGGCCGCCAGCCAATCGATCTACGCCCTCTACGTGGAAACGCAGGGCGCCCACGTCGCGTAGCCGACGATCACGGCGCGCGCATTGCCCCAAAACTCAGCGGCGCCCGACATTTTCCAACAGCAACAATGCCGCCCCTTGCGTGCGCCACTGCTCCCGCAGTGAGAGCGGAACCGGAATGGTGGTCGGACCTCGCACAAAGGATCCCAACACCAAGTCGACATCGCCGTCTCCGTCTACATCTCCGGCATCCATCACCAGCCAACGACCCGCGTCTTGTTCGGCACAGGTGAAGGGTTCGAACTTCCAGTCGCCGCGGTTTTCGAGATAAACGAAACTTTGCGGCTTGCCGGAGGGGAAATCCGGATAAAAAGCGATCGCAGCCAGATCCAGGTCCCCGTCCTGATCGAAATCCCGCGCCACCACCTGGTAGGCTCCCGTCATCGGATAGGTGAAAACTTCCGTAAAATGGTTGTGGCCGTCGTTCAAATAGATCCGGATGCCATGATAGGGCTTGAGCGGCAGCGGGAAATCGCCGTGATCCCCGTTGGCCACCACCAAATCCCAATGCCCATCCCGGTTGAAATCGGCGACATCAAAGCCGGCCATTCCCCACGTGGGCGGTTTTTCCAAGACCGTTTCCATTCGGAACCGGCCTTTGCCTTCGTTAAGGAACAGGAACAAACCTTCGCGGGCTTGGGCCATCAAAACGAGGATATCGGGCAGCCCATCGCCGTTATAGTCGCGCACATCTGCGCGCACCGCCCCCGCCCGCTCCAACAGCACATGTTCATCGTACTCGCCGTCCGCCCGCCGCTCGAACCAGGAAAAGTTGCCCAACCGATTTCCGTAACAGCAAACCACCAGATCTTCGCGCCCATCCTGGTTGAGATCCGCGGCGACACAATGTGTCGGGCGCCGCAACTGTTCGAGCACCGAACGGGGTTCGGCCAAACCGGATCCGGCCGGCAGCCAGGTGACGGCCCCTTCCGTGGCGTCGGACGGAAAGAAACGCCCAATCAGGGTCAGGAAGAATCCTGTGTCGCGCGGGAAGAGGCCGACGGGCGGGCTTCCCATCCGCGCCCGGCTGGTGACTTCCCCGGCGGCGTTGAGGATAAACAACGAGCCGCCGTAAGCGTCGCCGACGAACATGCGTTTCCGCGGCGGGTCGATCTTGACCAGCGTGGTCATAGGCACGCCTTGATGATGATTGATCTTGTGCACGCGAAATTGTTTGAGGCCGAGGGTGGGCGTCGTTCGTTGGGCCGCAGGCAGACGGCTCGGCGCCGCCGCCCGGTAATAATCCCAGATGGCGAACCAATCGTCCTCGGGGATGATTGGAGACGGCGGATAGATGGCGGCCTGTTGCAGGATCTTTCCGTCAGCCATGCCCTCGTAATCCACGGGTTCTACGCCCAGCCATTTGGCCATCTCGGGTTGGATGTAATGAGCCCAGGCGCCTTTGGTGAGCGAATCGGGTTCGGGCAACAGATGGCACGCTACGCAGTATTTCTCGGCCAATTCGCGCCCGCGCCGCCATTCGGCCGGCAGGTTGGTTGACGGCGAAGAAATCGGCGGTTGGGCCTGCGCCATGCCAACGCGGGGCAGCAGAGCCAACGCGATCAGGGAGAAGAGCTGCGGCGTTGCCGGCCAGGTGACAAGACTCAAACGCATCATCGTGCCTCTTTCCTACCGATTTCAGCTGCCGGAGAAAAGCTGTGTTTCCTCATGGACGATTATCCGAGTTGGGGCGCACACGGAATTCGATGAACCGACTCGGGTGCACGGCGAAAGTTAAGTCCACTTTGACGCTATCATACGGGATCTCCAGGGCGGCGGTGTATTTGCCTTTCCACGGCTGTTGGCTATCGCCAAAGCGCAGAACGCGGCCGCGGTCATCCACGGCGCGCGCCAGGTCCACGCGCACGCGCTCGACCTTTGAGGTGAAGCCCAAGGTTAGATCGAAGTTCGGAACGTAAGCGCCCCGGACATAGCGCCGAATCTGCTGAGTGCCACGCAGGGTTACCGACTGAAAGATCACCCCGTTGGTGTCGAGCTGCAGCGTGGTGGTGAACGGCGGATTGGTGCGGGAGGCCGCGATTCCAGGGATCGCGACCAGCTCTTCCGGCGCATAATCTTTCACCCGCGAGAATTCCGTGATTATTTTCCAGCCAGGTTCGTCGCGCCAAAGCACGTCTTGGAATGACACGTCAATGCGGTCTTCCGCTCGTTGCAGAACGGGCGACCAAAGAGTCCAAAGCGACACGTTGGTCAGCTCCAGAAAATTGGGGAGGAGAAAATGGTTTCCGCTTTCGCCCACCGCTTCCAAGCTGCGCACGGACCAGGAGGAGCTGGGTTGCTGGCCTTCCCGGACCGTGAATGCGATTCTGGTCCAGGGCCATGACATCAGCCCGCGATAACGTGATTCGTTGATGGGCGCGGCCTCGCCATAGCGCAGGCTCGCCAGGGTCACGTCCAACGGGCCGTTGGTCCCGCGCACGGGCGGAGGACTGGCGTTGGATCGGTGGCGGCTGCCGCTGGGTATGCGGATCTGCATTTCCCCCTGCAGAACCGGTTCCCAGCGCGCGTCAGTTTCATAAAACCGCACCAGGTTGCGGGATTGAACGTGTGGAAAGTTTTCCCATCGCCAGGCGACCAGCGCTTCCGGCTTGCGCTGGCTTGGGAAATACTCCGGCGAGAAGACCGGTTGGGCTTCCACACCATGGCGGTCCATGACTGAAGCAAAGCGAGGCGGGCCATTGGTGCCTGGCCAGTGCCAACGGGTCCACACCATGCAACTCGGGTACGGGCTGCTGCGTTGATGCACCTGGAGGCCAAGCTGCAGCGCTTTGCTCGCCGACATAAATCGCCGCGACGGCTGCAACCAAAACGGGCCATCGATGAAAACGTGGTTCGTGCCGTACGTCACGGCCAGGACGGTCACCTCCCGTCCATCCGCCAGACGAACGGTATGCTTCCAGCCGAATTCCAGGTAAAGCCAGCCCAGGAAAGCCAGCGCGGCCGCGCCAGCCAAGGCGTATCTCGACCAACGGGGAAGACGCCGAAGGTTCAGAGCCGTCAGGAAACGCGCATTCAACTTCGACTATCCTTTCACAGAACGCCGACGCCCGCCAAAGCCAAACGGCGCGAAAATCCGTGAAATCCAGGTCGGTCGCGGTCACAATCGCTGCGTGAAGCCCCAAGAGATTCTCTCGCGCACGCCCAATCCGCCCAATCCGTGCGCTTCGTCCCATCAGCTCAGTCGTCGCTCATTTCTGCAAAGTGCCGGCGCCGGCGCCATCACGTCTTGGACGGCGGCACCCGCTCTGCTGTCGAGCGCCGCCGAGGCAGCGGACAGCGCCGTGGCGGCTCGGATCAAGATCGGGTTCCTTGGGGCCAGCCATTCCCATGCGCTCTCCAAAGCCAAAGTCCTCCAGGCTTCTCCGGCGTACGAACTGATCGGGGTGTACGAACTCGACGCCAAGGTCCGGGCTTCGTTCGAAGCGTTAGGCATCGCCGCGCTGAGCCAGAATGAGCTCACGACCGCAGCCGACGTCATCGCGGTCGAATCCGGCAACGAGGATCACGCGCGCCACGCCAAGATTGTTCTACAAGCGGGCAAGCATCTGCATCTGGAGAAGCCGCCGACGGAGGTGCTGAGCTCGTTTCGGGAATTGCTCAAGCTGGCCAGGGAGCATGACCGGCTGATGCAGATGGGTTACATGTGGCGTTATCATCCGGGCATCAACGCGTGCCTGGAAGCCGCCCGGGAGGGTTGGCTCGGGGAGGTGTATCAGGTGCGGGCCGCCATCGATACCAACGCGAATGCCGAATCCAGACGGCAGTGGGGCCGGTTTCGCGGCGGCATCTTTTTCGAGCTGGGCTGTCATCTGGTGGATCCGCTCATTCGTTTGCTGGGGCGTCCGCGGAAAATTCACGGGACCTTTCAGCGATTGGGCGGCGATCCATTGGCCGACAACACGGTCGTGACGTTCGAGTTCCCGCGGGCGCTTGGCCTTGTTACCAGCGCGGCGCGTCAACCGATGGCATCGGCGCATCGCGCCTTTGAAATCCTGGGCACCAATGGACGGGCGGTCGTGCAGCCCCTCGAGCCGCCTTCGCTCGCATTGGATCTGGAAAAGGCGGCCGGGCCGTATGCGGCCGGGCCGCAGAACATTCCCCTGCCCCGTTACGAACGTTATGCGCCGGAGTTCGCGGATCTGGCGGAGGCCATCCATGCCAAACGTTCTTTACGGATCACGCCGGAGGAAGATCTCCTGGTGCACGAGTCATTCCTGCGCGCGTGTGATCTCGATTGATTCATGGCTTATGGCTGCCGGGAAAAACGCTGGCTCCTCATTGCGTCGGTCTCATCTCCTCTTGGCTTTCGTCCTAATCGGCCTTGCGTGGATGCCGAGCACCGGTTGCGTCCAGCCGCAGCGACCCACGGAGAAAGTCGGGGTGAGGGCGGCGGCGCCAGACGCAGGCGTTACTTCGGTCGATCCACGCACCAATCAACCGTTACGTTTCATCGTGACGGTTCCCGCTCTGACAAGGTCCAACGCAGTCACGGGCCGGGTTCTGCTGTTTCTGTCGCGCAAGTCGGGAGGCGAGCCGCGGTTCACCAGCAGTTTTGCCGCCGAACCGCCGGCGCTCTATGCCATCGACGCGACCAACTGGTCTGCCGGCATGCCGCTGACTTTCTGGCCCTCCAATTTCACTGCGCCGGCGGCGTTGGCGTTTCCCGGGCCGATGGGCCGGCTCGAACCGGGAGCTTACCGGGCTCAAGTGCTGGTCGATCTGCATGAGACTCGCCGCGACTTCAACGAGGGCCCCGGCAACCTTTACAGTAAAGTCTTCCCGTGCCAGCTCTACGGAAATCGCGGCGGCCCGATCGAGTTGGCCGCCGACCAGGAAATCACCGAGAAAGCGCCCAAGGACAACGATTGGGTGAAGCTGGTCCAGGTGCGCAGCCGGTTGCTGAGCGATTTTCATCACCGCGAGATGACCATGCGCGCCGCAGTCATTCTTCCCTCGACTTACACCAATTCGAGTGATGGAAAGTTTCCCGCCATTTATGTGATCCCCGGTTTTGGCGGCCGCCACACCTCGGCCTGGGGTTGGATCGAGAGTTCCGCCGGAAAGAAATGGCGCCAGGGCGGAGTCCCGCTTCAAGCGCTTTATGTGATGCTGGATCCGGATGTGCCGTTGGGCCATTCGGCTTTTGCCAACTCGGCCAATAACGGGCCGGTGGGCGATGCGTTGGTGCAGGAATTGATCCCGGAGATCGAGCGCCGCTTTCGCGCCCTCGCGCATCCCACGGCCCGTTTTGTTACCGGCCACTCTTCCGGCGGCTGGGCGTCGCTCTGGCTGCAGGTGGCCTACCCGGAATTCTTCGGGGGCTGCTGGAGCACGGCGCCGGACCCGGTGGATTTCCGGGCGTTTCAGACAGTGAATCTTTATGAAGATCGCAACGGCCATTGGACGCGCGAAGGCACCTTGCGTCCGGTCAGCCGCGCTCGCGATCGCGCCGTGCTCACGTTCCAGCAATTTAACCGCGTCGAGTATGTCCTGGGCCCAGGCGGCCAACTCGATTCGTTCAATGCGGTCTTCAGCCCCCGCGGCAAGGATGGACGCCCGCGTCCGGTCATGGACAAATTGAGCGGCCACATCGATCGCGACGTGGTCGAATACTGGAAACGGTACGATATTCGGCTGCTCTTGGAAGAGAACTGGCCCACGCTGGGGCCCAAGCTGCAGGATAAATTGCATGTGATCGGGGCCGCCTGGGATACGTATTTCCTGGACCCGGCCGTGGTGTTGTTGCAGGACTTTTTACGAACCCAAAAACACGGAGGCTACGTCGAGATTCATCCCGGCGATCATGGGAGTGTCATGACGGAGCCCTTGCGGGAACGTATAGCGCGCGAGATGGCGCAGCGATTCGAGGCCACCGCGGAGCAGCGGAAGTGACCATTCGACTCGGCCTGCGCTTCGCTCCGGCTCTCGCTCATGGCAGGCCATTCTGAGATCTCTCAGGCGGAATCGAATGGCCCTGAGCGAGCTCGCCCTGAGTCCGTCGAAGGGCGCAGCGAGTCGAAGGGCAAATCGCGAAGCGCTTTTCTTAACCGCGCCAAATCCCTCCTCCTCGTCACCCGCCAGCCAAAGATCCCCTTGCCTCCCCAGTCCGCGGACAGTCCCTTTCCTCCGAAGGTCCTGAACAAACCCAAGGGAGGTTTTATGCTCTGGCACGTGTATCTGCTGCGTTTGGACCATGACTGCATCTACGTCGGTTCCACTAACGACCTGGAACGACGTCTCGTCGAACATCGTGGCAAGACCGGGAGCCGGCTGACAGGCAGCTCTCGAACCGTCGAACTGAATGCTCCGACTCGGCTAAAGAGAGTGAAAGAGTTACCGCCGGCGCTGGGCGGAGAAGTGAGGAACACGTCCAGATCCCCCTTCAAGCGGCACTACTGCAAGGTTACCCCCTTTCGACTCCCCGCACCTGCTTAATTCGTATTTTCGAGCGATGCGGACTAAAAACGGCCCACACTGTTAATTGATCCATTTCTCCCGCTTTAGTGCCACCTGGTTTGGGGAACTAGTCGCTGGTTCAGGCCTCAAACGCGGATGAAACAACATCGAAACGCCCTAACCCGAGACCACACCATTTTTACTCCGCCGCGGCGATCAGCTTGGTTCAACCAGGCGATACGAGCAACCTTTTCCATCGTGCTGAGCGCCGGTGCATTCACTGCGATCCCTGCATTGGGCGATTGGCCGATGTACGGCGGGAATGCACAGCATACCGGAAACTCCAGCGTCCGAGGTCGCCCGTTGACCAAAATCTTATGGCAAACTCCTGTCGATAACCACCCAGGTTCCTTTACGCACTATGGTTCGCCCACAATTACGGCGGCTAACACTGTAATCGTCCCTGTCACCAGGAGTGAGGGAGGCAATTTTGTGGTCGAGGGCCGCCGTGGATTCGACGGCTCGCTTGTTTGGTCCCAGGCAACAGACTATGTG
>DATLUX010000541.1:0-33580 GCA_035577805.1 Verrucomicrobiia bacterium
GGACAGCCGCAGGGAATTTAAACCAGGGGCGCGAATTACATACCGCCACACCTCTGACCAGCGGACGGGTTTTGGTGGCCGGGGGTTTTGAAAATATATCCAGCACGGAAGAATTTGATCCGACAAGCGGACAGTGGCAGAGGACGGGCTCGATGAATGCGCCACGCTATGACCATACGGCCACGCTGTTGACCAACGGACTGGTGCTGGTTACGGGCGGGCTTAACGCCACGGATGGGCTTGCCAGCGCCGAAATATACGATCCGAAAACCCAGCTCTGGACAAATACGGCTTCGATGCACTTTGCTCGAGCCGAGCACACCGCTTCTCTACTCGCGGATGGAAGAGTTCTCGTCACCGGAGGCGACGGATTGGGCGCGCCTTCGGAAATCTACGATCCGGCTACGGGCGTGTGGACGCTTACCGGCACGCCGATCGTTTTGAGACGTTCGCATACCGCCACGGTCTTGCGGTCTGGCCAGGTGCTGTTGACTGGTGGAATCAACGACGCTCACGTCGCCGTCGCTTGCGATTCGGAACTTTACGACCCGGTTTCGGGTACATGGTCACGCACCGGCGCCTTAAACTCCGGCCGCAATGGCCATTCGGCGACGCTGCTGCCAAATGGCGACGTGCTGATCGTGGGCGGCGCAACCCACACAACCGGTTTCAGCGAGCGCGCGGAGGTGTACGACAGTTCCGCGAGGAATTGGGACACAACCGGAGCTCTGTTATTCAGTCGCTCCGGTCAGCAGGGAATCTCACTCACCAATGGAACCGTGCTCATCGCGGGCGGATTCAATGGCTTTCAGGATCTTCTTGGCAGTTCGGAACTCTATGACCCAACGAATGGAACGTGGCATGCGACAGGCCCGATGAATCTGCCGCGCACAGCGGCAAACACCGTTTTGCTCGCCACCGGCCGGGTTCTCGTTGCGGGAGGCTTTGCACGCGGCGGTACTCCTCTTTCCAATGCGGAGATTTTCGACCCAACCACCGGCAAGTGGACGCCGGCCAACTCGATGCACGATGGCCGCTGGGAAGCTGCGGCTTGCCTGCTCTCCAATGGGAAGGTTCTGGTGGCGGGCGGGGCAACTAACGGCTCCATCATCGGCATCAAACGCGCGGAACTTTTCGACTCAGTTACTGGAAACTGGACCCCCACTGGTCCAATGACCAACCAGCGCTGCGTATTCACTCTGACCGTTTTGCCGAATGGCAAGGTGCTCGCAGCGGGAGGGTTCGGCACGAACGGCCCGGTAGCCACCGCCGAGCTTTACAATCCTGCGACTGGAATCTGGGCCCCGACGGGCCCACTGAACGTACCTCGTGGTTTTCACACCGCCACGCTGTTGCTGGATGGCAAAGTGCTCGTTGCGGGCGGCGCGGGGCCTTCCGCCGGCAACAACACCGATACGACTCTCGCGAGCGGGGAGATCTATGACCCGGCGACCGGCTTGTGGACAATCACCGATCCCATGGGCCAGCCTCGCCAGGAACCCACCGCGACCCTGTTGCCGAACGGCAAGGTCCTCGTTGCGGGAGGCAACAGCTTTTTTCGCAGCATTTATCCCACCAGCGCGGAAATATTTGATCCGGCCACAGGAAAATGGTCGCCAACCTTTCCCCTTGTCAGTGGACGTCGCGATCACCTCGCTGCTCTGCTTCCCAATGGCAAAGTGCTACTCGCGGGCGGCTTTAACACGAGCGACACCAGTCCGAGCACGGAGTTGTTCGATCCGGCCGCCGTGGTTCCAACCCCCGCGCTATTGAGCCAACCGGCGAAGCTTGAAACCGGCGCCATCCAATTTACTTTCCGAAACACTCCCGGGCTCAGCTTCGCGGTCCTCAGCACGACCAACCTTGCCCTGCCTGTTAACAACTGGGCCAATGTCGGAAATGCCACCGAAGTCTCTCCCGGCCATTATCAAGTTACTAATGCGACGCCGCCCAGCCCTCAGAGGTTCTATGGCGTCCGGTCGCTTTGAGGACACCGAAGGATGATGGATTCGAGGACGACATGAAAGTCACCGACCCTCAAGCGCCAAACAATCCGCGGCGCTGTTACCGCGTCCGCTCACCCTAATCCTGCATAAGGCATTTGATTCATGAAAATCAACATTCACATCATCCGGCCGCTGGTTCTGACCATGCTGGTCCTGACGGGTTTCGACGCCTCGATCTTCGCGCAGGTCGTGTCCATCCCCGACGCCGGCCTGAATGCCGCCGTCCGCGAGGCGTTGCAAAAACCGATCGGGCTGTTAACTGAGCAAGATCTGCTCAGTCTGACCAACCTGAACGCCAGCTCCCGGAACATAGGCGACGTGCAAGGGCTGGAATCGGCTCGTAACCTGGTTTCGCTCAATCTTCATTTCAACCACCTTTCGAACTTCGCCCTGCCGGGCGCGCTGACCAATCTGACCGTGCTCGACCTCAGCGCCAATTCCCTGACCAAATGCTCTTTTCAGAGCGGGTTGATGAAGCTGATTACGCTCAACCTGCAAGGCAACCTGCTAACCAATCTCACTTTGCCCGCGGGTCCGAACGGTTTGAGCAGCTTTGATCTGTCCGAGAATCGATTCACCAGTTTCAATCTGCCTTCGAACCTGACCAGTCTGACCTCTCTTGACCTCAGCTTTAATTTTCCACTCACCAACGTTTCCCTTCCGAACGGCCTGACGAATCTGACCAGGCTCGCGATTCTAGGGAATAATACACTCGCCGACCTCAACCTGGCGCCGGGGTTGACCGCTCTGGAAACGCTTGACATCGACAACAATCTGCTTGCCCGCGTGGCCTTGCCCGCCGGAATGAAGAGTTTGGTCCGGCTCAACCTCAGAGCCAATCAACTCTTCAGCCTCACGTTGCCCGCTGGAATGACAAATCTAGTGGACCTTCTCCTCGACGGGAATCATCTGGACAGCCTCACCTTGCCCGCGGACCTGACCAAGCTCGCCTTTCTCGATATCACCGGCAATTTCATGAGGAATCTCACGTTGCCGGGCAGCCTGACGGCCTTGACCGAGCTTCATCTCCCCGTCAATCTGCTCAGCAGCTTTACACTACCTCCTGGCCTGACGAACCTGACCACTCTCGATCTTTTCGAGAACGCACTTACCAGCTTCACGTTGCCCGCCGGTCTGACTGCATTGACCAACCTTAATCTCGGAGTCAATCAACTCACCAGTCTCACCGTGCCTCCGGACGCGACAAACCTGATCACCCTTTTCCTCATCTTTGATAGCCAACTGACGACCGTGATCTTGTCCGAACCGCTGGCGGCCACGAATCTGGCCTCGACAGTCGCCGCTTTGCGGGCTCAAGGGGTTTCCGTGTTCACTTACCCTCTTGCGGTTCGCATGGACACAACCCGTCTGACGGCGTCCGAGGCATTTGAATTTACTCTCAATGGGCCGCCGGGCATCTACACCATTTTTGGCTCCGCCGATTTGACCGCGTGGAACGAACTGGGCAGAACTACCAACGTTCTCGGTCGCATTGTTTTTACCGATTCATCAGCCGGCCTCTCCGCAAGAAAGTTTTACCGCGCACGCCAATAGTCGACCCATCGCGAAATAGACCGGGCCGATGGAAGGTCAGCAGCCTGTTACAATCGACATGCAGTTTCAAAGGGTTACAACGGGTCTTTCCTCCCACTGCTGATTTCATGTTTCGAGGAACTATGTGTGGCTTCATTCGTTCTCAACTTGTGTAACCAATCGTGGCACCTCGAAAAGAACTCTCGAGAGGCCCAACCTATAGAAGAATTGAACGTATGAAAATCGCACAAGGCAAATTCACGATTCCCGTTTTGGTTGCCCTCTTATCGCTATTAACGTCCACCTCGGGATGGGCACTCGAGCCGCAAACTCTTTTCAATTTCCAACAAGGGCTTGGCACCGTCCGGGGAGCCCTGATCGAGGGTCCGGACGGAAACTTTTACGGCACGACGCCCAATGGCGGACCTCAGTCAAGCGGCGCGGTTTTTCGGGTCACCCCGGCGGGAGTGCTAACGATACTGGTATCAGACCAGTCCAACCCGGCGGCCGGTGTAGTCTTCGGAAATGATGGACTGCTTTACGGGATGTCCGACACCGGCGGCCCGTTTCTGAAAGGCACAGTTTTCAAGGTCACGACGAATGGAGTGTTGGCCAACGTGGCCGTGCTCGACGGAACGAACGGAGCAAATCCGTCATTCGGGCTCGTGCTGGCCGGGGATGGGAATTTCTACGGGGCCACCGGGTTCGTCGGCCCCCAGTCCGGCGGGGCGGTTTTTCGAGTGACACCGAGCG
This sequence comes from Verrucomicrobiia bacterium, assembly GCA_035577805.1. Taxonomy (GTDB): domain Bacteria; phylum Verrucomicrobiota; class Verrucomicrobiia; order Limisphaerales; family JADJPG01; genus DATLUX01. The sequence continues at coordinate 4,293 of DATLUX010000541.1, forward strand.
GAGTTGTCACGAGGCTGTTCGTTTTTGATTTTGATGCCAGCGGAGCGGCTCCCGCCGGCTTGACCTTGGGCCCCGATGGCAATTTGTACGGCAGCACCGTATTAGGCGGTAACTTCAGTCGCGGAACTATCTTCAAAATCACGACCGCGGGCGCATTGACGACGCTTCACTCCTTTCAAACGAACAACGGCTCTGGCACCGCACAGGGCACCGGTGGCCAGGCGCGATTGACTGTTGGCAGGGACGGAAACCTTTACGGGATAACCACAGATGGCGGAAGCGCCAACCTGGGCACCGTATTCAGAATCACGACAAACGGAATTTTCACCACCCTTGGTTCCTTCACGGGCGCCAACGGGGCCAGGCCCCGTGCGGAACTGACGCCCGGCGCTGATGGCCAACTCTACGGCACGACTCAACTGGGTGGCAGCGCGAATCTCGGGACCGTGTTCAAGGTAACCGCTAATGGCGCCATAACTACTCTCGTTTCCTTCAGCGACCCTCCCAATAGTTCACCGCAAGCGGGCCTGCTGCTGGCCAGCGACGGCAACTTTTATGGATGTTCGTCAGGCGCGGTGTTCAGAATGACGCCGGCCGGCGCTCTGACCAATCTGGTATCCTTGCTTGCGCTTCAGGGCATTCGTCCGCAGGCTGGCCTCCTCGCCGCACCTGACGGAAATCTCTATGGAACAACCCGCGAGGGCGGCAGCAACGGTGTGGGGACGATCTTCAGGTTCACGCCCAACAGAGTGCTCACGTCCTTGTTCTCATTTAGCACCACCAACGGCTCAGCGCCGCAAGCCGGGCTGGCGTTTGGAAAGGACGGGAATTTTTATGGCACGACGACACTTGGCGGCGCGAACGGCTTTGGCACGATATTCCGGTTCTCGACGAACGGAGTTCTCACCACTCTCACCTCGTTCACTGGGACCAATGGCTCCAACCCGCGGGGCCAGCTTGTCATGGACGCCAGCGGTAATTTCTACGGGACGGCCCGCGAGGGCGGCCCCAACCGTTCCGACCCTCTCGGCACCGTCTTCCGCGTAACGACCAATGGCGTGCTGACCACGCTAGTCTCTTTCAACAACACTAATGGCGCTTCTCCGGAGGACGGCTTGACCACCGGCAACGATGGAAACTTTTACGGGACGACGGCTAACGGTGGGAGCCACCTCCTCGGAACTGTTTTCAAAATGACGCCTGCCGGCGTGCTGACCACTCTATTTTCTTTCAACGGCAGCAACGGAGCGTCTCCTCAGGGTGGCCTTGTCCAGGCCAACGATGGCAACCTCTACGGCACGACAGGATTTGGCGGCACCGATTCGACCCTCGGGACTAATTCGAACTTCGGCACCATATTCAAGATTACCACCAATGGTGTCCTTACAACCTTGTTTAATTTCCATTTTACCGTCGGCGAAGCCGCGTCCGCCAAATTGATTTTCGGAAGCGATGGGAACCTTTATGGCACGACTCTATTTGGCGGGTCCACTGGAGGCATCTTCAATGCGAATGGCTTCGGCACGGTATTCCGCATAACCACCAACGACATCTTTACCCCACTTCTTATATTCCAGCGCACAAATGGTGCAAATCCGCAGGCGTCGCTCGTGCTCGGCAAGGATGGGAATCTCTATGGAACAACCTCAGAGGGCGGAACTGGCAGCGGCGGCACGATTTTTCGAATCGTGCTGACACCGCAAATCACAGGGATCACGAAGGGGCAGAGTGGCAACGTGCTCCTAACAGGCATCGGTCCATCGGGCGCGACCTTTCGCCTGCTGGCCTCAGCCGATCTTTCCACACCGCTCACATCCTGGACCTTGTTAACCACCGGTGCCTTCGACATCAACGGACAGTTTTCATTTACCGACGAGGGCGCAGCTACGGTCAATACCCGGTTCTATCGGGTGAGCACGCCGTGAGAGCAAATTGTCGATCATCAATTAACACGACATACGCGAGAATGTCTGGGAATGGTGTCAAACGTTTGCCCCATTCCGACGTTGGCTTCCACGTGGTCCTGATCACCGGACCGTGATCAGCTTGCGTCATGCGCAAGACTCGGCCCGCTGGAACGGTCACCGAGCCTGGGAGAGGGGAACATCGTCCTGTGTATGCTGATCTCCTCTTCTGAAATTTCGCAAACCATACTGCTCACGAATGAATCACACACCACTTTCTGGGCTGCAGATAGGACTTTAGTCGCGGCTGGATTTGGGAACCGGCGTACTGGTGGGGCTTCCAATTGGTATGAATGGATATCTGAAAAGCACTCTTGGCACCTTTACGATGATGATCTTCATCAGCTTCGCGGCCCTGGCGCAGGAGGTTTCAATTCCCGACTCAGGCCTGGATGCCGCCATTCGGGACGCGTTGCGGAAGCCGACCGGGCCGCTGACACAACAGGACATGCTTACGCTGACCAATTTGAATGCCAGCGCTCGGAGTATCTTCAACCTTCAGGGTCTGGAAGCGGCGCGCAACCTGATCGCACTCGACCTCCAATCCAATTTCATCGATAATGTGTCCATTCCATCCACGCTGACGAAGCTGAGAACGGTCGACCTCAGTTTCAGTTTCACTGCACTGAGGAACTGCTCCTTTCCGGACACGTTGACCAACCTCAGCCGGGTGTTGGTCAAAACCTGCGCACTTACAAACATCACGCTGCCTAACGGGCTTGCGAGTCTCGTCGAATTGAACCTTGCGGGGAATCGGCTTGGGGCCGCCGGTTTCCTCACCAACCTGACGGAGCTGAACAACCTTGATCTCGAGAATAACCGGCTTTCCAATTTCACCCTCCCATCTCGCCTGACCAACATTTTCTTTCTCAACCTTGGATTTAACCTCTTCCTCACTAACTTCTCACTCCCAAATGGCTTGAGCCACCTGGATACGCTGCGGCTCGAGGCCAACGGACTGAATAAGCTTACTTTGCCCACCGGCTTGACCCGGCTGCTTGAGTTGAGCGCGGGTGGCAACCCTCTTTCGAACCTCGTCCTGCCCGCGGACGCGACGAACCTCGTGACGCTCGATTTATCATTCAGTTCCCTGACCAACCTCACCTTGCCACAGGAACTGCGGACCCTGGTGACGCTGGACCTGGAGGACAGCGAAATGAGGAGCCTCGTGTTGTCGCCGAAACTGACCCGACTGGAGTCGCTCAACCTGAATGGCAACCAACTGACAAACCTTGTGGTGCCGACCGGGCTTACCAATCTGACCACGCTCGACGCCAGTTTCAACCAACTCCGGAGTCTGGCGTTGCCCCCGCCCTTGCCCAAACTAACGACTCTCAACCTCGGCGGAAATCAGCTCATCAGCCTCCAACTGCCGCCGGGCATGACCAATTTGCAGGAGCTCTTTTTGTTTGGCAATCACCTGACCAACTTTAGCTTGCCGGCCAATCTAGACGCACTCTTCACGCTGCAGCTGGCCGACAACCAAATCACCACCCTGACTCTGCCCGTGGACCTGACGAGTTTGAGAAACCTGGTGCTTAACGGCAATCCGCTCACGACGCTGGTTCTATCCGAAGTGGAGGCGGCGAATCTCGCCCAGACTGTTGCCGCCTTGCGCGCTCAGGGTGTCTCCATCATCATTTCCTCGAACTCACCTCCCACCGTCGCCATCACCAGCCCAATCAATGGAGCCTCCTTTATCGCCCCGGCAACGATTACCATTCAGGCTGCCGCCAGCGACAGTGATGGCAGCGTCACCAACGTCCAGTTCTTCGACGGCGTCACCTCCCTGGGCAATCGCTCCTCCAGCCCTTACAGCCTCTCGGTGAGTTTGGCCGTCGGCTCGCACGCGCTTACCGCCGTAGCCTCCGATAACCTCGGCGCCAGGACAACCTCATTACCTGTGACGGTCACCGGCCTGACAGTGATCGTGATTTCCGGCACGACGAGGCTGCCTGATGGCGCCTTTCAATTCACCTTTACCAACACCCCCGGGGCCAGCTTCACTGTTTTGACTACCACCAACCCCGCTGTGCCAGTGGATGAGTGGAAGAGCGCGGGTGCCGTCCTGGAAGCCTCGCCCGGCAGCTATCAATTCACGGATGTGACCACGGATAGTCCGCTGCGTTTTTATCGCGTTCGCTCGCCTTGAATTACTTCCCATAAACGCAGCGGAAAACAAAGCCTCGCAGCCGGTTCATTGAACATCGGCCGCTACGGCCATCGTGCAGTTCTGTTGAAGAATGGGAAGGTCCTGGTCGTCGCCGGCTTCGGAACGGCTAACCCCGCCCTCAATAGTGCGGAACTGTTCGATCCCATCGCCGGGACATGGGCGCTCACCGCATCACTGCCTCTGGGCCTGACCAGTCACACCGCCACATTGCTTCCTGACGGCAAAGTGCTGGTCGCCGGCGGCTTCGGCACGACCAATACTTCCGATGGTGCGTTTCTGTTCGATGCTGAGAGCGGAACCAACGGAAGCTGGACCGCGGCGGGTTCGTTGAATATTGGCCGCTGGGATCATTCAGCCATCCTCCTGCCCAATGGCAAAGTGCTGGTCGTGGGTGGCGAGGACAAGAATTTCAATTTCCTGCCGAATGCGGAAATATTTGACCCTGCCACCGGGCGGTGGACGCCGACCGGCTCACTGGGCACCGCGCTTCAGGAGAGCACACTCACGTTGCTTCCGAAGGTGCTGGCTGAAGCCGGCTTCATAACCAGGACGGCTCAGTTGTATGACGTCGGTCTGGGCTTTCCCAGCTCCTCGCAGCCGCAGATTTCAACGGCGACCGGGCTCAGCCTGGGTGACAGCCTATCGCTGACCGGCTCTGGATTTCGGGGCCTGTCGGAAAGTTCAGGCGGGAACGGCTCCCAGAGTTCCGCCAGCGTTTGTCCAGGGTTGATGGATCCTTCGTCCCACTGCTGCTCTTCGTGTTTTGAGGAACTTCTCGGTGCTGCCTGCTTCTCAACCTGTGCAACGGGTGGACTCGACGAGACGAACAATCTCAAGACCTACCTACCGCACAACACGAAATGTTAGCAGGAACGAATGTGTGAAAATGAAAACAGGCAGATTTGCAATTCCAGGATTGGCCGTTTTTTGGCTGCTGTTAAACTCTGTTTGCTGTCGGGCCATCGAACCGCAAACACTTTTCAACTTCCAGCTCGGGCTTGGCAGGGTCAGCGGAGCCCTGGTCGAGGGTCCGGACGGAAACTTTTACGGCACGACGCCGGAAGGCGGACCAAGAGCGAACGGCGCCGTGTTTCGGGTCACACCGGCAGGAGTTCTGACGACGCTCGTGACGGACCAGGTCAATTCCGCGGCGGCGGGCCTGGTCGTCGGCAATGACGGCCTCCTTTACGGAATGACCGGGACTGGCGGGCCGTTTGGTTTTGGAACCGTCTTCAAACTCACAACCGATGGCGTGTTGACCAATTTCGCCGTGCTCAACGGGGTGAACGGTGGCAATCCAGGATCCGGACTGGTGCTCGCCGGTGACGGGAATTTCTACGGCACGTCTCCGGCGGGCGGCACCAACGGGGCGGGCAATGTGTTTCGAGTAACGCCTGACGGAGTTGTAACGTCGCTGGTCTCATTCGATACTTCGTCCATCGGCGGCTTTCCTGGTCCTGTGGCCGGGTTGGCTGCCGGGCCGGACGGCAATCTCTACGGCGTCACGGCGCTCGACGGCAGCGACGGCTTGGGCACGATCTTTAAAATCACGCTCAGCGGAACATTGACCACCCTGCATTCGTTTCAAGGACTCGATGGCTTCACACATCAGGCCCGATTGACGCAGGGACCGGATGGGAATCTTTACGGCACGTCGAGAGATGGTGGCAGCGCCGGCCTGGGCGTGATCTTCAGGATCACCACCAATGGAGTGTACACCAACCTGGTTTCCTTCAATGGAAATAACGGCGCTTCTCCCTTAGCGGAACTGACCGCTGGCGCTGACGGCCAGCTTTACGGCACGACCGAACGGGGCGGCACCGCGAATTCCGGCACTGTATTCAAAGTAACCACCAACGGCGTCCTGACCACGCTCGTTTCCTTCGACAATTCCGCGAACGGATCGCCGCTCTCAGGCCTGCTCCTGGCGAGCGACGGCAATTTTTACGGTTCCTCGCAAGGTTCGATCTTCAAAATGGCGCCCGGCGGCGTTCTGACAACCCTGGTGTCCTTTATTCCCCTCGACGGTCTTCATCCGGAGGCCGCCCTGACTCCGGGACCCGACGGAAATTTCTATGGAACGACCCGCGATGGCGGCAGCAACAATGCGGGGACGATATTCCGGTTGACGCCAGGTGGTACGCTCACGTCCCTGTTCTCTTTCAACAACGCCAATGGCTCGGCTCCGCAGGTCGGGCTGACACTGGGAAAAGACGGAAACTTTTATGGCACGACCTTCTCTGGCGGCCCGAACGATTCTGGCATGATATTCCGGTTCTCGACCAACGGAACTTTCGCCTCGATTGCCTCGTTTAATGGAGCCAACGGCGCCAATCCAGAGTGCCAGCTTGCCCTGGACGCAAATGGTGATTTCTACGGCACGACTGCTGGGGGAGGCTCCAACGATGCGGGCACCGTTTTTCGCGTAAGGACCAACGGAGTTCTGACAACACTCGTTTCCTTCAATACCACCAACGGCAATTTTCCGGCAGATGGGTTGACCATCGGCACCGATGGAAATTTTTACGGGACGACCGCCGGCGGCGGGAGCAACGGTGTCGGAACTGTTTTCAGGATTACGCCCGGCGGGTCATTGACAACGCTATTCACGTTCAACAACACCAACGGGGCCAATCCTTTCGGCGGTTTGGTCCAGGGTAACGACGGCACCCTCTACGGCACGACTGAATTCGGCGGCACCAATTCGAGCTTCGGCACCATCTTCAAGGTGACGACCAACGGCGCCTTCACGACCCTGTTTAATTTTCACTTCACAGATGGCGAAGAACCTGCAACCAAAATGATCTTTGGCAATGACGGCAACCTCTACGGAACCGTGTTTGCGGGCGGGTCCCTCGGGAACGATCCGTTCGGCAACGGCCAGGGCGTTGTTTTTCGGATAACCACGAACGGCGTGTACACTCCGCTCGTTCTGTTCCAGGGCGCCAATGGCCTTAATCCGCAGGCGTCTCTCACGCTCGGTCCCGATGGGAATCTCTACGGCACAACCGTAAACGGCGGCCCCGGCGGCGGCGGCACGATTTTCCGCATCGTCCTGACACCGCAGTTCACAGGCATTACGAAGGGAGAAGGTGGCAGCATACTCCTCACTGGCACCGGTCCTTCGGATGCGACTTTTCGGCTCCTGGCCTCACCCGATATTTCCCTGCCCATCGCCTCCTGGACGACTTTAACGACCGGCGTCTTCGACCTGAACGGGCAGTTCTCGTTCACCGATGAGGGCGCAGCCTCGACAAACGTCGGATTTTATCGAATAACTGTTCCCTAACCCTGCGAACATTAAGGTTGTTTCCCGCCACGCGAAGCCCGGACTGAAAGAGCACGCCGTTGTTTTCCCCCGAGACGTTATGAAACTCAGACTTGCCCAGACTCGATTTGGCCGCGTCCTCTTGCACGTTATTTGTTGTCTTCGCAAGCCAAGCTGCCTGAGCTGGCACTGGCGGTGGAATCGTGCGGGAGTTCGCTCGGGCCACCTAATTTACGTGGTAATGTTCTGTTCAGACCAATCATTATTATTGGGAGAGGAAGATGATTTTTACCGCAGATCTGTGGTTTCAAAGACCCATTTACCAGTAGGACCTGGTTGTGAAACGGGCCTCCTCAGAGATTTTGCCTTTCTCTGTGCTCCATTTTTGGCGGCGGCGGCACGATTTTTCGAATCGTGCTCACACCGCAATTGACGCGCATCGCGCAGGGACCAGGAGGCAACGTGCTCCTCACTTGGCATGGGGCCTTCCGGTGCAACCTTTCACCTCCTTACCTCAACCAACATTTCCTGCCGATTGCTTCCTGGACCTCGCTAACGACCGGCGCGTTCGACGCCAACGGACAGTTCTCAGTTACTGACACCACCGCAGCCACGGCCAGGTCGCGGTTTTATCGCATCAGCACGCCTTAAGCCCCGCAACACATCGACCGGAGCATCGTCCGCTCACCTTGATGCTCTTGAACTTTTCCCTTACCAAGTTTTATGAAGATCCAAAATATCTTGTTACCTGGGTTTCACCGCCACCCGCACTGTCAACGGCCACACAACCCGTCGTGCCCGTTCCGGTTCACGCCAAACCATTGCCAGGTTATGCCTCAGGGGTTCGATAGGATCTCGGCCGGTTGCCTCGACGAACCGAGTCGTTGCCGACCAACTGCTGAAATAGCCCAGGAGTTGGTCGAGTCTCCAAAGCTCTTCCATCCGGAATGAGGGGGTCCTGATTTCCGGGAAAGGCAATCGGATCGCCCGATAACGACCTTCAATAAACCTCCATTCGGGCGGCCAGTAAGGACGTACCACCTTCGTATAATAGTCCTGCACAATGGCGTCCATCCCATCGCCTTCTATCTGGCTGGTGCCGTAAACCCAGGCCGCCAGCGTGCCGCCGGGTTTCAGCACCCGCTCCACTTCAGCGAAAAAGTCCTTGTCATTGAACCAATGCAAGGCTTGCGCGATCGTCACGAGTCCGATGGACCCATCCTCCAACCCGCTTTGGTCCGCCAATGCGACGCGGTATTCCACATTGTCACATCGCGGCGCCGAAGCGATTTGTTGCGCGCTGCCGTCCGTCGCGATGATCTTCTCGAATCGCGCCGCCAAATCGATCGTCGCCTGGCCGCTCCCGCACGCGCAATCCCACACCAACTGGTCGCGCGTCGCCCGCGTCGCCAGATAATCAAACAATGCGCCCGGGTAACGCGGACGGAAATCAGCGTAACGGCGCGCGAGGCCCGAAAAGTGGTCCTGAAAAACAGCGCTCATGATTTATGTCGTAGCCATCATCGGCATTTATCTGAGGTTTTAACCACCTGATCTGTTCCCCAACGGGCCGGCAGGAACGACTCATGTGCAAATAATTACGGACTACTGACTAGTAACTAACTGCGAACCACTAACCACTCATGGCATGGCTGGTTCCTTCGTCCCGTCGGTCTGGCGCGCTTCGCCCGAAACGACTTCGCTCCGGCGGCCTCACATCTGCGAATTATTATGATCCGACCAGCACGACACCTACTCGCCCTGGCGCTGCTTGGCCTTGCGCTCGGCTCGTTCGGCGCCCAACCGCCAAATACCGGCTCCTTCTCCGAGGTCGGAGCGATGCACACCTCACGCCTGTTGCACACTGCGACCTTGCTAAATTAACGCGCCGATCGCCAGACCCGTTATGACCAGCGCATCGAGGCGGCCCGACGGCGCATTTCAGTTCGCATTCACCAACACGCCAGGAGTCGGTTTCACGGTGCTTGCTTCAACGAATCTGGCTCTCCCGAACGGAGTCTGGACAAAGCTTGGAAATCCCGTCGAAATCACTCCCGGGCATTTTCAATTCACAGATTCTGGAGCCGGTCAGATCCCGCATCGTTTCTATCGTGTTAGCTCGCCATAACCTCGGCGGTTACTCGCGCATTACGCACACGAACGCACAGGTTGCGCCCTATCGCTTGTGCAATTGTTTGCAGCCGCCCTGGGGCTGACGAACCAGCCGAGAGCGAAGCTTCCGGGGAACTGAGTTCGCGGAACCATCTCCAACTTTCCATACGGGCGCTTGCAAGCGTTGACGGTAAGAGCAGTCGCGCGAAAGACCACAAACTGAACGCGGCTTCTCGCGACGGCGCGGGCGCTCGTTACAACAACCAAAAAGCAAAAACGAAACATATACACACAATGAAAACGAAAACATCAAACGAAACGACTGTTGCGAACGGCATCAGTCTTCCATCCACCCTGCTCTGCACTGCAGCGCTGGCCCTGGCCTGCGTTCCTGCCGGCGCGAAGCAGCACCACGACAATGACGAGACGCATTATCGGGCGATCAACCTGGTCTCGGACATCGCCGGCGTCGGGCAGGTGCAGGATACCAACCTGGTGAACGGCTGGGGCATTTCGTATCACGATACGTTTCCGTTCTGGGTCAGCGACAACGGCACGGGAGTGGCGACGCTTTATGCAGTGACGAATGACGCGTCCGGCGCACCGCACGCGTCGATCGTGCCGCTGGTCATCTCCATTCCCGGAAACGGCAGCGTCTCCGGCCAGGTGGCCAACAATTCGACGGACTTCAACGGGGACATCTTCCTTTTCGTGAGCGAAGACGGCACCGTGTCCGGGTGGCGTCCTGACCTGGGCCCCGCGGCGGAGACCCTGGCCATGCGCGAGACGGCGATTTACAAGGGAGTGACGCTGGCGACGGTCGGCGCCAATACAGTGCTGCTGGCGGCGAACTTCCACGAAGGCACCATCGATGTCTATCAAAGCGGTTCAAGAACGCCGACGCAGTTCGCGGACCAGACGGCTCCGGCAGGTTACGCGCCCTTCAATGTGCAGAACCTGAACGGCGTCATCTTCGTGACCTTCGCCAAACAGGACGCGTCCGCCAAGGACGACGTTCCGGGAAGCGGACGGGGTTTGATTGACGTGTTCGATGTGAACACCGGTGCGTTCCATCGGTTCGCGGCCGGTTCGAGAGCAGGTGGCAATATCTCCCAGATGAATTCGCCCTGGGGCCTGGCGGTCGCGCCGAGCACCTTCGGCGAACACGCCAATCAACTCTTGGTCGGCAATTTCGGCAGCGGCACGATCATGACGTTCGATGCTGACGGCCACTTCAAAGGCCTGCTCGAACGGGATGAAGACTGTCCGGTGACGATTGACGGTTTGTGGGGCCTGACCTTCGGCGTCGAGGGTGGTGTCTCGGGTGTCTCGACGGACCTGTATTTCTCCGCGGGTCCGAACGACGAACAGCACGGCCTCTTCGGGGTCATTCAGGCGGTCAGTGGCGATGACGATCGCGACGGCCATGGTCACCGCCATGGGCGGAATAAATAAATCAAATTAACCCGCGCGCAGTTGCGCGGGATGTACCAGGCCGGCGCCCGTTCGGGCCAGTTAGGGCGGGCGCCGGCTGTACTCGTGAATCGTATCACCATTCACCATGGGGGCTTAAGTCCCATCCGCCACAGGGAACCGTCCGGACAGGCTCGCTGCTCACTCCGCGTGAGGGCGCGACGACCACGCTCTTGCCCAACGGCAAAGTCCTCCTGGCCGGGGGGGACCAGATAAACGGTGGGATCCTCGCCAGCGCAGAGCTGTACGATCCCGCGACTGGAACCTGGAAACCCACGCTGCCGTTTATTACTGGCCGTCGAGGTTTCACTCTGCATTTCGGCTCGCCAGCGGCAAGGTCGTCCTCGTCGGTGGATTCAACTTCGACGACCAGGATGCCAGCGGCACCTCCGAACTCTACGACCCAGCCAGCGCAGTCGCGCGGCCCTGCGTCCTGACTCATGCCCGTAAACGGCCGACGGGCGAATTTCAGTTCCAATTCAACAACGCGCCAGGCCTGAGCTTTACGGTGATGGCCGCCACGAATATTTCCGACCCGATGCCGAACTGGACCCTGATTGGCAGAACGACCGAACCCCTACCCGGCAATTATCAATTCACCGACGCGCCACAAAACAGTCCACAACGCTTTTACGGCGTTCGCTCGCCCTAGCCGTGACGATTCATCAAGCCTTGAACCGGAGAGAACAGAGATTTTCTTCTCGGTTTGCTCTGTTTGCTCCAGTTCGATTTTCCTCGGCAGGTTGATGGGTCCTTCGGCCCCGCCGCCGCTTCCGTCCGATGAATGCCCATGTGACCCAGTCCCGCCTCAACCCCTACCGGCTTGTGGGACACGACCCAAATTGGGCCGCCACCGGCCTGATACATTTACATGGGGAAACCCATGGATGCATTGACGGCATGGATGCCGCGCGCCTCGAGCTTGGCCACGATCGCCGCGCCGCTTCGTTGACCTCTTCACCGGCTCGGTGGATTCGAGATTGGCGACCGAGCGCGGTGCTCCGCGCACAGGTTCCCGGGCCATGCGAACCACAAAGCTCAGCAGCGATCTGGTTCACGGATAATTTCTCAAAACAACGTTTCGGAGCGTTGGCACGCGTCGTGCCAAACCGATGAAATCACGCAAACGCTTCAAATCCGTGCCTTCTTCGCTTCGACGCCTGGTGATTTCGGTTCAGAAATTACGAGGAATTGTAATTTTACAAAGAATATCACCGGACTGGCTCAAGGAAAACAGGCGTCAGTGAAATCTCAAGATGAAGGCGTCTGTCCGCGATGCGGGTTGGCAGGGTTTGGCCCAACGCGTCCATGGCGGTTGCTTTTGCCCCAGCCCATTCGCAATCAAACGGGACCGGGGTTGAGTTCTCTCCGGTGAATTCATCCCGGCGTTCCCAAACCACGAAGACCGGACCGCGCGCGCCACGATCCACTTCAAAAAGAAAAATCGACGGCCTTCCAGGAACATCAGTGCGTTTCACCTCGCGAAGTCCCGCGAGCGTCTTGGTCATGCGTTGAAAGGCGTCGGCCGTCGGATACCGCTTTCGGAGTGCGCCATTTTCGTAGCCCAATAATCCGATTTTTCCATACATCAGCGTCATCATATTGTGGCGGTTGTCGCGGTTGTCCAGAAGCTGCCAATAGAGCGTCTTCTGCACGCCGGCGGCAAAGGCGAAGAGGTTTCGCATCACCAGTCCGCGCACCTGAATGCGATTGTACTTGGCCTCAAGTTCCGGCGCGCAGTCGAGCATGAACATCTGTGTCTCCGGTGCGAGAGAGCTCATGCGTTGGTAGAGTTCGGCAATCTGGTTGCCACCGACGCTGTCCTGCAGGCGCGCAGCGTTTTGATCGGTCTGGACCACGGATTGCATCCACGACGACAGCAAGGAGAAATACTTTCGATTCTCGGGGAACTGGAAGAAGGCCGGGCCACCATATTCTGTGCAGATGATTGGCTTGTTGTAACCCAGGGCCAGCATCTTCTGCCGCATGAACTCGACTCGGGCGACGATGGTGTACGAATCTCCGTAGAGGCGCAGATCGAAAAGGTCGAACCCATCGCGGCCTTCCTTCAGGACGTAGTCGAAGAAATCCAGCCCCGCCTGCTGGTTCGGAAACGGCCGCGTTCCCGGCGGCCCAAAGAGTCCGTCATAGCCGCCGACTACAACCACAGCGGACGAATCGGCGTCCTTCACCGCCTTGTGGAACACCTTCAGTTGCGCGACGAATTCTTCCTTCGTGCCGGACCAGTAAATCGGATTGTTCGGTTCTGAGTCATTCTGCCAATAGCGGACGCAACCGTGGCAGTGTTTGACGAGTTCGTTCACGAAGCGGTAGTAGTCGTCGGGATTCCGGGCGGGCGAAGGCGGCAGGAGCGCAGCGGAACGTTTCGCCGCCCATTGTGAACTCGAATACAGCGAGATCAATCCCTCTTCGGGCGCCTTCAGTTGATTCATGAAGGCATCCACCGCGCTCCAATCGTATTTGCCTTTCTGCGGTTCGACCTGATCCCAGAACAGGTAAACCTTCGTGAACCCGCCTCCGAGCTCCCGGACCTGCGGCATGAACTGTTCGGCTTTGACGCCCAGATTGCCATAGAGAAAGCCCCAGGCGATCCCTAGGGGCGATCCGGGGAAGCTGAGATGCGCATCCTTCCGGCCCGTCTCTGGCCGCGAGGAAATTGAGTTGGCCGATTGGGCTCTCGGGCTGACCGGCAGAAAAAATGATGCGGCGACAATGCCTGCAATAGTTTTGGGGTACATAACCGTTGAAGATGTCCCCGCAAACCCCGCCGAGGTGACAAAGAATCGAACCGCTTCGCGTTTCCCTTGTTGCTCGCAGACCACAACCTGGCCCGAGCGCGGTCAACCTTCTGGATGCGGTCGGCGGCGAGCTGCCACGCAACCAGGGTCAGCAGCGAGCTTTACGCGAAGACTTAATTCTTTTTAAGCGGCAGATTTTTCTGCAAGAATCTGTTCTGAAATGTCGAAACGAGGCATGTCCGGACGTCATCGTTGCAGAGCTGTGCAAATGTTTCCGACTCTGAAACGAACAAAACAAACGCTACAATCAAAACCATCACCATGAAATACGCTCTCCTTGCAGCGGCCGCTGGCAGGGCTTATGGGGAAGCCCTGCGGGCTGCGGGCGTCTTCGTCGGCCTAATCGAGGGCAACTCTAGGGCGGCTCTTCACACGACACAGCAATAAAAAGGAAACCGAAATGAAAAGCGTTAAAACCAAAAAGGAGTTGTCACCAGCGCAACGCGAAGAACTGCTCAAAGTATTGAAGGCCCGCTTTGAGAAAAATATGAACCGCCATGAAGGTCTTGCATGGGCCAAAGTGCAAGCCAGGCTGGAAGCTGATCCCGAAAAAGTCTGGTCGCTCAACGAAATGGAAGCAACTGGCGGTGAACCGGATGTTGTTGGCCACGACAAAAAGACGGGCGAATACATCTTTTTTGATTGTTCACCAGAAAGCCCCAAAGGCCGCGTCAGTGTTTGTTACGACCGTGAAGGGCTGAAGTCACGGAAGGAACATAGACCGAAAAATACCGCCATGGATATGGCAGCGGCCATGGGGATCGAGCTTTTGACAGAGGAACAATATCAAGAGCTGCAAAAACTTGGGGACTTCGATACGAAAACTTCGAGCTGGGTGAAAACACCTGCCGATATTAGAAAACTCGGCGGTGCGCTCTATTGTGATCGCCGCTACGGCCGCGTCTTCGTGGGTCACAACGGCGCGCAGTCTTACTATGCCGCCAGGGCGTTTCGAGGCTGGCTCAGGGTCTAAATCCGAAAAGAGCCTGAGGGCAGAGGTTTTCAACCGTGAGCGAAGCCGCCACGCATGATGCGATCGAGGCCGTTGCGCGCGATTTCGTACGGACGACTGGTCGCCTACATCGCGATGCGGGCATTCCGTTCCGCGTCCCCGACTTGCCGGAATTGTCCGAGCGACTTTCGTTTGTTCTGGATGCCATCTACGCCGCATACACGACAGGCTGGGATTGCCTGCATGCACTCGATGCTTTGCCTCAAGGCAGCCTCGTCAACTATCAACCATTCTGGGCCGCACGTGGCCACTTGATGGAATTGCTCAATCGCAAAGCCGAAGCGGATCAGGCTTTCACTCGTGCCGCGAGCCTGACCGATGACCCGGCGCTGCGAGACTACCTGCTCAGGCGGATTGAAAAACGCCCCGAGCGAGAGCAAGCAGCGACGCACCAAACGTTAAGAAGTGAATAATGGCTGTCTCTTATCGCGCGCCACGTGGCTGGAACGAAGGAGGACTTTTGCCACAATCTAAAAAAACACATGTTGACACATCCCCTGTTAGTGTGTATATACACACCAAGATGACAAAAGAATTTGATCTTTCAGCAATGGAAAACTGCGTGTGCTTTAACTTGCGTTGGGTGACCCGTGCGGTGACCCAATTCTTTGACGCCGAACTGCGCCGCCATGGCATCCGTCCCACGCAAACGCCGATCCTGGGGGCCCTCGCGGCAAAACCCGGGTGGAGTATGGAGGAACTGAGCGACTGGCTCGGAATGGAGCGCACGACTTTGGTGCGCAATCTCCGGCCACTGGAACGCGACGGATTGCTGGAAATTACCGGTGCTGGTCGCGGCGGTCGTGTGAGCGTGTCCATCTCGGCAAAGGGCAGAAAGGACCTTGAGAAGGCGATGCCCGCCTGGCGCGCCGCACAGCAAGCGGTGGTAAAAACCTTAGGCGAGCATCGCTGGTCAGCCATTCTTTCGGATCTGGACCGAGCGGCTCTCGCCCTGAACAACTGAATCCAATCACCTGAATCCCATGACCCTCGACGCGCCCCAATTAAAGCCTCCAGCTGTGCATATACACACTGAAGCCCTCTGCTCACCTGCCCCCGCTCGTCCGGGCGTCCTGGACGCCGCGTGGCTGCGTCAGCTCTGCCTCGACGCCGGAGCAGATGACGTGGGATTCGTCGAACTGGACAGGCCGTCCTTGGCAGACGAACGGCCACACATCGAACGGACATTCCCGCGCACGCGCAGCTTGATCAGTTTTGTCGTGCGGATGAATCGGGAGAACGTGCGCAGCCCGGCGCGTTCGGTTGCCAATACCGAATTTCACCACACCGGCGATGAGGTAAACGATATCGCGCGTCACATCACGGCTGCTTTGGAGCGCGCCGGTATTCGGGCGCTCAATCCGCCGATGGCGTTTCCGATGGAGGCGGACCGCTGGATGACCGAACGGATCTGGGTTGTGGCGCATAAACCGGTCGCGGTTGCGGCCGGGTTGGGTCGGATGGGAATTCATCGTAACGTGATTCATCCGCGCTTGGGTAATTTTATCCTGCTGGGCACGATTCTCGTCGCGGCTGAGATCAGCGAATATTCCAAGGAACTGGATTTTAACCCGTGCCTGACCTGCAAGCTGTGCGTGGCCGCTTGTCCGGTGGGAGCGATTGGCGCAGACGGTGCATTCAACTTCTCGTCGTGCTACACCCACAATTACCGTGAGTTCATGGGCGGGTTTAATGATTGGGTTGAAACGGTCGCTGAAAGCCGCGACGGATTGGATTACCGGCGACGCGTAAAGGATTCGGAAAGCATCTCGGTCTGGCAAAGCCTGAGTTTCGGCGCGAATTACAAGGCGGCGTATTGCATGGCGGTGTGTCCGGCCGGCGATGACGTTATCGGTCAGTTTTTGGAATCGAAGAAAGCGTTCGCAGACGAAATCGTGCGGCCATTGCAGGCGAAGCAAGAGCCCGTTTACGTCATTCGTGGCTCGGACGCCGAGGCGCACGTGCAAAAGCGTTATCCGCACAAGACGGTTCGCCACGTCAGGGGTTCACTGCGCCCGGGCAGCATTCGCGCCTTGTTGGCAGGAATGCCACATTCATTTCAACGCGGTGCCGCAGGCAAGCTGGACGCGACGTATCACTTCACCTTCACCGGGAAAGCACCGACCGAAGCGACGGTCATCGTCCGCGGCGGCGCAATCAAAATTGAAAATGGTCTCCAGGGCGTCTGCAATATTCACGTCATCGCTGATTCGGCGACGTGGCTTGGACTTCTGGCGAAGGAAAAGAATCTATTGTGGTCGCTGCTGACTCGAAGAATTCGCATTCGCGGAAATCCCAAATGGCTGAGGGCATTCGCGCGGTGCTTTCCTTCCTGACGAAAGGTTCAAATGAAAGAGTCGCCCGAAAATGCCAAAGTTTTTGCTCAAGTGTCCTCCGAGGCGTTGCGCCCATTCGTTAAGAGATTCGTCATCGTTGAGTTTCCGTCCGACCGGAAACTCAGACTCCTGCCGGATACAAATTTCATGGCTGAACTCCGATTCAGGGGCGAGCACGCGCTGGATGGAGGCCGTGAGTTGCCGCGTGCTGCAATCTCCGGATTGTGGGATACGGCTCGCGCACGCATCTACAGAGGAGGCACTGGCATCCTGCTGATCATGTTCACGGAAAGCGGGGCAAGCGCTTTCCTCCGCAATCCCCTCGACGCCCTCTTCAACATCACCACCGCCATTGAACATGTTCTGGACGGCGCGCTGGAGTTGGACGCGCTCGATGAGCGACTGGCGGCGGCGAAGGATCATGTCCGACGAATCCAGATTGCGGAGAGTTTCCTGCTGGCGCGCGTTCACAACCACGGACTGGATTCATCTGTCTCCGCGGCTGTCGCGCGCCTCGAAGCAACGCGGACCAGCATTCGCGTCGAGGAACTCGCCCGGCAAGTGGGCCTGAGTCAAAGCGCTTTAGAAAGGCGATTCCGCCGGAGCGTTGGCACGTCGCCCAAGCAGTTTGCGTCCATCATGAGACTCAAGAACGCCGTTGGTTTGCGCGCCAGAGGACATGACTTCACTTCGATAGCGCATTCCGCCGGCTACAGCGATCAATCACACTTTACCAACGATTTCAAACGCGTCACGGGTCTTGCGCCTTCCTCGTTTTTTCAACAATCGGTGTTGTGCCACAACAGCGCATCGTTGCAAGTTGCCTTCGCTTCGAACTGATCGGGTTAAACGTTCCAGGCGTCCATCGGCTTTGGACGATTGAGCAACAGGTTTGGACGCTGGGTCATTGATTGTCCCGCTTCTGCCGCGTAAACAGGATTCGTTGAATTCGACTCACCCAATTCGAGGGTTCACCTGAGAAATTCGATTCGGAATCGCCCAGAAGTCGTCTTTTCACTTCCCCGAAAATGCCGAATTCTTACAAGTCGTTGTGCCGTTGGTGACGTAAGGTGAGGAAAACACTCGAAGGAATTATGAATCGCAAGAAGCAAAACTTGATCATTGGTGTCCTGCTCGGCTTGAGCATAATCGGGACTCCACTCCTCAACGCGGATGCGGCCCAGGCGTCTGCTGCCGCTGTCCGCCCCGATCTCGAATACCTGAAGGCCGTGAATCAGGCTGGGCCGCCACGAGACCCGCAGCTTCTGTTTCTGCTCATGGCACAGTATGGCAGCGCGAACAGGCAGGCCGAAGGCGCGGAGTTTTTCTCCGCGCGGTTAGAGGAATTCGAACCGCATCTCCCGGATTCTCAAAAGGCGCTGTATCTGAGCGCGATGGCCTTGTTGCGAGCGCAAGATGCGCACGCCGTCCCGCTGTTGCGTCGAATCGGATGGGTGAAGGAGACGATTGCGATGCTGGACCGGGCCAAAACACTTTCCGGTGGTCAGGTCTTCGTCGTGAACTGGGTCGCCGGCACGGTCCGCGCGCAGCTTCCCAACCGTTTCCATCAGAGAAAGGCCGCGCAGGAGGAGTTGCATTGGTGTCTTGAGAACGTTGAGAAATCTCCCGCTGGTGGATGGCTTCGGGAGGTTTATTTCCAACTGGCAAGGCTCGCCAGCGCCGAGGGTGATAAGACCAAGTCTGCGGAGTATTTGCGGCGCAGCGGCTACACTGACCTGAACAAACCGATTGTCTTGATGACTCCGTTCTCAGAAGACCGGGAGCGCGGCCATGCGTTTGTTTCGAAGCGCATCACTGAGCTCGTGCCGGGTCGGGTGTATGTCCTTTCAGGTTTTGAGTTCACGGAATACTACTTTGTGGTCTCAAAGGATCGGCAGCAGCTTGTCGCGATTGACGCCGGTACTCGGCCCGATTCAGCCAAGGCCGCCTACGAGGCGCTGCAAGCGCACGCGCCTGATCTGCCGCCACTCACCACGGTCTTCATTACGCATGCTCACTGGGATCACATTGGCGGGCACGCGTACTTTCGCTCCCTGAATCCCGACATGCGTTTCTACGCCAGAAGCAATTATCTGCAAGAGTTGGCGGTCGAATTCAACGCCCCACAGAACCTGGGCAAACACTTCTTTGGCGAGCGCTTCAACTTCGATGACCTGCGCAGCTTCAAACCGGATGTTCTCGTTGACCATGCCACCGAGTTGACGATCGGAGGAACGCGCATCACGCTCATCCCGATCCAAGGCGGAGAAACGCCGGACGGGATGTTTATCGAACTACCGGACCAAGGCGTCCTGTTCGTGGGCGATTTCATTATGCCGTATCTCGGCGCGCCTTTTGTTGAGGAGGGCAATCTCCAGGGCTTGTTCGACGCGATTGATGTCGTCGTAGCAAAAAACCCCAAATACCTATTGCACGGACACGAGCCGTTGACTCGGACCTTTACTTCACCCGCCATGTTGTCGCAACTCAAGATGGATCTCATTTGGCTTCGCGAACAAGTATTGAAGGCGATCCGTCGGGGCGACGACAACGCCACGATTCAACAGGCCAATCTGATTCCGCCGGAGTTGATTGCCCATCATCCCGATGCGCAGTTTGGGTATCTGCTCCTGCGCGAACACGTGATTGACCGCCTGTACGACCAGAACGTCGGCTATTGGCAGGCGAATCTGAAAGGAATCTCGCACCTTGGCGCGGCGGAACACGCAGAAGCCCTGGTGGATTATCTCGGTGTCTCGGAAAAGCAGCTGGTCAAGGCATTGCAACGCATGGTCAACGACGGCAAATACGAATTAGCCGCGTCCCTGCTGGAATCCTCCGCAGATCGATTTGCGAACAGCGAGTCCGTGCGCAAAACCCAGCGGCTTATTTACCTTAAGCTCATGGAGCAATATCAGAATCATGACCCCTTCAAGTTTCTCCTCTATTCGGCCAAAGCCGGACAACAAACGCCGGAAGCATCGCGCTGAAACCGACCTAGCCATCGCGAACAAAACAACGAAACCAGCCCGTGACAGCTTAAATAAGGGACTCAACGAGATTAAAACACTATGAGCGCAAACACCAAAATATTCGTCAACCTGCCCGTCAAAGACCTGCCGAAAGCGAAAGAGTTTTTCGGCAAGCTCGGCTTCAACTTCAACGCCCAGTTCACCGACGACACGGCGGCGTGCATGGCCGTGAGCGAGCACGCCTACGTCATGCTGTTGACGCACCCTAAGTTCACGGCGTTCGCCCCCAACGCCATCGCTGACGCCAACAAAAGCACTGAGGTATTGGTCGCCTTGTCCTGCGAGAACCGCGGTACTGTGGACAAACTAGTCAAGAAGGCGATCGCTGCCGGTGGTCGCACCTACAACAAACCCCAGGACTACGGGTTCATGTACGGGCATGGCTTTCAAGACCTCGATGGCCACGTTTGGGAAGTGTTTTACATGGACCCCAGCCACATCAAGCAAGGTTGATATGAATGCATCTCGACAAATCGACAAGCAATTGGCTTCCAATTCCCCCGGCCAATGATGATCAAAGGAACTCAAACAATATGCCAGCCGATCCCTTACTAAACGGCAGAAATTCGATATGCTGCCGCCATGGACTCCCTCGTCGCCTCGGCCGCGCGCTTGTTGGCGGCCGGTGATCCGCTAGGTGCGCTCAAGCGCGTGGCGTTGCGCGACGACCCGCCGGCGCTCGCCCTGCGCGGCATTGCGATGGCCCAGCTCAGCGACTACGAGCGGGCGCGCAAACTCCTGCGACGCGCCGCGCGCGGCTTCGGGACTCGCGAACGCCTAGCCCAGGCCCGCTGCCAGGTCGCCGAGGCCGAGGTCGCGCTCGCCGCGCGCGATCTGACACGGCCCGCGCACATGCTCGACGCCGCCGCGCAGGCGCTCGACGCGTTCGGTGACCGCGCGAATGCGCTCCACGCCCGCTTGATCGGGGCCCGTCGCCAGCTCCTCGTGGGCGAGCTCGAGGCCGCTGAGCAAACGCTGGCCGCGGTGGCCGTGCCCTCCGCCACCATGCCGCCGCCGCTCGCGGCCCGGGCCGAACTCATCCGGGCCGAGCTCGCGCTGCGCCGCGTCCGGGTCGCGGACGCCGCGATCGCGTTCGACCGCGCTCACGCCGCCGCCGTCGCCGCCGGCATCCCGGCCCTGGTCGCCGAGATCGGCCGGGCCCGACGCGCCCTGTCGGCGCCGTCGGCGCGCCTCATCAGAGCCGGCATGGTTCGCCCGGTCCGCCTCGATGAAGTCGAGGCCCTCTTCGCCTCCGGCGACCTCATCGTCGATGCCTGTCGGCGCGCCGTCCGCGGTCCGGCTCGCAGTGTTCTACTCGCCGGACGTCCCGTCTTGTTCGCTCTCGTCGGCGCCCTCGCCCAGGCTTGGCCGGCCGACGTCCCTCGTGATCAACTTATCGAATGCGCCTTCGAGGCTCGCGTCGCCAACCAATCGCACCGGGCGCGGCTTCGCGTCGAGCTCGGTCGCCTGCGCGCCGCTCTGCGCCCGCTCGCGCGCATCGAGGCGACCCCGCGAGGCTTCGCCCTCGCCCCGATCAAGGCGCCCGCAGTCGTTGTGCTGGCTCCGCCGATCGACGGCCCCGCCGGCTCGATCGTCGCTTTGCTCGAGAGCGGCGAGTCGTGGTCAACATCTGCGCTCGCTCGTGCGCTCGGCTCCAGCCAGCGAAGCGTTCAGCGCGCGTTGCGTCAGCTCGAAGAGGCGACGGCAGTGCGCGGCGTCGGACGCGGTCGCGCCCGGCGCTGGCTGGCGCCGGCCCTCGGTGGATTCGCGACAACCTTGTTACTCCCGGGCGCGCTGGCGGTGGGTTAAGGTTTAGTCATTGGCTGAATGTCCTGATTATGTCCTGCCGTTCGTCATATAGAAAACGCCACACAGCAAGATCACGAAAATGAAAGACGACGGTCAAAAATATGAAACCCGAAAGCATCAATGTGAATGAGGCTCTACCGACGCACGATTTCAGACATCCCCGGAGCGAGGTGAAATATCCAAAACACGTTCGCGCCTCCCTCCGGTTAATGTCTCCGCCTGCGCTCACTGCGGCAAACCGCGAGTACTTGAGGGGGTTGCGCGCCGCTGAGATGGCCGCATGGACACTAAGCGGCGGCGATTACTTGCTGTCGAGCGCTGCGTGATTTCTGTTCGCTGGTTCACCTCCACGCCCGCCGCGGCTAGGTTCAACCCGGTGGTGTCCGTCACCCAGCCCATATAATCCCAAGGAACGTATCTGGCGTGCTTCTCCTCGTGGTCTTCTGCTCATCGTTCTCGCGACGAGCGTTGTGTTCCTGGACATGATCAAGGCGTTTTTAGTGCCAGTGATCCTGGCCTCAGTAAATGCAGGGTTGTTCTTTTCATTCTATTCGTGGCTGCTGAAACGAACGCGTGGCCGAAAGGCACTGAGTGCATTTGTCTGTTGCGCCACGCTCTCCTTGGGGCTTCTGCTCCCCGCTTATGCCGTGGCCAACCTGGTGTCACGGGAGGCCGTTCGCCTCTATCAGAGCGCCGGACCGAGGGCGAAGGAATTCTTCGAGAAAGACGTTGGCGAAACGATGCAGGCACATCCTCTGATCCGAAAACTGCATCTTGAGAACGTGCCACTCCGGCCAACGTTCGGGCGCCTCGCACAAAAAGGATCGGAACTGCTCGCGAACGCCATCAACGTCGCGTCGCGGGAAACCTTCGATTTGATCTCCACGCTTTTCATCACGTTCTTTACGATGTTCTACTTCTTTCGCGATGGGCCGCAACTGTTGGCCAAGCTGAAATACCTCAGTCCACTGGCCGAGGTTTACGAAGAGGAACTCATCCGCCGCTTTCTCTCGGTTTCACGTGCCACCCTCAAGGGCACGCTGCTGGTCGCGTCGATCAAAGGAATTTTGGGCGGGCTGACCTTTTGGGCCTTTGGCATTGAAGCACCGCTGCTCTGGGGTGTCGTGATGGTATTCCTTTCGGTTCTTCCCATTGTGGGTCCCTGGCTCGTTCAACGAATTACCTCGAACGGGCTATTCGTCGTTAGCCCTGTCGTGGGATTCACACCGCCGGAAACAGAGCTCATATTTTGCGCATGAAATGTCGTTACATTTGTAGCGCGTTGAAGCTGCCGAGAGCCAGCGGTGAAACGGCACCGCTCCAGTGTTCCGTCTGCCCACCTGCCAACGGAGCGATGCCTCTGGTGACGGAACCCCCGAAGGAATCATGACCACCCCATTTCTCACAGTAATCGGCGCCATCCTCTATTTCGGTTGGTTGTGGCACGATCGCAGCGCCGCACACTACAAACGCGGCTCATTGGGCCGACCGGTGATAAGGTCAAACCGAACCGGCGAATTTCACGAGCTCCAGCTTCGGCCGGTTCAAAGGGTCACCGCGGGGCCGTTCAACTTCAAAAACGTCTCCGCACCTATCGCCCATGCGCTGAACCAACCGGACCAGGGCCGTTGCGCCAGCACGACCTTCGGCCCGGCAGTGAAGTCGGGCTGCATCGCCGGGACCGTGGACCGCGACGACATGTCCAATCGAAGGGAGTCATGACTGCCACACGGACATGCACGCACAGGGACCTGACTTCCTTCGATCGCATCCTCTTGCATCTGCGCTGCCTCTGTCGTGACCGCAAATATCGCTGGCATTTGGCGGGCGTGTGGCGCGAGTTGCGCCTACAGGCCGTTCAAAATGGGATTCATTAAATGGACCGTGAAGGAATCAAACGATCGAGCAACCCGAAAGCGATGCCGGTACGGGCAATGAATTGCCACGACACAACTGTACTGGATATGAAGCGTCTCTGCGGAAGTCTGGTCTTGGTCTCCCATCCGGACCCGTTGGAGGAGCGTGCGCGGAGCAAGCGGGGCGCCCGCAAAAAGAATTGTGACTATCCCATTCAGTTTCTACCCTGTTGTCGTAATTCATGGAGTGATGCTCGATCCGCGTTTGAGTCTCAAGAAACAATCGATCTCGCCGGCCGCCGCGTTAGACCCGGCCTGAATGACTCACCCCTGCATGTCATCCGCGGCGGCCAGAATTTAAACTAATGGGTATGGATTCAGCTCTGATTACTGGAATGGCTGCAGTGCTCGGCTCGCTCGCTGGTACCTCCTCCTCGATCGCCACGACCTGGATGACACAGCGCAACCAGAAGGTCCGCGAGCGAGCGCGGGAGGAACTTCACCGGCGCGAAACACTCTATGGCGAATTCATTACAGAGACGGCCCGCCTCACTGCGGATTCTTTCGAGCATTCCCTGGAGCGCCCCGAAGCTCTTGCCAACGTTTACGCGGCCTTGGGCCGGATTCGGCTCGTGGGATCCGCGCCCGTCGTCGAAGCGGCTGAGGAATGCTGCCATTACGTCGTCGAAATGTACTCCAAGCCAAACCTGACGATCGAGCAGGTCTACGACTGGTTTCGCGCGGGAAAACATCCACTGCGGAATTTCGCCGCGGCCTGCCGCCTGGAACTCGATCAATACGTGATTCACTGATCACGCCTAACATCCCCGACCATGAAAAGACCAAGTTGGAAGAAAGGCTCGACGAAAACGCAACCACGCGTGAGGGGTTTCAATGCTGGTGGCAGGTTCGCGCGGACGATCGCGGCTTTCTGCGGCGTGACCGCAACCGCCGTATGGACAACTCACGCCCAACTGGATCCCGAGCCCCGGCAACTTCTGCACATGGGTTTTACTCAATCCCTGCACGATGACGGCCCTCAAGCCCGCTATCTGTTCTACTATTGGAACATGCCGGATGTCCCGGCCACCAATCAAGTATTGCGGCTCATCCTGGCTCCCACTTACCTGAACGGGGAGCTTGGCTTGAAACAGGCCCTCGGCGAACACACCGATCTGGGCTTTGGCTTATTCGGCGGCGGTTACGATTACAATTATGATGAGGTCCGCCAAGGCAATTACTATCGCCAGGAATCATTTGATGGGCATGGCGGCGGGGCCAACGTCAGCGTGTATCATTTGTTCAATCCAGGCGCAATGATCCCATTGAACGGGTTGGTCCGTGCCACGGTGGACTATCGCACGTTTACAGACGGACCGGACACGGCCGACAACTTCCGGTTGCCCAAGAATCAACCCTTCGTCACCTTGCGCACCGGTTTTCGCTGGGGTGGCGCCGAGCCGGTGCTCTTCCCACAGCTGGCCATGGAAATCTCAGGGTGGTACGAGCTGGAGCACCGGACCGATGACGGCACCTACGGTTTTGGCGGAGACCGCCGGTTGGAGGCGACTTCGCACCGGTTTTTCGGCCGCGCCCAGCTGAGCTACACTCTACCGGAGTCGGAGCACAATATGTTGGTCGGCCTGATGGGCGGCGCGGCCGTGCACGCCGATCGGTTCAGCGCCTTCCGCGTGGGCGGCGCGTTGCCCTTCACTTCGGAATTTCCCTTATACCTGCCCGGCTACTTCTATGGGGAACTTTCCAGCAAAGAGTTCGGGCTCCTCTACGGCCTCTACACCATCCCCTTTGGCCCCTCCAAGCAATGGAGCGTCACCGCCATGGCCGCGACCGCGCTGGTGGACTACGTCGACGACCTGGAGCAACCCGGCCATTCCAACTCGGGGGTCGGCGGCGGCATCGGATATACGGCCAAGACCCGGCGCTGGCGGGCGTTGGTAACCGGAGCCTACGGCATTGATGCCATCCGCAGCGACGGACGCGGCGGATACAACCTGGCCATGATGTTTCAATACAATTTTGGCAAAACTAAATTCGCCTCGGACCGCGCCTTTGAAGAATTACGGGGAGTGCGTGTCCCGATTCGATGACCATTCCGTTATGCAAGTCTGTTTGGCTTCGCCAAACCAAGAGCGATCGCACCTTCCCTAGGGTGAGTCCGGTTGGGCTCGCTCGATTCAAGAACGCCTTGAATGCCTATTGCGCAGGGAAACTAGCCGCTTTGAAAACTTGATCTGCTCACCCCTTCTTTTCAGAATCAAGGACTCTAGGATCTTTCGGTCAAGTTGGCATGGCTCTCGCAGTGAAACGCGCTTACGAAAAGCCGGCGCGCCGGGATGGAACTCGTGTGCTGGTAGATCGCCTTTGGCCGCGCGGGTTGACGAAAGAAGCGGCCGCAGTCGACCTGTGGCTGCGCGAGCTTGCTCCCTCCCATGAGCTGCGGAAGTGGTACCATGAAAACCGCGGGGCAGGGACGCTTTTCCGGAGCCGGTATTCCCGCGAGCTGAGGAAGCCGGAAGCGACGAAGGCGCTCCAACAACTCTACGAGCTGATGTCGCGGAATAAGCCGGTCACGTTGCTGTTTGCGTCGACAGATCTACAACACAACAACGCCGTCGCCTTGAAAGAACTGCTGGAAGGATCGCGCAAACCGCCGGCAGGCCGCTTGAGATCAATCGCCCACGCTAACCGCAATCCCGCATCACGACGGCAGAAGGCCCTACACGAATATTCACGACCATCACTCCGAATACGCCAGCCTTGATCCCGCCACTCACTTCCGCTATCCAGAAACCAGGCTGGCGAGAGTGTCATCTTGGTCTGGTTCCTTTTGGTGATCGCGCAGTGCGAGGGCAGCGCAGGGTCGGCCTTCGCGGGGTCCTCGACGACATTGTCTACGGGCCGCCAATGTTCGCCACTCTCGACTCAAGCACCAAATGAATTTACGAATTGCTCCCCGGTCGTGGCTGGCTGTCGTTCTCCTCTCGGCCGTCGCCTGGCCGCGGGTTGCCGTCGGAAACAATTGGCCACAATTCCGTGGCCCCCAAGCGAGCGGGGTTTCCAAACAAGCCGCGCCGGCAACGTGGAATTTGGAAACCGGCCAGAATGTTCGCTGGACAACACCAGTCCCGGGCCTGGCTCACGCCAGTCCAATCATCTGGGAGGACCGAATCTATCTGGCGACGGCGGTCAAGCCCGGGGCAAAACCCGATTTGAAAGTCGGGTTGTACGGTGACGGCGATTCCTACGCGGAGAAAGAGCCGCACCAATGGCGTTTGCTCTGCCTCGATAAGGCCAGCGGCAAAATTCTCTGGGACAAACTGGGACACGAAAGTACTCCGCGCCTGCAACGCCACACCAAAGCGACCCATTGCAATTCCACGCCGGCCATCGACGGCAAACGCATTGTCGCCCTGTTCGGGTCCGAAGGACTTTTTTGCTTCGATATGGAAGGGCGACCGCTTTGGCGCAAGGATCTCGGGAAGTTGCATGCCGGCCCCTTCAATGCCACGAACATGCAATGGGGCTTCGCCAGTTCGCCCGTGTTGCATGAGGGAAAGGTCATCGTGCAATGCGACACCTTGACCGAGCAATTTCTCAGCGTATTCGATGCGGCCGACGGCCGCGAACTCTGGCGCACCAAACGCAATGAGGTGACGGCCTGGTCCACTCCCATCGTCGCAACCCGCTCGGATCGAAAACAAATCATCGTCAGCGGCTGGAAGCATATTGGCGGATATGACTTCTCCACCGGTACCGAACTTTGGCGCATGAACGGCGGCGGCGACATTCCGGTCGCGTCCCCCATCCTGGCCGGCGAACTGGTCATTCTAACGAGCGGACATGGCCAATACCGTCCGATGCGCGCCGTCCGCCTCACTGCCACCGGCGACATCACACCGCCGGAGATGGGCGCGACAAACGAGTTTGTCGTCTGGTGTCATCCGCGTAAAGGGAACTACCTGCAAACGCCCATCACCGACGGAAATTTGGTCTGGGGTTGTTTGGACAACGGAGTGATGACGTGTTTTGACGTAACGACCGGCAAACTGAACTTCGAAGAACGCCTCAGCAGCGGCAAACAAGGTTTTAGCGCATCTCCCGTCCTCGCGGGTGGCCACCTTTATTTCACCGGAGAACAGGGCGACGTGTTCGTCCTGCCCGCCACGAATAAGTTTTCGGTAGTGGCAACCAATCGACTCGGCGGCATTTCCTTGTCGACCCCGGCCATCTCTGAAGGCGTGCTCTATTTTCGGACCACAGAAAGAATGCTGGCCATCGGGACTGGAAGGCAGACTCGCTAGCCGCGGTGCTGTCCGTTGAAGGTGAGTGAATGAACACAACAATAGGAGCAGCACTCCGGCCAGAAGGCCGAGATGATTTGCCCAGCCGAAGGCGTCCAGGCGCAAACGAAACAAGCGGTTCTCCTGGCCACGGCCAGCGGCAGGTGATGATACAGCAGGCGTTGCGAGAGGGTCCGTCGATTCATCTGACAGAATGGAAGTCTGCGCGAGTCATGGCAGCCCTTCAACTTTACATGCGCAATGCGCACATGAAGAACTGAGCCTTCGACGAGCTCAGGGCAACCTGCTACCGGAAGAGGGTGGAGCCGGCGCCCGCTGCGATTGCTTTTCAAGCTGTGCTATCAGTTGTTTGGAACGTCTCGGATGGCCCGCTGATTTTCACGTTTCTTCGGGCCAAGCGTCAATCCGGCGCACTACTCCTTACTACTCCTAAAGGAGTATTGGCCAGGTCGGAACTCACCGCTAGGCTCGGGTTGCATGAAATTGCTTCAACACACCAGCGAACGCTGCGGAGCGAGGTTGACCGTGCGCTCGCTGAGACGGCGGCGCACTCCGTCGGCGAGTCGCTGAGGAAATCCATGATATGACTACTCTTATTTTGGTGGTGGCGCTACTCATGTCGTTCGGGCTGATGTGGCACGACAACAAGTCCGGAGGAAACAATGGCTGAGCGACAGGCCTGAGTGGTCAAGGCCGCAACCGTTAGTTGGACGCATGAACAGCGAGAAACACCGAAACACCCGGCCAATTACACTATTTCACATGCACGCGGGCGCATTCGGGCACTGCCCCCGATGCATCGACTAACTTTTGCTGTCCCCCACTAAATTTTACTGCGGCGGACTAAAACTTAGTGCGGTGGACTATTTTTTAACGCTGGGCACTAAAATTTAGTGTGGGGACTTAAGTTTTAGTCCCGGGCACCATTTTTTAGTTCCCCACGTTATTTTTTAGTGCTGGGGGCTAATTTTTAGCGTGGAGCAACTATTCCGTACTGCCAGGCGTTATTTTTTAGTGCCCCGCGCTATTTTTTAGTGCCCCACGCTATTTTTTACTGCCCCACGTTAACTTGACCTGCCCGGCGCTAATTTTAGGTCCGCCGCCGTTAAATT
>DATLUX010000542.1:0-29104 GCA_035577805.1 Verrucomicrobiia bacterium
GCTGCGCGTGGTGATTCCCGGTTTCATCATCAGTGAACTGCGCACGGCGTTTCAAATGGGTTTTCTGATCTTCGTACCGTTCATCCTGATCGATCTCGTCGTCGCGACCGTTCTGATGAGCATGGGCATGATGATGATGCCGCCGGTCACGGTTTCGTTGCCGCTAAAGATCCTGCTCTTCGTGCTGGTGGATGGTTGGAACCTGGTCGTGCGCTCGGTGGTATTGAGCTTCGGAGGATGACCGCGCCATGAATCCCGAGTTTGCCGTGGAATTGATGAAGAGCTTGATGCTGCAAGCGGTGGCGTTGGCCGCGCCGGTCCTGGTCACGGCCATGGTAGTGGGGTTGGCCATCAGCCTGTTTCAAGCCGTCACCACCATCCATGAGCAAACTTTGACTTTTGTTCCCAAGGCCCTGGCCGTGGTTGGCGTCCTGGTCCTGCTCCTGCCGTGGATGATGCGGTCGCTGATTGAGTTCACGACCGCGGTGGTGGAAAAGCTCCCGCAGATGACTCTGTGAGGTGAGGCGAAGCAATGTGAGCCATGCCCGATCTGCTCAACTGGTTGTTGGTTTTTCTGCGAGCGATCGGTTTTCTGACGATCTTCCCCGTGTTCTCGGGGCCCAACTTTCCCGTGCAGATTCGCGTGGCCCTGGCCGCGCTGCTGGCGTTTCTAGTGGCGCCGGTGTTGCCGACGGTTTTG
This sequence comes from Verrucomicrobiia bacterium, assembly GCA_035577805.1. Lineage (GTDB taxonomy): Bacteria > Verrucomicrobiota > Verrucomicrobiia > Limisphaerales > JADJPG01 > DATLUX01. The sequence goes on from DATLUX010000542.1 coordinate 701, forward strand.
GTCCGGCCGGATTTTTGGGCGGTGGCCGGTTGGATGGGGATGGAAGTCGGGTTCGGCCTGCTGCTGGGGTTTGTGAGTCGGATGGTTTTTTACGCGCTGGAGATTTGCGGCGGGCTGATGGCTACCGAAGTGGGGCTGATGTTGCCGGCTGGAATCAATCCGCTGGCGCCGTCCAGTTCCTCAGAGCTCTCCACGATCCTGCAATTGGCCGCAGCCATGTTGTTTCTTAGTCTGAATCTGCATCACGGACTTCTGCTGGCGTTTCAAGGGAGCTTTGTTTTTCTGCCGAGCGGCGGAGGGCACTGGCGGGAATCGGTGTTGGTGGACGTGATTGGCCGCTCCAGTCATTTGTTCTGGTTTGCCTTGCAAGTGGCGGCGCCGGTGCTGGCCGTGACGTTTCTCGTGACGGTGGTCTTTGCGCTCCTGAGCCGGGCGGTGCCGCAGATGAACGTGTTTGCGGAGAATTTCTCGGTCCGCCTGCTCTCGGGCCTGACCATCATTGGTTTGACTGGTTCTTTAATGGCCCAACATATCGCCAACTTCCTGCACCGTCTGCCCAACGATGTGCTGCGTGTCGCGCAGCTGTTGGGAGCGGGGTGAGGTTGGGGCTGAAGTCTCATGGCTGACCCATATCAGGCAGGCGAGAAGACAGAACAAGCGACACCACGCCGGTTGGAAGAGGCTTGGAAGAAGGGGCAATTCGCGCGCAGTTCGGAAGTGCAGACGGTTTTTGTGTTGTTCGGGGCGATTCTGGCGTTGCTGTTCACCGGACGCGAGGTGTGGTCCAACCTGGCCATGCTCATGGCTTCCGGCCTGGGGCATTTGCACGACACACCGCTGCGTCTGGCCGGGCTCCAGCGGTATGCGATTGACACGCTGGTGGTAGCGGGAGGCTGCGTTTGGCCGGTCTTCGCCGCCACGGCCGTGGGCGGCCTGCTGGCCTGCGGCGTGCAGAGCCGCTTCCGCACCGCGCCCGATGCGCTGGAAGCCAACTGGGAACGCATCAATCCGTGGAAGGGGTTCCAGCGGATTTTTTCGGTGCGTTCGGCTGCTCCGGCGGCGCTGGCGGTGATCAAGCTGGGGGTGATCCTGGGCCTGTCTTACCATGTGATCGCCACGATTGTTCGGGATCCCATCTTTTACAGCGCGGTCGACGTCCCGCGCATTGGGGCGTTTCTGGCCGGTGCCTCGTTGCAGTTGATTTTGCGCGTCGGGTTCGCTTTGGTGGTGCTGGCTTCTGTCGATTATGGCTATCAGCTCTGGCGCACCAGCCAGGACCTGATGATGACCCGCGAGGAAGTGAAGGAGGAACTCAAGAACCAGGAAGGCGACCCCAAGGTGCGTGCGCGCCAACGGGCGCGTCGCCGCCAGATCAGCCGGCAGCAAATGATCGCGGAAGTGCCGAGGGCGGACGTGGTGGTGACCAACCCGACGCACTTGGCCGTGGCGCTGCGTTATGATCGTCGTTCCACGGGCGCGCCCAAAATCGTCGCCAAAGGGGCGCGTCTGCATGCCCTGCGCATCCGCGAGATCGCGGCGCAACATCAGGTGCCCATCGTGGAGAACAAGCCGTTGGCGCGCCTGATGTTCAAACACGGCCGGGTGGGTGGCGAAATTCCTGCTCAGCTCTACGTGGCGGTAGCGGAGATCCTTGCCTACGTTTACCGAACCAACGCGTATCGCTATTACCGCGAGCAGAATTTGCCGGGTTAACCCAGAACCCGGATGCCTGCGATGAGTAAGCCTGCGATGAACCGCCCCGCCTGCTGATGCCTGCCCGCTCAATTCTGGCGCGAGTCCTGCGCAACGGCGACCTGCTGCTCACCGGCGGGTTGCTCGGGACCGTCTTGTTGATGATCCTGCCGGTCACGCCGTTCCTGCTGGACGGTTTGCTGGCCGTTAGCATCGCCTTATCGCTCCTGATTCTGCTGGTGATCCTTTATGTCAAGGACCCGGCGGATTTTACGGCCTTCCCGACGCTCTTGCTGTTCATCACGCTGTTCCGGCTGGCGCTTAATATTGCCTCGACCCGGCTCATCCTGCTCGACGGTTACGCGGGGCACATCATCGAAACGTTCGGGAACTTTGTGGTGCGCGGCAATTATGTGGTGGGGTTGGTGGTGTTTCTGATCCTGGTGGTGATCAACTTCGTGGTCATCACTAAGGGCGCCGGCCGCATCGCCGAAGTGGCGGCCCGCTTCACCCTCGATGCCATGCCCGGAAAACAGATGGCGATCGACGCTGAACTCAACGCCGGCGTGATCAACGAATCCCATGCCCGGGAACGCCGCCGCAAGATCGAACAAGAAGCCGATTTCTACGGGGCGATGGACGGCGCCAGCAAGTTCGTCCGTGGCGACGCCATCGCCGCCGTGCTCATCACCCTGATCAATGTGCTGGGCGGCTTCGGCATCGGCATCATGCAGAAGGGCATGAGCGTGCCCGAAGCCCTCCAACGCTTCACCCTCTTGTCCATCGGCGACGGCCTGGTCTCGCAAGTGCCAGCTCTCATCACTTCCACCGCCGCCGGTATTCTGGTCACGCGCGCTGCGACCAAGGAGCAACTGGGCCTCGAGCTCAGCAAACAGCTGCTGTTGTTCCCGCGCGCCATGACCTTGCTCACGCTTATGCTGCTCGTTTTCGCTCTCGTCCCCGGATTGCCGGCCACGCCGTTTCTGGTCCTGGCGGGGGTCACCGGTTTCCTGGCCCGATCGTTGCGCGATGAGAAAAGCGTGCTTTCCGTCCTGGGCGAAGTGGTCAAGACGGAACTCGCCCCGACGGCGGGCAAACCTTCGGAAACGACCGCCTCCGGAGGCCCGGTGGGTCCGGCAGACAAACTCGAGACCCTGCTGACGCTCGACACCATGCAGATCGAACTCGGGTACGGGCTGGTGAGCCTGGCCGACAGGAACAAGGGAGGGGATCTGCTGGATCGGGTGACGGGAGTGCGCAAGACGTTCGCGCAAGAGATGGGCGTGATCGTTCCTCCCATCCGCCTGCGGGATAATCTGCAGATCGAGCCCAACCAATACCGGTTTATTCTCAAAGGCCAGACGGTGGCTTCGGGCGAGATCCTGCCAGGCCATTGGCTGGCCATGAACGCCACGCAAAGCAAGGTCGTGCTGAAAGGGATCCCGACGGTTGAACCCGTCTTCAAACTCCCCGCCACCTGGGTGACAGATGTCGAACGCAAAAACGCCGAGATCAGCGGTTACACGGTGGTGGACGCCTCCTCCGTGCTGGTGACGCACCTGACCGAAACCATCAAACGCAGCTGCCACGAGATCCTGAGCCGGCAGGATGTTCAGTTGTTGCTCGATCACCTGAAACAGACCCATCCCGCGGTCGTGACCGAGCTGGTTCCGGCCCAACTCACGGTCGGCCAGGTCCAACGGGTTCTGCAGAACCTCCTGGCCGAGGGCGTGTCCATCCGGAATCTTTCCAGCATTCTGGAACGGGTCAGCGACCACGCGCACGTCACCAAAAATCCTGACGAACTCTCCGAACACGCGCGCCGGGTGTTGGGGGCGCAAATCGCCAAAGGTTATCAGGACGAGCAAGGGCGGTTGCGGGTGATCACGCTGGACCCGAAGCTGGAGCAACTGATCAGCCAGGGCTTGCGGCAGACGCCGACGGAGATCTCGCTGCTGATGGACCCTAAGCTGGCCCGGCACGTGATGGAATCGCTTTCCCAGCGCGTGCAGAAGATGCTCGCCGAAGGCTTGCCTCCAGTGGTGTTGACCGCGCCGCATCTGCGGCTTCCGTTCCGCCGTTTCTTTGACAGCACATTCGCCGACTTGGCTGTGTTGTCGTTCGCCGAAATCCCTCCGCGCGTCGAGATCCAGAACGCCGCCATCATCGCGTGCCCTGATTAAGATTCATGCTTATGAATGCCTCCTCTCCCATGCAGGTGATCCCGTTTGTTGCTGAATCCGCGACCGACGCCGTGGCCCAGATTCGCGCCAAGCTCGGTCCGGAGGCCGTGGTGGTGAATGTGCGCCAATTACCGGCCGATGGGCTGGCCAAGCTTTGGAAAAGTCCGCGCATTGAAGTTCTGGCTTACAAGCCCGAGGCGTCACCGGCCCCCGGCCCCGCGGCGGACCCATTGACCGAGTTGAAGCGCGAGTTGCAGGCTATCCGACAGCAACTCGGGTCCGGCCCCAGTTCGGTCGGGAGCGCTGGCGAGACGGCCTGGAACGGCACTGGAGCCGGCGGCCGGGGCGCGTCGCGTCTGGACGGCGTCCCGAGCTGGCGCGTGGGCGAAGTCTTGCAAAGCTCCGGGCTGGCTCCGGTCCATGCCCAGCGCATCGTGGATGCGCTCATGGCTAGTCATGGAGAGGCTCCGCCCGGCTCGCTGGCGGAGGAGTTGGTGATGGCGCGGGCGGCCTTGTCGGGTCTCTGGCGGGATGCTCCCGAGCTGCCGCGGAATGGGCCGGGGCGGCATGTATTGGTCGGGCCGCCGGGGGCGGGCAAGACCACCTGTCTTTGCAAATGGCTGGCGCAAGCCCGCTTGATCGAGGGGCGCTCGGCCCAGGTCTGGCGTTTGGACGCGGCCACCGCCAACACGGCGGAGGCGTTGAGTGTGTATTGCGATATTCTGGGCGCGCCGGCGGAGCGCACCTGGCCGGGCGTGGTGGCAGGGCCGGGCGCGGATTTGCAGTTGATCGATCTGCCTGGGGTGGATTGGCGCAGCTCCGGCGCGGTGCATGAGCTGAGGCGGTTGGTGGAGGATTTTTATCCCTGTCGGGTGCATCTGGTGCTGAACGCGGCTTACGAAGTGCCGCTGCTGCTGGCGCAGGCGCGCGCCTTTTCGATGTTGCCGATCGAGGATCTCATCCTGACGCATCTCGATGAGGAAGCCCGGTGGGGCAAGGTCTGGAATGTCGTGCTCGGCACAAATTATCCAGTGCGTTTCCTCAGCGCCGCGCAGAACGTTCCGGGCGAATTTTTCCCCGCTACAGCCGAGCGCATTCTGGCGCGCCAGTTTCCGGCGTAAACGGGGAATGTGGCCGGGTACCGGCGCGGACGGCGTTGCTGGCAAAGCATCTGCTAACTCTCTCCGCGATGGTCTTCCAGTATGAAGTTGATCATGGTCCTCGGCGGCCTCATCGGATTTGCGATAGGCTTTGGATTCAGCTGGGCCCAGGGCAGCCCGTGGCCGTCCGTCGTTTGGCGGGCTGCGATCGCGGCTCTGGGGGCAGGGATCCTTCTGCGGTGGTGGGGCCGCCTGTGGATTCGATGCCTGGTGCAATCGCAGCGCGAACGCCAGGCCGCACTCCGGACGAAACGCGACGCCACCTCGCTTAAATCTGCCCAGCCATGAAATATGCTTCTCCCACCCTCAGCCCGGCTGAGCCCGCCCGCGATCTCGAGTTGCAGCGCGCCGATGCGCTCAAACTCTGGAAACGCTACGCCCGGTCCGGTCCGGGCAGCAAGATCGAGAGCGATCTGGTTAATCAATATCTGCCCCTGGTCCGCACCGTGGTGGGGCGTCTGGCCATGACCTTGCCGGCTCATGCCGCCACCGAGGATCTTTACAGCGCCGGCCTTGTGGGCCTTCTGAACGCCGTTCGCCGTTATAACCACAAGGCCGGCGTCCTGTTCGAAACCTATGCCCGCGTCCGCATCCGGGGCGCGGTCTTCGACGAACTGCGGCGGCTTGATTGGGTGCCCCGTTCGGTGCATGACAAAGCCCGGAAAGTGGAGGGGGTCATGCGGCAGTTGGAACAGAAGAAAGGCAAGATCCCCTCCAATCTCGAGATGGCCCGGGCCCTCGAGATTACTCCGGAAGCATACGACGAGCTCCTGACCGAGATCCGGCCCGCCACTTTTGTGTGCCTCGATTCCGTCCGCAGCGCCGAACAGGAAGGCGAAGCCACCCAGCACGAGGCGGTGGCCGATGCCGCTCAACCTGACCCCGGCCGCACTACGGAGCGACGCGAGCTGGCCCGGATCATCGCCAAACGCCTCGAATCCCTCCCGGAGATGCAGCGCAAGGTGCTGGCGCTTTATTATTTTGAAGACCTGCGCCTGCGTGAGATCGCCGATGTCTTTGGGGTCACCGAATCGCGCATCAGCCAGATCCACGCCGCGGCCATTCTGTCGATCAAGGCGTTCCTGAACAAACACGACACCATCCAAACATAGCGATCTTCACTTAGCCCGTTTTCGGCATGCTCGTCATCCTCGGAGCCATTATCGTCGCGGGCTCGGTGCTCGGTGGCTTTATCATGGCTGGCGGACATCCCATTCATCTGATCCAGATGTCGGAGTTCGTGGTGATCGCCGGGTCTGCTTTGGGGGCGTTGATCACGATGGCCCCGAGGAAGGTCATCGTGGATCTCATCAAACAGATCTTCGCCACCCTCAAGGGCGCGCCCTACAGCAAAACCGCCTATGAAGAGCTCTTCAAAGCGCTCTATGAATTGTTCATGCTCGGCCGGCGCAATGGCATGATCGCCCTCGAAGAACATGTCACCAACCCCGGCGGCAGCGGCATCTTCAACAAATACCCGTCCATCGCCAAGAATCATCATGCCCTGCAGTTCCTTTGCAGCGGCTTGCGGCCGATCATCGATGGCAAGGTCAAGCCAGACCAGCTCAAGACCCTCATGGAGATCGAACTCGAAGCCATGGAAAACGAGCATCACCAGCCCATCAACGTGCTGACCAGGGCCGCGGATGCGATGCCTGGGTTCGGCATCGTCGCCGCGGTGCTCGGCATCGTCATCACGATGGGTTCCATCGCCGGTCCCATCGAGCAGATCGGCCATCATGTTGCCGCTGCTCTGGTCGGCACGTTCCTCGGGATCTTGCTCTCCTACGGCTTCCTCAATCCGCTCTGCGTTTGCATGGAATTCAACGGCGCCGCTGAGATCACCTATGCCCGCTGCATCGCGTCCTCCGTCATCGGTTTCGCCAATGGGATGGCCCCAGTCATGGCCGTGGAAGTCGCCCGCCGTGGACTTAACGGCGACGTCAAACCCACTTCCGATGAACTCGAGCAAATGCTCAAGGGGATCGGCAAATGACGGCTTTACTCTGCCGACCTGCCGCGGGTTAGCCGCTCCTGCTCATGTCCAAAAAACACGGACATCACGGCGGGGCCTGGAAGGTCGCGTATGCCGACTTCGTGACGGCCATGATGGCCTTGTTCCTGGTCCTCTGGCTCACGTCCCAGGACGAAAAAATCAAGGAAGCGATCCAGCGTTCCTTCACCAACCCGTTCGCTTCCCTGACCAAGGAATCGTCCGGCATCATTCCGAACAAGGATGTGCAACCCGTTTCCGCGGATAAATCGGGCAACTTCGATTCCTCTTCCGCCCTGGAGTTGGCCATGCTGCGCCGGTTGAGCGAAGATCTGATCCGCGCCCTGGAAAAATCGGATACGCCGGAAGAAGACAAGCCCATGAAACTGGAGCTCACTCCGGAAGGGCTCAAGATTAGCATCTTCGACCGGTCCCGGCGACCGCTCTTCGAGCCGCAGACGGCCGAGTTCACTTCCTATGGAGATTGGGTCATGTCGACCCTGGCCTGGCAAATCTCTCTTTACTCCAGCTTCGCCGTGGAGCTGGAAGGCCACACCGAAAGCGGCCAGGAACCGCTCCGCGCAGATTATGGCGATTGGGAGATCTCGACCGACCGCGCCGGCGCCGCCCGCCGCAAATTGATCGAACACGGAGTTTCCACCGGACAGATTCGCAAGGTGGCCGGGTTCGGAGACACCGTGCCAATGCCTCAATCCCAGCCCGAGGAGGAAAGCAATCGGCGCATCACGGTGATGCTGAAGATTCGCTCCGCGAAGAACGCCAACGCCTGAGCATGAGCCAACGCGCCGCGCACGATTCCTTCATTCCTTTCGATTCGGACCCGCCCCCGTCCGGGGCGGCCGCGGGTTCCGGCGGCAAGCCGCCGCCGCCGCCGCTCCAGGCTCAGCCGCGTCCGGAGGTTAAACCTGAGTTCACTCCCTTGCAGCCGCGAGTCTCGGTCCCTGGCCATGGCCATGGCGCGGCCGGGTCGAGGCAACCGGCGGTGACGCTGCAACGCGATGGGGATCGGGTCACGGGCATCCGCATCGAATGTTCGTGCGGGCAGGTCATCGACCTGGCCTGCAGTTACGACCAAAGTCCCCTGGCTCCTTAAGCGCGCATGCCAAAGCCGAGCTTGAAAAAGCCGGAACGCCAACGGGTGTTGGAGGCGGTCGTGCTGCTCTCCTCGGATCTGGAGGAAGAGCGGGTGGCCCGGCAGTTGATCAAGGATGGGTGCTCCGAGGCTCAGGCCTGGAAATTGATTACGCTTGTCCCCATGGCTTTCGCCCGAGTCGTCTTCGAACCAGCCGGGGTCCGCTTTTATAAACATTACCTGACCGTTACCCAGACCGGTGCGAAGCGGCGACATGGCTTGTCCACCGACCCGGTTTATCAGGAGGCGCGCCGCTACGGGCAACGCCTGGCCGCTTCCCATCGCGTGGAAGCGCTGTATCAGGTGGTGCGGCGCAGCGCCGATTACTGCGCCATCCAGGAGTTGCATCGGTCGGGCAGCCTGCTGCAGGACATCTTTCTCACGGACCCGGCGGTTATGCTGGCGCCGTAGGCCCGTGGGGCGATGGCGGGTGAGGGGGTGAGTGTCTGGATGCGCCCATCGGCGACGGTCCTGGCAGTTTACGCTGTTTTTCCTCGAGCCTAGCGGTTATCCAGGGTGCGTTCACGCTCCTGGTATGCTTGCGCATCAAACGCTGAGTCATCTGTTGGAAAAGAATAAGGCCTGGGCCAGCCGCATCCGGCAACAGGACCCGGACTTCTTTCTAAACCTTTCCCGTCAGCAGCTTCCTCAATACTTATGGATTGGCTGTTCCGATAGCCGCGTCCCAGCCAACCAGATCGTCGGGCTGCTGCCCGGAGAATTGTTCGTCCATCGGAATGTGGCCAACCTGGTTGTACATACGGACCTGAACTGTCTGTCGGTTATGCAGTTTGCGGTGGATATCCTGAAGGTGAGCCACATCATTGTCTGCGGGCATTACGGCTGCAACGGAGTACAAGCGGCGTTGCGCCGGGATCGCTTGGGGTTAAGCGACAATTGGCTGCGCCACGTGGAAGACGTGCGGCAGAAGCATGAAAAGGTTTTGCAAAGCGCAGGCGTGGAATCCAAAGCGAGCGATCGCCTCTGCGAACTCAACGTCATCGAACAAGTGGTCAACGTCTGTCAAACCACCATCGCGCGCGATGCCTGGGAGCGGGGACAAGAGCTGGCCGTGCACGGTTGGATCTACGGCCTGCAAGACGGCTTGCTCCGGGATCTCCGTGTCACCATCACCGGTTCTCAGGAACTGGCCGGAGTCTATGACGCGGCCGTGGCGGCGTTCGGTTGAGGGATTCGGGGGGAAGGGTGAAATGCGAACTAGCATCTGGGACCTGATCTTTCTGGTTGGTTTCATTGCTTACACGGGCATTCGCGGAGTGTTCAAGCAACGAACGGCGAAGGTGAAGAGCGTCGCGCGCCGTTTGGATGCGGTGGAAAAGGCGCTGCTTGCTTTGGTGATTCCGGGAAGTCTTCTCTGGCCGCTGCTTTATTTGTTCACGCCGTGGCTGCGCTTCGCGGATTACGAGCTTCCCTTGTTTTTTCCGTGGGTTGGACTGGTGATGATGGTGGGGTCGCTGTGGCTGTTTTATCGTTCGCATGCCGACTTGGGGCGGCAATGGTCCGTCACGCTCGAGTTGCGCGAAGATCACCGGCTGATCAAGCAAGGCGTCTACCGCCGGATGCGCCATCCCATGTATGCGTCCATCTGGCTGTGGTGTATCGCGCAGGGATTGCTTCTGGCCAACTGGCTGGCGGGTTGGTACGCGCTGGTGGCGTTTGCTGTCATGTACTTCATCCGAACCCCGCGCGAGGAACGGATGCTCTGTGAGGCCTTTGGAGCTGAGTATGTGGAATATATGAGCCAGACCGGCCGTTTGTTTCCGCGTCGACGGCGCAAAAGCGGGGAATGAGGGTCCGTGGTCCACAGCTTCGGCTTGCTCTGGGCTCGAAAGTTGGGTTGCATGGGCCTAATCCTGATGAATGACGCAAGGTTTCTATGAAGCGTTCCCAACTGTCTTTGATTCTCTATCGATGGCTCGCCTGCGTTCTCGTGACCTGGGCTTGGCCGGCCCGGGCGGCGGACTCGCTTTTTGCCCGGTCGAATTTGATAGCTTGGTGCATCGTGCCGTTTGACGCCAAGAAACGTGGGCCGGAAGAACGCGCGGCCATGCTGGCCCGTCTTGGGTTCAAGCATTTCGCTTACGATTACCGGGCTGAACACATCCCGACATTCGACGCCGAGATGGACGCGCTGAAACGACATGGAGTGCAACTCGACGCCTGGTGGTTCCCAACCACGCTCAACGAGGAAGCTCGGAAGATCCTCGATGTGTTGAAACGACATCACCTGCAAGCGCAGCTGTGGGTGACGGGCGCTGGCGGACCCACGCGCACGCCTGACGAACAAAAAGCCCGCGTGGAAGCCGAAGCGAAACGGATCGAGCCGATCGCCCAAGCGGCGGCCGAGATCGGCTGTTCGGTGGCGCTCTACAATCACGGGGCCTGGTTTGGCGAACCTGATAACCAAATCGCCATCATCGAACGCCTGAAAACCCAAGGCGTCCGCAACGTCGGCATCGTTTATAACCAGCATCACGGACACGGGCACCTGGCAGATTTCCCGGCCTTGCTCCAGCGCATGAAGCCTTATCTGCTGGTCGTGAATCTCAATGGGATGATCACCAATGGCGAGGCCTTGGGGAAAAAGATCCTGCCACTGGGCCAGGGTGATCTCGATTTGAAACTGCTTCGCATCATCCGCGACAGCGGTTGGCGCGGGCCCATCGGCATCCTCAATCACACCGATGAAGATGCGGAAGCGCGTCTGCTGGATAACCTGGACGGATTGGATTGGCTCGCGCGCCAGTTGGATGGGCAGACCGCCGGGCCGAAACCAACGCCCAGATCGTGGCGCGAACCGGCCCCAGCAGCCCCGGCGGCGGGCAAATGACGCTCAGTCTGGGTGGCGCGACTCCAACAGACTAGTCTAAGTCTAGCCTAGCCTAGCCTCATCCTGCCTTAACCCCAGCCTAACACCCAGTGGCGTCCGATGCGTTGGCTGTGGCGGATTGCCTGAGTGATAAACGTTTTCGCCTTGCGCACGGCGGTCGGCAGCGACTCTCCGCGCGCGCAATGGCCGGCGATGGCCGCCGCATAGGTGCAACCCGTGCCGTGGGCGGAAATCCCGCGGACGTACGCCGCCGAAAACGACCGCTCGACCTGGCCGTCATAAAAAGCATCGACTGCCTCCTCAGGCCGCCGGCGCAGCCGCAAATGGCCTCCTTTGACCAGCGCCGGGCAGCCGAATTTTTTGAAGATATCCCGGGCGGCCTTGCGCAGATCATCTTCGTCTCGAATTCTGCGTTCGAGCAGCAGCTCGGCTTCGTGGAGATTAGGGGTCACCAGGGATGCGCGCGGCAGCAAATGATCCTGGAGCTCGCGCAGGGCGTCCGGTCTGAGCAAACGTGCGCCGCTGGTGGCGATCATGACCGGGTCTACCACTAACGGGATGCCCGATCCCCGTGGCAGCGCGTTGACCACAGCCCCGATAATATCCCGGGAATAAAGCATGCCGGTTTTGATCGCGGCTGGAGGCAGTTCCGAGAAGATGGCTTGGATCTGTCGCCGGATCAGGCGCGCGGTGGCCCCTTGCACGCCGAAGATGCCGGCGGGATTCTGCGCGGTCAGACAGGTGACCACGCTGGTTCCATGCACGCCCAGGGCAGCGAACGTTTTTAGATCCGCCTGGATGCCTGCACCGCCCCCGCTATCGGAACCGGCAATGGTCAGAGCGACGGGCAAACGGCGCGGCTTGGTCATGGGCCATTCAGTATCACTTGAATGCGGAAAGCGGGAAGCGGAAAGCGGAAACACGCAACAGCCTCTTGGAGAGCCTCGTTACCTCGGCTGCTACCTTAGACTGGCTGGTTCATGGGTGTGCATCCAGGAGTTGGAGGATGCGATTGGTGTCCTGACAAATATTTGCCGGCGTGCCTCTTTTGCGGTTGAATGGTCGAACCTTAACGTCGTGAAGATTTCCATTATTGTGCCTGCTTTCAACGAGGAGAAGCTGCTCGGGGCAACGTTGCGGAGCATTCACGGAGCGCGCGAGGCCTTGACCCGGGTGGGTTGGGAAAGTGAAGTGGTGGTGTGCGATAACAATTCGACGGATCGCACCGCCGCCATCGCCCGAGACGCCGGCGCGCGCGTGACCTTCGAGCCGGTCAACCAAATCGGGCGCGCGCGTAACGCCGGTGCAGCCGCGGCGGCGGGCGAGTGGTTGATCTTCGTCGATGCCGATTCGCATCCGAGCCCGGGCTTGTTCGGGAACGTGGCGGAGGCCATCGAGGACGGGCGTTATCTGGCCGGGGGCAGCACCGTTTGTTTGGATGGCGACTATCCGGTGGCGAAGTTGCTTACGCGCGCATGGAATTTGGTGAGCCGGATCCAAAAGTGGGCTCCGGGCTCGTTCATCTTTTGCGCCGCCGAAGCGTTCCGGGCGGTGGGCGGTTTTGATCAAGAACTGTTTGCGGGCGAAGAGATCGATCTGTTCAAGCGTTTCAAGAGTTTGGCCCGGGATCGGCGCAAACGCATTGCCATCCTGCACCGGCATCCGCTGGTCACCTCCGCGCGCAAGCTTCATCTTTACACACCTTGGGAACACATCCGGTTTCTGGCCAAAACGCTGCTGTTGTTTGGAAGTCCGCTGAAAAAGCGTGATGAATGTCTGACTTGGTACGACGGCAGACGGTGACCATCGCTCCGGGGGAGGCAAAACGTTCAATTCAACCTGGAATTCAACGTTCAATTCAACCCATCTCTTGTTGGACGGAACGTTCCATCGCCCGGCTACGCCGGCAGGAGTTTGAGCTCCTTGAGCGCGTTGATCATGAACTGGCAGGCGACGGCGGCCAGGAGCAAGCCCATGATGCGAGTGGTGATCTTCATCGCGATCGGGTTGAACCAGCGCGCCCCTGTGGCGGAGAGACGAAGAATCAAATAGGAGCCCAAAGACACACCGAGGATGCACGCACAAAGCGCAATGTCCTGCGTGAGGCCCTCCGCCTGATTATGCAACAGGATCACGGTCGAAATCGCTCCCGGACCCGCCAGCATGGGAATCGCCAGCGGTGTCACCGCGATGTCCACTTTATGAGTGCCGGCTTCGGTTTCTTCACGGGTTTCTTGCACGCGCGAACGTTGGGCCCGCAACATGTCCAGCGCCACCAACAGGAGGATGATGCTGCCGGCAATTTGGAAGGCGGGCAGGGTGATGCCAAGGAATTGGAAGATCCAACGCCCGCTCAGGGCAAAGGCAATCAGCACGCCGGCCATGACGAAAGACGCCAGCCGCGCCATCCGCTCCCGTTGCCGCGGACTGTCGTGAGGTGTCATGGCCAAAAACGCCGGCACCACCGCAATCGGGTCCACGATCACAAATAACGAACTGGACGCCAGCAGGACGTATTCGGCCATGTTCATCGGGACGGCGACTCGGCTTGGATGACGCCGGGCGCCAGGATGGCGTCTTTCATCCCGTGAATGATCTTTTTGTCGGCCGGACAGATGGTGGCCAGGATTCCTCCGAGATGGGTGCGCGCGGCGTCGTTGTCGCCCACGACGAAATAGTACGGGCAAAGGCGCACTCGGCCCGGCATGGGCACGAGTTGATTCTGCTCGAAGTCCCAATGCGCCGCGTCCACCAGGCGCGGCTTGTGATAACGTTGCAGGACAAACGGCGAACGGCTGAAGGCGCCAATGGCTTTGTCCACCGCCACGCTCCAGTCCGCGGTGGACAGGTCGCTGCCCAGGTAAACCCCCCGTGCTCCCCAGGCTTCCTCGGAATAACCCGAGATCTTCAGGATCAGGTGGCGTTCGCGTTGGGAAAGGGTTTTGAGCTGTTGCCAGTCCGTCAGGTTCAGTTCGGGGATAGCGGCATGCGGCGGCAGCGGTGTGGGATCGATGACCCAGGTGTAAGGGATCAGCCGGAGCAGACGTTGATAAAAGGATTCGCCGAGTTCCTGCCGCCAATAGTTCCGCAGATGCCGATTCCACAAAAGCGCCAGCAACAGTTTCTCTTCGAAAATGGGTTTGGGCGGGGGCGTCACCCGCAGAGCCCGTTCCGCGGCCAGCCCGAAGATCTTTCCCGCGCTTGGCACATTCGGCAGATCAAATAACTCGAAGAATCGATAAACGGCGTCTCCGGGGGCAAATCCGGTGAAGGTCGAGTCTCGAATCGCGTAATCCCGCGGCGGAGTTTGCGTGAGTTGCAATTGAGCGCAGAGCCATTCCATCTCGGGCCGGTAGCTTGCGCTTTCCTTGGACACCACGACATGAACGGCGGCGGCTGGGTCAAAGAGGTTGGCAAACCCGTCGAGCATCCCGCGGGGTCCACCGATCACGTCGAATCCGAGCGCGCTGTAGGTCTGGTTGAGCCAGGCGGTCAACCCGATCCCGCCCGGGACACTGTCCAGCTCGCTGATGACCAAGCCGGTGTCGGTGAGCAGACAATCCGGGCGCAGGACGCGGGGGAGGTCGTTCTTCAAGGTGTGGGCGCGTTGCAGGTCGATCAGTTCGGCGGGTTTCCCTTGATCAAGCAACGCGGCGATCCAGCCCGGCTGCTTGCCCGCCACACTCTGGCGATAAAGGACGTTCACCGCGCGATAGAACTGCAGCAGCACGCGCCCCAGCGACTCCAGTTCCTTGGCCAGCTCGGCTCCGATCGGAAAGGGCGTGGGAGAAATTTGCCAGTGTTGCTCGGCGAAGAGCCCGCCCGGCGGCAGTTGCTCGCGGACAAAGCGGGCCTGCTCGGCCGGCGAAGATTGGGTTGCGGTGGAAGTCATGGCCTCGCTTCGGACACAAAGCAGGCGGCGGCGAAGTGGCCCTCTGGTCGGTCCGTTGCCGGATCGGGGTGATTATGAGCGTACTTGACCGGTCCCATATCCCTTCCATTTGTAGCTGGTCAATTCTTCGAGGCCCATCGGGCCGCGGGCGCCCACCTTGTCGGTGCTGATGCCGATCTCTGCGCCCATGCCGAACTCGCGTCCGTCGGTAAATCGGGTGGAGGCATTCCAATACACGGTGGCGGAATCGACCTGATCGAGGAACTGCTCGGCGGTGCGCTCATTTCCGCTGACGATGGTGTCAGAATGCGCCGAACCATAATGGGCGATATGCTCGATGGCCTGTTTGACCCCGTCGACAATCCGGACATTGAGCACGTAATCATTGTATTCGGTGAACCAATCCTGTTCGCTGGCCGGCACGATGCGCAGGTCAAGGCCGGCGAGTTCGGGGGCGGCGCCGAGCAGGGCGCGCGTGGTATCATCGGCGCGCAGTTCCACATGCTTCTCGGCCAGTTGCCGGGCGAAGGCCGGGAGGAAAGCCGCGGCCACGGGTTGATCGACCAGGAGGGTCTCCATGGCGTTACAGACCGCCGGACGCTGCACCTTCGCGTTGAGCGCGATCGCGGCGGCCATGGGCAGGTCCGCATCGCGATCCACGAACACGTGGCAGACGCCTTTGTAGTGTTTAATGACCGGGACTTTCGAACACTCGGCCACTGCGCGGATCAAGCTTTCGCCTCCACGCGGCATGCAGAGGTCGACATACGCGGTCAGGGACAGAAGCTCTTTGATGGCGCCCCGATCGGGCGTAGGCACGACTTGGATGCCGTGCTCAGGAAAAGCCGGCAAACTGTCGCGCGCCGCTTGGACCATGGTCTGAGCAATGACCTGGTTCGAATGCAGCGCTTCCTTACCCCCGCGCAGGATCGTCGCATTCCCCGACTTGAAACAAAGCCCGGCCGCGTCCGCTGTGACGTTTGGACGCGATTCATAGATGATCACCACCACGCCGATGGGCGTGGACACTTTCTGCAGCCGCAGCCCGTTGGGCCGGGTGCGTTCGTCCAGGATCCGCCCGACGGGATCCGGGAGGACGGCGACTTCGCGCAAGCCCTGGGCCATGGCGAGGATGCGGGCTTCATCGAGCCGGAGGCGGTCAAGCATGGCGGAGCTCAAGCCGTTTTCTGTGCCGGCTTTGAGGTCGTGGGCGTTGGCGTCCTGGATGGACGCGGCGTTTTTCTCCAGCGCGGCGGCCATCGCGAGCAGGCAAAAGTTCTTCTCGGCACCGCTGAGGTGCGCCAGGACGCGCGAGGCCGCCTTGGCTTGGCGGGCTAATTGCGTCATTTGTTCGGCCAACGTCATGCCTAACCACATTACTAGGGGAAGACCGCAGGTTCCAAGTGCGGAGTAGCGCAGGTAACGCAGGGAAAGCGGAAGTCGGGAGGGAAAGGGGACTCCTCTCGGTCAACCGGCCCACTGCATAACTGCCGTCTTGCTGTAAAGAACTGGTCTCTGGCAGGATGGAGTATCAACCACAGACAAACTTCTGAGGCGCAATGATCACTCCATATCGCGCACGACCCCTGGGCGATCGGGTCAAACCGCCGGGAGCAAGTTGGCGTGCCTTGTTCCTCCTGCTGTTTTTCCTTGGGTTGCTGCCGGGATCCATAACCTCAAGTGCGTTGTTCGCGCAGGTGCCCTTGCCTAATCGAGTCTTGGACCTGGACGGTGTGGGTGACCACGTGCGGTTGCCTTCCTTTGTCTTCACCAATTTGCATCAAGCGACGATCGAGGCGTGGATGAACTGGAGGCAATTTACCCCCCAAGCTCGAGTGCTGGATTTTGGCGAACGTCGGCGCGAGATGTATATCGGGATGACCTTTGACTCTGCCTGGGAACACTCCGGGGCGCTGAAGTTCTTGATTGTGGACGTCGGAGGCAGTCGCCGGCGCATGGATGTATTTGGTGGAATTCCGTTGGCCACTTGGACCCATGTGGCGGTGGTCACCGGGCCGGGCGGGGTCCGGATTTATCTGAATGGCACGCTGGTCGCCACCAATGATTACACGGGCAGCCTCTCTTCGGTGGGTGGACAGAATTATTTTCTGGGTCGTCAGAATTTCTCTCCGGAAGTGGACCTCGGCCTGAACGGCCAACTGGATGAGGTGCGGGTGTGGAGTGTGCAACGGAGTGAAGACGAGATTCGCGGGTCCATGTTCGCGCGGTTAACGGGGCGCGAGGCGGGGCTGGCTGGCTTATGGAATTTTGACGACCCGACTGAACCTGGGCGCGACGCGTCGATCAATGGATTCCATGGGAAGTTGATGTTTGATGCGCGGACGGTTCCCTTGGAGCTGCCGCCGGCCAGCGCCATCGTGGCGCCGAGTGTGGTGGAGGGACGGGTCATCGATCTGGAAGGTTCTTCGGTGTCCGGTGCTGGAGTGATCATCGCTTCTCGGAGTTACTTCAGGGAGCGGGGCAGCACCGAGTTGCCGTCTTGGGCCAGTTTCGGCAGTGCTGACGCAGACGGGCGCTATCACTTGGTGGTTTATGGGGCGCCCGATTCAGCGGCGCTGGCGGCCGCAACACGCGCGGGGGATCTCTACAGCCTGCGCACCAACTTGGTCTTCGAACCCGGTCAACGACAGGAAGTGAATCTTGAATTGAGGGGCGCCGTCACGGTGGCCGGCACGCTCGTGGCGATGGACAATTCGCCCTTGGGCGGAATTCAGCTGGGTTTGGCCAAGCCCCGCTCCTCTCCGGGAGAAGACCCGCAATTCGTCGGCTCCAAAACGGTCACGCGCGAGAATGGCGAGTTCCGTTTTCTGGGCAATCGTCCGCCGGGCCCTTACGAGTTGGTGGCATTAACTGAGCGTGGCCCGGTGTCGTTGTCGGATGGGCAGCCGATCGATTTTAATCCGCGCGAACCGATCACCAATCTCACCCTTCGCCTGGCTCCTCTGAAGAAAGGACGCTGGCGTTCGTTCGGCCTGGCGGAGGGATTGCCGCAGCCTTCCGTCCGGCGACTATTGCCGAACCCGGACGGCACGCTTTGGGTAGGCACACTCGATGGGGTCGCTCGCTTCGATGGCAACACCTTCGCGCGCTGGGACGTGCTTCCGCCGTTACGGGATTCAACCATTTACGATCTGTATCGTGACCCGGACGGGGGCATCTGGGCGGCCACCGCTCAGGGCGTGGCCCGTTTCGATGGGCAGAAGTGGGCGTTGCGCTATGGCGCCAAAGACGGGTTGCCCGCACAGTTTCCGGCGCTTTGCGTCTCTGTCGATGCGGCCCGGAGTCTTTGGGTCGGAACGGGCAGTGGCCTTTTCCGTTTGAGCGGCAGCCGCTTCGTGCCGGTACCGTCTGTCGATGGGGAATCCCTGGGGGAAACGGTTGCGATCCTCAGCGAAACCAACGGGACGGTCTGGGTTGCTTCCTGGGAGCGCGGCGTATTCCGCTGGGACGGAAAAGAACTGCGGGAAGCTCCGGTAGCGCCAGGAGTGAGCACGGTGAAGGTCACCCAGATTTACCAGGATGCCGAAAGGCAGATTTGGTTCGCTTTATATGGTTCAGGGGGATTGCTGCGGTGGGATGCGGCCTCAACGAATCTGGTGGACGGAGGATTGGCTTCGACAGGAGACGCCATCTCTCGGGATAAGCGGGGAGCCTGGTGGATTGGCACGACGACCGGGTTGGAACGGCGCGGGCCGGACTCTGCGGTGTCGTATACGAAAGCGGAAGGCCTGGCGGGCAACCGCGTGTTTACCATCGCGCAGGATGGCTCAAGGAATCTGTGGGTGGGCACGGACAATGGATTATCGTGTTTCGACGAGGAAGGCCTGCAGATCCTGTCCACCAAGGACGGGTTGCCAAACAACGTCGTGCTGCGCGTAGCCATTGGACCTGAGGGCTCGGTGTGGTTCACCAGTCAGCAAGACGCGATCTACGGCCGGAACGAAGATGTTCTGTGCCGCTTCGATGGACGGAAGGTTCAACGATATGGTCGCGAACATGGGTTAACGCTCGCGAATATCGGCGCATTGCAGGTGGATCCGGACGGCACGGTATGGGTCGGTGCGGGCGGATCCAGTGTCCGTGGTTCGTGGTACAGCACGCCGGTCACCGGGGTGTGGCGTTCCGAAGGGGAAACGTTCAGCAAGACGGAAGTGACCATGGGCTTGAGCGATTTGCGCGTCGGCGCCATCCACCGCAGCCAGGACGGCCGCCTCTGGGTTGGGGGGGAGCAGGTCGCCAAATCTTTCGATGGCCATTCCACCCGTGCGGTGGTGGTCCGTGGCAATATTTTTACGATCCATTCCGGGAGCGACAGCAACGTCTGGATTGGAACGCCCCAGGGGGCCTTTCGCTGGACCGAGCGCGGCGTGAGCGTCTGGAACAACAGCAACGGGGTGAGCGGAACGATCCGGGCGATCGTGACGGCCACAAACGGCGACACTTGGCTGGGGACGTCCAAAGGTTTGTTTCACCTGGCGGCAGGCCAGCCCAGGGCCCGGGCGGTGGAGCAGCGTGGCGTGCTGGCTGGAGGCGTTTGGTGCTTGCTCATCGACCGCGACGGGTTGCTTTGGATCGGCTTGGACAGTGGCGTGGCGCGTTTCGATGGGGCGGCCTGGTCGCTGCTCGACAAACGGCAGGGCCTGCCGGCCGGGGCTGTTTACGCGGCCGCCCAAGCGCCCGAGGGAGCGCTGTGGTTCGGAACGGAAGGCGGATTAGTGCGTTATCACCGGAACAAAACCATGCCGGCAACTCCCTTAGTCACCGTGCGAACCGATCGCACCGTGCAGGACTTCCGCCAACCGGCGTCCCTGGTGCAAGGGCGTTGGGCCAGCTTCCGCTTCGATGGCGTAGACGCCGGTACACCGGTCGGCCAGCGTCAGTATCAAGTTGAAGTGAAGCCGAAAGGGGCCCCAATCGGAACGTCCTCGGACCCGCCCATCGTGTCGGTGCAATCCGAGCCGCAGTTTGATTGGCGTCCGGCGACGGTGGGTGATTACACGGTTGCCGTGCGTTATATCGACGGCGAGTTGAACTACTCCCCGGCGGCGTTCGGGGTCATCACGGTGATGCCGCCCTGGTATCGCAATGGCTTCATTGTGATGCCGCTGGCGCTGGCGAACCTCAGTCTGCTCGGCTGGGCCATTGCCGCCCGCGTGCTTTACACCCGTAAGCGGCACGAAACCGAAAAGCTACGTGCCCTGATGTTCGACCAGGAACATCGGGCCCGGCTTGCTTTGGAGGCGAAGAATGCCGAACTGGCGGAGGCCAAGGCGGCGGCGGAAGATGCCAATCACGCGAAAAGCCAGTTCCTCGCCAACATGAGCCATGAATTGCGCACGCCGATGAATGCCATTATCGGCTACAGCGAGATGCTTCAGGAAGAAGCCGAGGACTTGCGCCAGACCAGCTTTGTGCCGGACCTCCAGAAAATCCGCGGGGCCGGCCGGCACCTGTTGGGCCTGATTAATGACATTCTGGATTTATCCAAGATCGAGGCGGGACGGATGACGTTATTCCTCGAGGACTTTGATATCGCTCAACTCGTCAGCGAAGTGAGCGCGACGGTCCAACCGCTGGTCGCCAAGAACAATAACGAACTGATCGTGGACTGTCCTCCCAGCCTGGGGGCGATGCGGGCTGATTTAACCAAGGTTCGCCAAGTCTTGTTTAACCTGCTTTCCAACGCCTGCAAGTTCACCGAACAAGGGGTCATCCATTTGCGAGTTGAGGCTCGCAACGTGCCGCGGCCTGCGGAGACGTCTGCCACCGCCCCTCCAACCGATCCGCTGCCGGCGGCCAATGGGCGCATCACATTTCGCTTGAGTGACACGGGCATCGGCATGACCCCAGAGCAGCAGAAAAATCTCTTCGAAGCTTTTCAGCAAGCGGACCTGTCCACCACCCGACGCTATGGGGGCACCGGCTTGGGCCTGGCCATCAGCCGCAAATTCTGTCGTCTGATGGGCGGCGAGATCACGGTGAGCAGCGAGTCCGGAAAAGGCTCAACCTTCATGGTTGATTTGCCTCGTCAGATTTGCGAAGGCCGCCAACTCTCTCAACACACGTAAACGCTTATGATCAAAATCCTCTTGGTGGAAGACAATGAAATGAACCGCGACATGCTTTCCCGGCGGCTGGAACGCAAAGGGTATCAAGTGGTGTGCGCGCTCGATGGCCAGCAGGCGGTGGACATGGCGGGCTCCGAAGCCCCCGCGCTGATCCTCATGGACATGAGTCTGCCGGTCCTCGACGGCTGGGAGGCTACCCGCCAGATCAAAGCGGCGCAGCGCACGCTGCCCATCATCGCCCTGACCGCCCACGCCATGCAGGGGGATGAACAAAAAGCGCGCGAGGCCGGCTGCGACGATTACGACACCAAACCCGTGGAATTGCCGCGGCTTTTGGAGAAAATCGAAAAGTTGCTCAAGGCCGCCACTCCGTGAACAGGCGTTAGCGGAGGCGGAGGACCCGGGTCTGAGTCCGGCCTGCCGCCGGCGGCCAGCCAACCGCAAGCATCGACCAGTCACCAGAATGTTCAGCCCCCAAGATGAGCCTCCCGTCGGTTGGCTGCGCGCGTTGCCTCTGGCGTGGATGGCCTCGCGTGGGCGCTGGCTCGTCTTCGCTTTTTTGTTCGGGCACGTTCTGGTCGCAGACGCCCAGCCGGTTTCGTCCAATCGCGTCCTGGTTCTGAAGGGGGTCGACAGCTACGTGCAGTTGCCCTCCGGCATTTTTGGCGCGCTGACCCAGGCCACGGTGGAAGGCTGGGTCCGGTGGGACAGCCTCACCGAGGGTTTCCGGTTTTTCGATTTCGGCGAACGCAACCGGGAGGTCTACGTGGCCAGCTGGAGCCCGCCTGGAACACTGAAGGTACTCATCGCGGAACCAGGCGGCCGCCGCCATCGGCTTGAGGTTCCGGGCTTGTTGGTCCAGCGCGAATGGGCGCACGTGGCGGTCGTGATGGGGGACGGTGGGCTGCGCCTCTACTTTGACGGCACGCTGGTCGCCGGCGACCGGTATAACGGCAGCCTGAACTCGCTGGGTCAACAGTCCTATTACCTCGGTCGAGCCAATGCGCGCACAGCAACCGGGGAATTCTTTACCGGCCAGATGGACGAGATCCGTGTCTGGAGCGTGGCGCGCAGCGAGGAGCAGATTCGCGACACGATGTTTCAACGTTTAACCGGTCACGAGCCGGGCTTGGTCGGGCTTTGGAACTTTGACGAGGTCCAATCACCAGCCCGCGATGCGGCCCCGGGGGCGCACCATGGAAAACTGGTTGGTCAAGCCTGGACGCAGACGGGGACGCCGCCGGTTGCGGAGGAGATGCCGACGCGAGTGTTGGGAAGTTTCGCGCGCGTGCCGACCAAGACTTTCCTCAGCGCGATTGTGACTTTATCCACGACGGGAGGTGGGATGCAGATTATGGCCTCGGACGGTCAGGCGCGGTTTACCTTCCGGTTGGCGGCGGGGTTGAAGCCGGAGCGTTTGTCGGCGCTGGCGGCCAGTGGCGAATGGATTGATCAGGACGTCTCCAAGGCGGCCGGTTTGCAGGCGCTGCGGGACTTGCGGCTGGATTCGGGTCCGCTGCCCGCAGCCACGCGTCGGAAATGGGCAGGGGCGCTGACGGGTTTGTTGCGTTCCACCAACGCGCTGGAGCGTGGGTTGAGTGCGCGGATGCTGGGTTGGGTGGGAGTATCGAGTCCGCAGGTGTTGGCGGCCTTGATCCCGTTGTCGGAGGATCCGGACGAGACGGTGCGGTCGCAGGCGAACGCCAGTTTGCGCGCGCTCCCGTTGCCGAGCCGGCTGCGCTGGATTTACGACAAGGCGGACCGGACGGTTGGACTGATGTTTGCTGGGTTGCTGGCGCCCTTGATCGTGGTCCATTTGGCCTTGTTCATTTGGCAACCGGCGGTCCGCAGCAACCTGTATTTTACCTTGTTTCTGCTGGCGACGTTATTGCCGCAACTGCTTGCGGTAGCGGCCGCCGATTCGTTGATGTCCACGGGGCTGGTCATCGCGCGGATGGCGACGGCGATGGCCGTGCCGATGGCTGGGTTGCGGTTGCTTTACTCGCTGTTTTATGAGCGGGTGCCGCGGTATTTCTGGGTGCTGTTTGGAGCGGCGTGTTTGCTGGTGGTCGGGCTGTTCGCGATGCGGAGAGCGCTGCCCGACCTGATGCTCGATCTGCGGCCGTCGTCGTCGGGCTGGTTTATAGGGCTGGCTTTTTTGGGCTTGGGCGCGCTGCTCATTCCGGTGGGATGGGTGGAGATGCTGCGGGTGATTGCGGTCTCCATTTTGCGGCGGCGCAAAGGGGCCTGGATCATCGGGCTGGGTTTCCTCTTTGTGCTGCTCTGCACACTGCTGCCGACGATTGGGTCGATCCTGGCCCCGGATTCGCTGCAAGGATTGACCAACCCGACGCTGCAGCGGTTTCTGCCGCACGTGGGCACGGTGGGGTTTGCGGTGTGTGCTTCGATCCTGCTGGCGGCGCGTTTCGTTGAAGTCAACCATCGTCTCGTACAAGCCAAGTCGGAATTGGAGGATCGCAACCAACAATTGGCGGAGGCCAAGGAAGCCGCGGAAGTCGCCAATCATGCCAAAAGCCATTTCCTGGCCAGCATGAGCCATGAATTGCGCACTCCGCTCAACGCCATCATTGGTTACACCGAGATGGCCCAGGAAGAACTCGATGGCCTCGGGGCGGCCGGTCTCAAGCCCGACTTGGACAAGGTGGTGGCGGCGGCCAAACATCAACTGGCCCTGGTCAACGACATCCTCGACTTATCCAAGATCGAGGCCGGAAAGATGACGCTGTTGCTGGAAGAATTTGACGTCGCCCGATTGGTCAATGAGGTCGCGGCAACCGTGCATCCGTTGGTGACCCGAAACGGTAACCGGCTCGAAGTGGATTGTCCGCCCGGCCTGGGGGTCATGAAAGCCGATCAAACCAAAGTGCGGCAGACCCTTTTGAATCTTCTCAGTAACGCAGCCAAGTTCACCGAGCAGGGGTTGATTCGATTGCAAGTCCGTCGAGCTGCGTCCACGTCGCTCCCCCCGCCGCTGCCCGTTGAAAACAATGCAGGCCAAGCCGCCCTGGCTGCGGTCTCCGCATCCCCACGCGGGTCAGGCTTCGACTTCACTGTATCCGACACCGGAATCGGCATGACCCCCGCCCAAATGAGCAAACTCTTTCAGGCTTTTGAACAAGCGGACGCCGCCACTACGCGCAAGTATGGCGGCACGGGGCTGGGCCTGGCCATCAGCCGGAAGTTCTGCCGGATGATGGGTGGGGACCTGAGTGTCCGCAGCGAACCGGGGCGCGGCTCCGAATTTACGGCGCATCTGCCTGCGGTGGTGGAGTCGGCAGCTGCGGGCGTCTAAGGCAATGTCCGAATGCGCCCCCTGGAACCGCCCCGTCCGCCCCGAATTCATCGTTGACGCTCAGGGGTCCACGGCTAACATCGCCCGCCTGACTTTTTGAAATTGAAATTAACGAAACGCATTTATGGCAGTACATGTTGCAATCAACGGGTTCGGGCGCATCGGCCGGCTGGTCTTTCGCGCCATCGCTGAACAAGGTTTGCTGGGGAAAGACGTTCAGGTTGTCGCGGTCGGCGACATCGTGCCGGCCGATAACCTGGCGTATCTTCTCAAATACGATTCCACGCAGGGCCGTTTTCAAGGAGAGGTGGGCTCAAAGAAGTCTCACCCCGACAAGCCCGAAGACGATGTATTGATCGTCAATGGCCGCGAGATCCTGGTGGTCAGCGCGAAAATGCCCGCCGAACTGCCCTGGAAAAAACTCGGGGTCGAACTCGTGATCGAATCGACCGGGCTCTTTACGGAAGCCGAGAAGGCCAAAGGCCACCTTGTGGCCGGCGCCAGGAAAGTGATTATCTCCGCACCCGGCAAAGGCGAAGACATCACCATTGTGATGGGCGTGAATCACGAGAAGTATGATCGCGCCAACCATCACATCATCTCCAACGCCTCCTGCACCACCAATTGCCTGGCGCCGCTGGTTCATGTCCTGCTCAAGGAAGGTTTCGGCATTGAAGAAGGGCTCATGACCACGATCCACTCCTACACGGCCACCCAGAAGACCGTCGATGGGCCCAGCAAAAAGGATTGGAAAGGCGGACGCTCGGCTGCCATCAACATCATTCCCTCAACGACCGGCGCGGCCAAGGCCGTTGGCTTGGTTTGTCCCGAAGTCAAAGGCAAGCTCACCGGCATGTCTCTTCGTGTGCCCACGCCCACGGTCTCCTGCGTTGATCTTACCGTCCGCACCGTCAAAGACACCACTTACGCGGAAATCTCGGCGGCCATGAAGAAAGCCAGCCAAACGTATCTGAAGGGCATCCTCGAGACTACTTCCGACGAAGTGGTGAGCACCGATTTTGTGCATTCCGCCGCCTCGTCCATCTACGATGAAGGCTCCGGCATCGAGCTGAACAAGCGTTTCTTCAAGTTAGTAAGCTGGTACGACAACGAGTGGGGTTACAGCTGCCGCGTCGCCGATCTCCTTAAATATATTATTCAGCGCGGACTTTGATTTGGTTTGGACCGGCGAGTTGCTCCGCGCCGGCCTGTGAGAAACGCGGAACCGGAAACTGGACGCCCCGGCTCTGGCCGCCGGCGCGTGCGCCATCATTGACAAGCCCGAAACGGTCGATCAAATCGTGCTGGCTGTCGGCCAGTTGCTGGCCTGTCGTCGAATAACGCATTATGTCCAGCCTCCGACCGTCGCCTGCGCGGGCGACCACGTGGTTGTTGATCCTCCTCATCGCGGCGCTATACGTCATCACAGCGAGGCTCGGCCTGACCCTCGCGATGCCACCGGAGAACAAGGCCACCGCAGTGTGGCCCCCTTCGGGAATCGCCCTGGCCGCGCTGCTGTTGGCCGGGCGCCGTGTCTGGCCGGGGATTTGGGTAGGAGCCTTTCTGGCCAATTTGTGGGATGCAGTTAGTCCAGCGACGCCTTTTTCGCTGGGGGCGCATCTGGCCGTGTCGGCGGGGATTGCGGTTGGCTCGACGTTGCAAGCGATCGCGGGGCATGGGAACAGCTTGAATTTTACTTAAGGAATAATACCGAGGCTACCTTCAGCCACGGGATTTGCCCCGAATGCCTGGAACGCCGGTAAAGGTTGCCCGCCTGGTCAGCGCATGAGCTGTTTTTCCAGATAGCTCACCACTTGACGGACCTGGGGATCGATTTGCATCCGGTCTTTCACCAGCCGGCAGGCGTGGAGAACGGTGCCGTGGTCCCGACCGCCGAATGCTTCTCCGATCGTATTGAGCGAGCTTTCCGTCATGTGCCTGGAAAGATACATGGCGACCTGGCGCGGGAAGGCAATGTGTTCGGGACGCCGTTTGCTCGTCATGTCGGCCAAGCGGATGTCAAAATGTTCGGCTACTTTCTTTTGGATCGTGTCGATGTTGATGGTGAAACGCCCTTCTTCGTGCAGGATCTCCCGCAGCAAGCCTTCCACCACCTCAAGGGTCAATTTGCGGCCCGTCAAAGACGCGAAGGACGTGACCCGAACGAGGGCGCCTTCCAGCCTTCGAACATTGGTGCGGATGCGTTGAGCGAGGAATTCGACGATCTCGTTGGGCAGTTCGACGCCCATGAGTTTTTCCTTTTTCCGGAGGATGGCGAGACGCGTTTCCACATCAGGCGGCTGCAAGTCTGTCACCAGGCCCCACTCGAAACGGGAAATCAGCCGTTGCTCGAGTCCCTGGATTTCACTGGCGGGCCGGTCGCAGGAAAGCACGATTTGTTTGCGGGCTTCGTGGAGCGTGTTGAAAGTGTGAAAGAACTCCTCCTGGATGCGTTCTTTGCCGGCCAGAAACTGGATATCGTCGATTAAGAACACATCACTCTGGCGATACTTGCGGCGAAAACGGACCAGTTGATTGTTCTGGATGGCGTCGATGAATTCGTTGGTGAACTTCTCTGTGGACACATAAGTCACGCGCGCGTGTTTCTTGTGTTTCGGCACGTGCTGTCCGATGGCGTGCAACAAATGGGTTTTGCCCAAGCCGACGCCCCCGTAGAGGAACAGAGGATTGTAGGACTTGCCCGGAGCCTGCGCCACGGCGATCGCGGCCGCATGCGCGAAGGTGTTGTTGTTGCCTACGACGAACGTGTCGAATGTGTTCTTTGGGTTAAACGGGAATTCCCGTGCCACGCCCCCCACCCGCTCCGGGTGTGGATCCTCCGCCAGGGAGGCCTTTTCAGCCAAGGCCGGCTCACCCGGCTTGCCCAGGCCCGCGGCCGCAGCGGGGTTGACCTGGAACGCCACCTCCAGAGTCCGGCCGGAGGCCAAGGCCAACACCTCCCTTAATAGGTCCAGGTAATTATCCTTGAGCCAGACTTCACAGAATTCATTAGCCACCTCGATGGTCAGCAGGTCGCCATCCAACATGGTGGCCCGAAGTGGCGCAAACCAGAGATTATAAATCTCACTATTGTTGAGCATCGACCGCAGAAATTGCTGCGCCGCAGCCCAGATTCTTTGAGCAGAAGCTTGCATGGGTTTCCCGTTTCCAATTCCGTTTTCCAGGGATTTATTCACCTGTCGTTGACGGTCATCTGTAACACGGTCTTCAGTGACCCCTCGCCCCGCGGCCCTTTCGACCATCCATGGCCTAACCTGGGCCCGCCCAAAAACAATCGTATCATCCATTGTTATCTGACTAAAAAGGACTGTAAATGAAACACTTAGGTTCGAATCCGACACATTCAGAGTCACAAAGGCCAGCGCGTGCCTCACGCAAAGGTGAACTCCAGGATGCGAGGGCACTTTTTAGGGAAAGGCCGGTCGCATGACGAGGACAACATATTAACTTTTGTTCACGAGTTATTCACAGGCCTCAACTCGGCCTTTTTTGCCTCGTCCTTAAACCCGACTCTCGCGCTGGGCAGACAACGGTCGCTCATAAAACGGTCACTCATAAATCGTGACGGGACGCTGTAGCGGCGGTCTGCGACCGCCGACCTTCTGATCTAGCTTCTTCCCGCGCGCCGGTCAAAGACCGCGTACGTGTTTAGCGTTCCCGGAACGCGGGCTTCAGCCCGCTTCAAGTTGGGAATCGGAGCAACCGCTTGCAACTCCCACCGCGGCCGACCCGCCGCACATTGAAGCGGCGTAAACGCCGCGCTCCGTCGCGCGCTAAAAGGTACAAGACCGCCGCTACCACCGCTACCACCGCTACCACCGCTACCGCAGGCAGGCCAAACCCGTCCGCCTGCATGCAGGCGCGCCCTTTGAACCCTTCAACGCTTTACACGTCGTAATAAAGGAAGAACTCGTAAGGATGGGGCCGCAGACGCAGGGCATCATGTTCCTTGCGCTTGTGCGAAACCCACATCTCCAGGAAATCCCGAGTGAACACGTCGCCCTTCAACAGGAAGTCGTGATCGGCTTCCAAGTAATCCAGCGCCTCCGCCAGACTG
>DATLUX010000543.1:0-2588 GCA_035577805.1 Verrucomicrobiia bacterium
AGAGCTTCCATCTGCATGAATCCACCAATCATAACGTCGCTGCCGAGGTCACGAGGTACACCCTGAGCCTGTCGAAGGGCTCTGATCTTTTTCCCGGAGAACGCGTTGGGATAGAGTGAGCCTCCTTACGTCGGCTGCTACGAGACAGGAGAGGTTCATGGGTAGAGAAAGAAGAGCGTAGGTCGCGCGCGATCGAACTCAATAAACTTGTCGCTTGCCCCGAAATGTAAAGAATACGACCGATTCAGAGCGTGACGTCCGATTTACCATCGCCTCAACCTCAACGGCCCACGGCCACGTCCTGGATTCTGTTCGCCGCGGGTTTGGTGTCCGTGCCGTGCATCTTCTTGATCGCCAGCGAAGCCAGTCAGCCATCGTGGGATTGGGACACTTCGGTCTTTGGACGCCATTTTGCGCTGCCGCTGCTCATCCTGTCCTTCGGCTGCTGCGGGATCGCCCCGTTTCTGAGTCCCATGCCTTTCCGCAGGAGGCTAGGTTTCCTGGTGGGCGCCCTGGTTGTGTTTGCGATCGTACTGCTGGTGACTCTGGTTGTCTGCGCGATGATCTTCGGGACCGGAATTCGCTAAATCGATGAGTCTGGGAAGGCGGCTCGGCACATCATTCAGCGAATTCCAGCGTGCCGAATTTCTCCGGCGTGTGGAAGGAACCGGTGAGGACGGGGCTCCAGCCCAGGGCCGCGTGCTTGGCTTTATCGCATCGATAAAGGTTCAGACGCCAGCGGGTGCCTGGGCTGGGTTTGCTCGCGCTTAACACTTCCAATGGCATGCGCCATTCCGCCGTCCATACCTGTTTCCGCTTATCCACTTTCACCGCGGACTGGGCGCGGCCGTCCCAGTTGAAGTCTTTGCCGGGCAAATTCACCATCACGTCGAGGCGTTCGTTGGTGGGGGCCAGCTCGTATTCGGCATAATGATTTGTTTTGGCTAAATCGGTTCCAATGAAGGCTTCGATCACGTCGCGGTCCCATAACCCCAACCGTTCGCGTTCCGCCGAGGGATTATCGAACACGGTCAGCTTGGTGTACGGACATTCCCAACCGAAATAGAGCCACTGGTCGGACCAAAGAATTCGCACGGAAGTGGACAGTTCCGGGCGAGCATCATATTTCAGAGACCCGTACTCCAACCGGGCCGGAGTCGCTTTCGTCCAAACAGCGTCATCGAGCAGGCCGTCCGGCTCAAAATCGCGGTCGATGTGGGCGGCGCGCACGACGGGCGGGGGCATTGACCGGGCCAGCAGCCGGCGGGCGTTATCGAAATAGATCTTTCGCAGCACGGAGGCCGGCAACCCAATCGAATTGATGGTCCAATCGCCCTGAATGGGGGTCATGTGTTCCCAGTTGCGATCGCCCGTTTCCATCCATTTCCATTCCTTGGCATAGAAGATCTCCGCGTCCTGATCGGTGGGTCGCTCGGCGTCGCCGCTGGAGCCCAGGATCATCTTATCGTTGGCCAGGATCATGAAATCGGTCGCGAAGAAGATCCGGTCCTGATGCTTGACGAACAATTTGTTCATCTTGCGGGGGTCATGGCGTCCGAGCTCAGGGATGCGGGCGGCCAGATCGGCGTTCATATTCGGGTTGCGGTCCAGCGCGCGATCCACCCAATCGATATCTTCGGGGTTGTTGGCGAAATGAACGCAAACGAAGGTCGTTTCGCGATGCCGGGCGATCACGCGATCGAGCGCTTCGATCAGATGCAAACGGGGCGGGAATTGGTTGGTGTCGCCGAACCACCAGCTCCGATGGTCTTTCAGTTCCTTCCAACGTTCATTCTTTTCGTTAAACGGCCGCCAGAACGCCGCAGGATCGCCCACGTGAATTGAGATGGGCATGCCCAGCTCGCCGCAACGGTGCCACACCGGATCCAGTTTGGGATCGTCGATCCGGATGAGTTTGGCCTGGGCATCCCGGAGATACAGCCCAAGCCGCTTGAACTCCTTCAGCCCGGCTGCCCCCAAACGATGCGCCTCCTCGACCTGGCGCACGGCGCGTTCGGAAAAATCGGCCGCGTCCCAGCCTTTGTAATCGAGATTGAAGTAATGCAGGAAACGTCCGGGAAATAAGGCGTCGGCCAGCTGTTTGTTCCGCTGGAACTCGGACGGTCCGCCATTCGTGCCCACTGTTACCGTGCCTCCGCTGAGGTTCACGCCGATGCCCAGGCCGACGGCATCCATGATTTTTACGAGGCGCGTGAGATGTTGCGTGCTGTAATCGATGTGTTGATGCAGATCGATCGTGCGATGTTCCGCGCGCCATTGCGCAGCCTGCTGGGCGGCCAGGGGAATGTCCGCCGCCGGGCAGAGGCTCAACAATGACAGGCTGGAGAAGAGGACGAAGGAGGCAGCGGTCCGATGCATGGTCCTGGCTTTGGTGGTTGGTTGGTTCACTCCGACCCTATCCATGCATGCGTAAAGCGGCAAACTCCATTTACTTACGGAGGGGCGACGCGTGGGCTGCCCCGAACCGCAAAAGCGCCACCGCAATTCCCCTAGTCGCTCTCCGGGGGGCACTGTGCTCCGAGTCCGTGACCGCCCCAATTGTGGGAAGCAGGCTGCGGGGTTAAATA
>DATLUX010000544.1:0-34644 GCA_035577805.1 Verrucomicrobiia bacterium
CCCTTGGACGGCACGTTCCGGCGCGAGATGGCGCGAGTCATCGCGGACCGTCAGCAGGAACTGCCCGAGATGCAACGCAAGGTCCTGGCCCTTTATTATTTCGAGGACATGCGTCTGCGGGAGATCGCGGAGGCGTTCGGCCTCACCGAATCGCGCATCTGCCAAATCCACGCGCAGGGAATTCTAGCGATCAAATCGTTTCTTCTGAAATTCGATCCGCACTTTGCATAAAACCCTTCCATCCTTCGATCTGGCCGCGGCCACTCTTCTTTGGGGGGGCAGTCAGATCTCACCATCGACGGCGGCGGCCGGACTGTTAGGAGTTGCGCGCTGCCACCGGCGATGGCCATCGACTGGCGCCGCCAAGGAAACCCCGCCCTTCCAGGGAATCGGGGTGCTCAAGGCGTGGCGTCACGCTCTGTCAAGGACCGATGAATGCCGCCCTGCAACAGCTAATTGATTCTCTCCGCAATGAGTTGCAACAGTATGGGGAGATGCTGGCCCTGTTGGAGGCTCAACAGGATGTCCTCTCCGGCCCGGGCCCCTCGTCGGTCCTGAATTCCATCGCGGTGGCGGAGGGCCAGGCCGCCGCGGTCTTCACTGCGCGCCAATCTCGCGAAAATTGCCAGCGACAGCTCGCCTGGGCTTTGGGCCGCCCCGAAGGCGAGGTGTTCACCGAGATTCTTCCCTTGTTGCCCACGGATTGTCGTCCTCTGGTCTCCGCCCTTGTGGAGGAGATCAACCAATCATTGAAGCTGGTCCGCACCCGGGCCGGACTGAGTCACGACCAGCTTCGCCGCTCCGTAGTCTTAATGGAACGGTTCCTTGTCAGTCTTTCCTCGGAGGCCTGGTCGGCGTCTCTCGGGGAAACAGATCCGTCACCGGCCGACCCGCCGCCGCGGTTTGCGGCCACCCCGTAACCTCGACCCGCACCTGCCATGCTCATCCTCTCCCGGAAACTTAACGAAAGCATCGTCATCGATGGCCGCATCATCGTGAAGATCCTCCGCATCGAACGGGACACCGTGAAGATCGGCATCCAGGCGCCTGCCGAGTTGCCCGTTCACCGCCAGGAGGTCTTCGACATGATTCAACGCAACAAACAGGCCTCTTTAAACGCCGGCACGGAAACCATCGCCAAATCTCCGCATGCCCAGGTCACGCCGATCACCGATCCCACCAAACCGCCTCCCTCTCCCGGATCGAGTTCAGCCGGAGGCGCCGGCTCAACAGGTCAACAGTAAAGTCACTCTTTGCTGCGCGGCGTCTTGGAGAATCATTCGGAAACCTCTTCCACCAAGGCAGGCGCCGGTTGCCCGCGCCGGCCGCCCCGCAACTCCGGCAGCAGCAGCGCAGTCGCCACGACAATCAAGCCCGCGCTGAGGGCCGCCAACACGCTCGGCGGCAATTGCTGCACCCCATAAAAAGCCGCCACCGGCGCCAGAACCCCGCGCACACCCGTCAGGGATGTGTGCACCGCCATGTAATCCGCCACCCGTCCCGCCGGCGCAAACTTTGTTACCCACAGGCTCCAAGCGACATCTCCGCCCGCGTTGGAAATCCCAAACACAATCGCTCCCGCCACCATCCCTGCCAGCGAGTCGGTCAGAAAAAAAGCCAGGATGCCCAGCGCAAACCCAAGGTTGAGGGTCATGCGCAACGCGAAAAAGTTCATGTGATCAAACAAATATCCCCACACCGGACTGAGCACGAGCCGGGCAAGATTCGGGATCACTCCGGTCAACAAAGCGATGGTGGACACCGTCACGGCCAGTCCAGCCGGGTGATAAGCAGGGTTGGCCAAATACTCGACCCGCAACGGCAGCATCATCAGGTTGGCGAATCCCATCAGCATCCAGCAAATCAACGTCCGCCGGAACAACGGGTCATCGCGCACAAACCGCATCGCCCGAAGCGGATGTCTCCCCCCGCCGTGCACGTCCAGAGGAATCGGTCCGGTGGGACAACGCCAGAGACAGAACGCCGCCACGGCCAGGGCTAACCCGAACACCAATAGGAGCCAGCGCGCTCGGTCCAGATGCCCCTCCAAAGCGTCTCCGGCGATCTTGCTGAACAACGGCCGCGCAGGCGATGCGAACCATCACGGTGCGCGAGAAGAGCCGCCCTCGCACCCGCTCCGGGTAGTTGTCTTGGTACATTTGGGTCAGCAATGGGATGATGGCGGCGGACGTGGCCATGCCCAGCAGACTCCCGACGACAAATACCGGGAGGACCGGCAGCGAAGCGACGCCAAGAAAAGCCACGCAACCAAGAGCAAGCAGGCGCGCGGCGGCCAGGCTGACGGGCCACCGGAGGGCGCTGACCAGCGAGACGAGCAGTGGGGAAAGCAGCAGCCCAAGGCTGCCCGAGCCGGCCACGGCCGCCTTGGCCAAGGCGCCGGCCTGAAAGTACTTTACCGCAATGGTGATCAGCCAGGTGCTGCCCGCAGTTTCCAGAACGCCCGCAGTCGCTGCGCGACAGAGTTCATACCGAAACGTCGTGGTGGTTCGTTGCGAACAGGCTGTCATCCCAACGCCACGGTCAGCCGCGCCTCCCGGTCCGCTCTGCGCATGAGGAGGGCCACAGCTGCCACCGGTTGGGAGGCCCCATCTGGCGATCCTCAACTCTCCATCTTGAGGGTGGGATTAGGGCTGGGTGGATGGGCAGGGAGATAAACGGTGAAGATCGTGCCTTGACCGGGTTTGCTGTGGACTTGCAGGGCTCCCTGGGATTCCTTAAGCAATCGCTGGACGATGCTCAGACCCAGACCCGTGCCCTGACTGCGCGGGTGCGTGGTGAAGTACGGCTCGAAGATGCGCGGCATCACCTCGGGGGCAATACCCGGGCCGTTATCCTGGACGGATAAAGCCAGCAGCGGCGCGATATTGCGCAAGCCGTCCCGGTTGATGAAAAGGTCCTCCGGTCCGTCGGCAAACATCTTCAATTCCAGCGCCTGCGAATGAAGATAGCCGCGAATTTCGACCCGATGATATTGGGGGCTGCACTGCAGGGCGTTGAGCGTGAGGTTGAGCAGGATTTGGATCAGATCCGTCCCGTTGGTCGGCACCGCAACGTCCTCGGCCAGCGGGTGGATGAGCAGTTGATTATTGCGGATGGCGGGATGAACTCGGAGCAACTCGCCAAGGTCGCCCAGGATTTGGTTCGTCCAAACCCGCGCGCTACCATTGGATTGCTGGCGCAGGAAGCTGAGGTAACGCCGGGAGATTTCGATGCAATTGGTGACCTGCCGGGTAATGCGCTTGAGGCGATCCTTCACCATCTCCAGGTCTTCCCCATCCACGCCCGAAGCGTCGCCGATTCCTTGATTGATAATCTGGAGCAACCCGGAGATGACCGTCAGGGGCCCATTAATGTCATGGATGATGCTGGCGTAGATTTCGCCCCGGGTGCGGACGATTTCCTGGTCCATTCTGGCCTGTTGCAGTTCCTCCTGGAGTTTGCCGAGCTTTTCTTCGTTGGTCCGGACCTCACTGCCGAGGGTGCGCCGTTTGAG
Organism: Verrucomicrobiia bacterium; assembly: GCA_035577805.1. Taxonomy (GTDB): domain Bacteria; phylum Verrucomicrobiota; class Verrucomicrobiia; order Limisphaerales; family JADJPG01; genus DATLUX01. The sequence goes on from DATLUX010000544.1 coordinate 3,515, forward strand.
GGCGCCCTGGACTGCCGCCCGCATTCCGGCCACATCAAACGGTTTATTGAGGTAATCACAGGCCCGCAGGCGAAGAGCTTGACGGATGGTATCGGTGGTTTCGAACGCGGTCATCATGACCGCTTCAATGGACGGATCCAGATAGCGCAGCCTTTCCAAGACCTCGATCCCGGACATGCCGGACATCCGGATATCGAGCACCGCGATATCGATGGTGTGCTGGCGGGCCAGGTCGATGGCGCTCGGGCCGTCTTCGGCCATGAGAATATTGAATTCGTCCCCGAAGATGACCTTGAGCGAGACCCGTGGGCCTTCTTCGTCATCCACGACCAGCAAAGTCGGCCGGCCAAGCTGCGGGATGGGGTTCTTTAGCCCGAGATCTTCAGCCGGAGGGGAATCGGGCGAATCAAGATTAGCATCAAGCGCAAGCGCGGGCGGTAGAGGCATTGAGATCGGCATAGTTCCATCATCAGGGCTGTGACTACTGAACAAACGCGTGCCAAATGCTACATGTCTGCTGGCAGGCGACAAGATCATTTCTCGGAGGCCGGGCGGGCGCCTACTTCGCGCCAGCGCCGCTCAGCACGACCGGGATTGTCCGCCAGAGGATTTTCAGGTCAAGCCAGAAGGACCAATTATCGATGTACTCCAGGTCCAAGCGCACCCAATCCTTGAAATCCTTGACCTGGTTGCGGCCGCTCACCTGCCAAAGGCAGGTCAAGCCCGGTTTGACGCTGAGGCGACGGCGGTGGGCGGGATCGTCGAAGCGCTGAACCTCATCGACGGGCAAGGGTCGCGGTCCGACCAGGCTCATCTCGCCCCGAAGCACGTTGAGCAGCTGTGGGAACTCGTCCACGCTGAATTTCCGCAGCCAACGGCCGATCGGGGTAATGCGCGGGTCGTTGGTTAATTTGAAGACAGGGCCTCCCATCTCGTTGAGGGCGGCCAGTTCCTGTTTTCGTTGTTCGGCGTCGCTGACCATGGAACGGAATTTCAGCATGGTGAACGGACGCCCATTCAGGCCGCAGCGTCGTTGCTTAAAGAGGACGGGGCCGGGCGAAGTAATCTTAATGGCCAACCCTACGAGGATAAGAGGCAGCGCCAGAAGAATGAGCAGCACAAGGGCCGCGCTCAGATCCAGCAATTGCTTGCAGACGCCCTGCCAGGAAGCCTCCGGCGCCGACCGGAAGACCAAGACGGGCCGCCCATAAAAATCATCGAACGTCGTCTGCGAAATGTGGGTTTTGAAGAAGTCGGCCATCAGCCACGCTTCCACTCCTTCGATCTCACAGGCATGAATGGCCCGTTCGATATGGCCGAAGACGGTGTGTTTGGCGTTGAGGATGACGCTGTTGGCGGACGTCTCGTGCAGCAGCTTGACCAGATCCTCGATGCTGCTGGTGTTGATGTCCAGTTCGCCCAACACCTCCAGATCGTCGTGCCGGCGCATCCTCAATTGCTCCAGCATGCGGCGCGTGTCTTCCGGGGCGCCCACCAGCAGAACGCGTTTTTTCAACTGTAACTCGCCAAAGCGGCTGCGATAAGCAATCCGAAGCAATTCCTCGTTGGCCAGCACCAGGCCAAAGCTAAAGAACCCGAACAAAACAATCACCGAACGCGCCAGCTGGAACCGAAAAAGGAAGATGGGCAGGATGACTCCCAGGCTCACTAAAATGCAGCTCTTTAACAAAATCCATACCGTTTCACGGCGGGCCGCGAATAAAGGCCGCTGATAGAATCCTTGCGACTCGAGGATCAAAGGAACACCCGGAATGATCACCAAATAAATCCAGACAAACTCTTCAAACGGCTCGATGGGCGGGAAATTCCACCACAGAATCTGGGCGGGCACATGGTCGCGGACAAAGTGCGCCAGCCAAAGCGCCAGCCCAAACAGGGCCGCGTCTTTCAGCTGGTGCACTTGTGTGCGCAGTTGACGGTCACGCCTCAGCATAAAAATCAGGTCTGGTCCGTTGGCCTCATGGGTTCTGGGCCAGAGCCGAGCCTGGCAGGGTCGCCAGTTGAAATTGCGGAACCGCCTGGGCAATCCACTCCCGCATTCGCCCGTAGGCGTCGTCTTCCTTCCCCGGCAGACAAGGCGAGAAACAGGAAATGTAAGCCCAACGCTGCAGGACCCCCTTAGTGATGAGGTCCCGGGCCAGCCACCACATGCGATCCCCATGCTCCGACGTGATCTGCTGGTCCGCCACGAACCAATACACATACAACGCGCTTTGTTGCGCGTGCCCGCCATCTGGAGTGGCCACTTCCCGTCGCACGGTCATCTTCAGCACCGGCAAATCATAGGGATGCGGCTCGGCCACCCGCACGGTGTCACGCTCGACTTTCGCCGTCCGGAAACCCTGCCCTGCCAGGCAATATTCCGGCTTATGAATGCTGGTTCGATCGGACCCCATTAACACGACATTCACCTGGATCCAAAACTGATCGGCGGCACGATAAACCCGCTGGGCGTAGGTGGTGTCCTTGGGCAGCCAGTCGCTGACCACTTTGGCAACGGGTTGCTCTTTGGATTCGTAGCCTGGCACGTTTTCGGGAAGCGGGATGCTATTGGTGCCGATGACGGCGCCATTGTCCTGCATGACCTGATGGGCCACCACCCGGACGCCAGGCTGGCCCAGGCGCTGGATCTTATGCAGACACACCAACGCCACGGCCGTCGACGCCATGACCACCAGCGCCAGGCTGCCGGCCAGTTTAATGCGTGGAGTCATGATCGCTGGCCGGCTTGGGCCATTCTCAGAGATTTATCCTTATCCGGCGGCTTCGGCGCGCGCTGTTCGCGCAGCCACCAACCCAGCAACAACAATCCGCCGACAGCCGGAACGTACGGCAGCAAGCTGGTGAATGCGTTTGTATGCACGAAGTCTCCCGCCTTTTGGCCAAAGGCTTCCGCCGCCAAAATGATCAGCACCAGCCGGAACACATTCGCAATAATCGCCAAGGGAAACCCCGACACCACCAGCAGCAAACGGCGCCAAGTGGAATTGAAATTGAGGTACGCGTAAATCACTGCAAATGCCAGAATCGCCGTGAGGCTGCGAATCCCGCTGCAGGCCGCCGCCACTTCGTACTGATAGGTGCGGCTGGCATCGAACAGCAGCGTGCCTTCTCGCACGATGTTGATGCCCAACACCACCTGACAAAGCACCGCGGTGATCTTCGTAGCCAGCAGGCGCAATGGAAAGGTGATGAATTCTCCTGCCATCCCAATCGGCATGCAAAAAAGGAGCAGCCCAAACGGAAATAACGTCGCCCGCATCCAGCCGCCTCCCCAGATCAAACCGCTCAAACTGTACAACCCAATGATGAAACCCAGCAACGAGACGCGCGGTTGTTGCACCATATAACCCGCCACATGAATCAGGGCGGCCACCGCCAAAAACCCAAGTCCCCACCAACTGACCTTCTTGGGCAGGGCCACCAATTCCTCCCGGCGCGACCACAACAGCCACAACGTGACCAAAGGGATGAACCAAGCGTAGGCCTCATCCGCACTCAAGACCGCCCCAAGGTCGAAAGTGCCGTCCGGCAATTCCCCCATCCGAGTGAAAACCCAATACCACCAGCCAAACAGCGACGGATTGGCCGTGTAGCCGAGGGTTGAATTGCCCAGCCAATGAAAAACCGCCACCCATGCGCCGAGCAGGCCCACCAAAACCCATCGGCTTGGCATCTGGCGCCAGACCGCCAGGATCTCCTGGCCCCAACCGCGCCGGGCCGAAGGCAGATCCGTAGCGGTGGAAAACGACGACATATTAGTTGATCAGGTCTTCAGACAGCCGAATGCGTTTTGTTGCTCAATCAACTGCCCCCGAATGCCTTCGCCGCAGCTATTCACGGCCGCAAACCACCGGTGGCGCGGCCCGCACGTCGAGGAGCAGCTAGGCGGTTGCCCAGCCAGGAAGGATCGCGAAACGTCACACGCAGCGTCACCATCACCTGACTGCCCCACTTTGGCCAGACTTTCTTTCGGACCGCGGGAACAGGCTTCGGCCAGGGGCTTCTCGATTGTCTAAACCCGTTCATCATGACGATCTTCGGCTGATTTGGGAGGGTCTTGAGCAGAAAGGACCCGGGAAAAAAACTTGCCCTTTTCCTTTTCAGGGGATCGCCGCGCCACGGAGGCCGGAGCGACGCACCGCAGCCATAACGCCTCCTCCAATGCAAACGAACGGGGACTTCAGGGACGAATTCCAACCAGATTCGGCAAAACTTGCCTTATCTCCGCAGCACGAATTCGCGGTGGCGTCGGAAGATCTCGCGCAAAGCGTTGGAGGTATCGTCCTGCAGGGCCTGCAGTTCGCGGTACACCTCCACATGAGGCGGGTCCGGCACCGCTGTTTCATCGGGGTTCAGTTCCACAAACTGTTCGGTAATCTCGTCGATGGAAACTTTTTCCCCTTGTTCACGGCGCCAGCACCAGAGGGCTTGCAAGGCTGCTCCATAGGCCGCCCCTTCACTCACCTTAAGGGTGACCACTTCGGTATTAAAGACGTCGGCCATAATCTGGCGCCAAAGTTTGGACTTGGAACCGCCGCCAGTGGCCCGGATCTGAGCGGGGCGGACCCCCAGCTCGCTAAGACGCCGAAGCCCATAATTCATCCCGAGCGTGACGCCTTCCATGGCCGCGCGACAGTAATGGCTGGCGGAGAACGTCCGTTGATTAATGCCGATCATGACGCCAGTGCCGTCCGGGATGTTGGGAGTGCGTTCCCCTTCCAGGTAAGGCAGGAGCAGGAGGCCGTGCGCACCTGGCGGGACGCTGGCGGCTTTGCTGGCGAACGTCTCGTGGGTATACCCAAAGTCGAGCCGCATCATCTCAGTCGCCACCGTCACATTCATGGTGCAAAGGAGAGGAAGCCAACGATTGGTGGAATCGCAGAAGGCGGCTATCTCCCCCAAGGGGTCGAGCACAGGCTTTTCGGCGCAGGCGTAGATCGTGCCACTGGTGCCGAAGCTGGCGGTCACGACCCCCGGACGGGTGTTTCCTGTGCCGATCGCCCCCATCATGTTGTCCCCTCCTCCGGCGCTAACCAGAACATCCGTCCGCAGGTCAAGCTGCTTGGCGGCGGCAGGCTGCAGCAACCCGCAGGGTTGATCGCTGGCCATGAGTTCCGGCAGCTTGTCCAGAAGGTCCGGATCGATGGCCTCGACCGCAGGGACGCACCACTTGCGCTTGCGCACGTCCAGCAGGGCCGTGCCGCTGGCGTCGCCATACTCCATCACGCAACGGCCGGTCAGCCAATAGTTCAGATAATCGTGGGGCAGCAGAACCGTGTGGAGCCGCGCGTAGTTCTTCGGCTCATGCTTCTTGAGCCAGAGAATCTTTGGGGCGGTAAAGCCGGGCAGGATGGCATTGCCAAGGAGCCGGATGGCCTTCTTTGTTCCCTCTAACTTTTCCGTGAGTTCTTCGCACTCGGCCGCCGTGGTGGTGTCGCACCAAAGTTTTGCGGGTCGAATGACTTGTCCCTCGCGGTCGAGCGGCACGAACCCGTGTTGCTGGCCACTGATGCCGATCGCCCGCACTTCGGTCGGATTAGCGCGAGCCCCTCGCAAAGCTTGCCGCAGGGCCGCGGCGGTCGCGTCACGCCAAGTGTGAGGATGCTGCTCCTTGGCTCCTGGTGGTAAGTCCGGGATCAAATCATAGGACTGATTGGCAGCAGCCAGCACTTTTCCGTTCTTAGCATCCACCGCGAGGACTTTGGTCGACTGCGTGCCGCTGTCGATCCCGATAACGAGATTTCGCATAACCGGATCAGACAGCAACCATGAGGAGGGGTCCAACTCTTTTCCTGATTTGCAAAGTAGCCGGGCCGACTTTTCCCTGGTATCACTGCTGCATGACATCCGGTGACCTGACGGCAACTCCATCCACCGACCCGATCGAATTATATCGGTTACGGGATGGTTTCTATGCGACGGACCTGCTGGGCGCCGCCCTTGTCTATCTGGATCTCTTCTCCTGGTTGGAACAGCATCCGTCGGACTTGGCCGGGATCTGCCGTGAACATCAACTGGCGGCGCGTCCAGCTGATGTCATGATGACCCTCTTCACTGCTCTCGGGCTGGTGGAGAATCGTGCGGGTCAGTTTCACCTGACAGCATTGGCCCAGGAACATCTGGCGACAAGTTCCCCCTGGTTTCTTGGACCTTATTATGCCGCGTTGAAAGATCGGCCGGTCTGCAAGGATTACGTCAACGTCCTGCGCACCGGACGTCCAGCCAATTGGGGCAGCTTCCAAAATAATAAGGACTGGGCCAAAGCGATGGAGGACGACGCGTTTGCCGCGCAATTTACGGCGGCGATGGATTGTCGGGGCTCGTACCTCGGTCCAGCGGTTGCGCGGGTTCTGGACCTCAGCGAACACGGGCATCTGCTGGATGTCGCGGGCGGATCGGGCGTTTACGCCTGCGCCATCGTGGCCCGGCACCCGCATCTGCGCGCCACCGTGCTGGAGAAATCGCCGGTGGACCAAGTCGCTCAGCGAGCCATCGCTAAACGAGGGTTTTCCGATCGAGTGTCGGTGCAGGCCGGAGACATGTTTAGCCAACCGTTCCCGGCAGGGTTCGATTTACATCTGCTCTCAAACGTCCTGCACGACTGGGACGAGCCCGTTGTGCTCCAACTGTTGACCAAGTCGTTTCAGGCTTTGCCACCGGGCGGATTGCTCATCATCCATGACGCCCATATCAACGAAGAGAAATCAGGCCCGTTGCCCGTCGCCAAATATTCCGCGCTGTTGATGCACTCCTGCGAAGGCAAGTGTTATTCGCTCGGAGAGATGCGCCGCTACTTGGCTGACGTGGGTTTTAAAAAGTGGGCCCATCGACCCACGGCGGCGGACCGGAGCGTGGTCACCGCGAGAAAACCACTGACGCACTAACCGTGTGTCGCCGGACCGTGGCGTTTTGGCCCCGGCCACGTACGGAGAATGCCACGTACGGAGAATGTATGGACCGTCGGGTCGGTTGGGGCACATTCAGTGGATTGCCCCGGTTTGATTTGGGGCCGAAAAGCGCCTTGCTGCCTCTCTATCCGAAGGATAACTTGGCCAGCATCGGATCCAAAACGCAGATACACTGCGAAGTCTGAAACAGTTACAGTTTGTTGTGAGCCTCAATTCCCGGACTGTTCCCCGCCGCCAAGCCGTCCGTTCCCTGGTGGGCGGATCCCTTTTGCTGCCCGGAATTCTCTCGGACCTGCTGGCGAACGAATCGGGGTCCGGCCTTGCCGAAAGCCCCGGCTCCCCTCATGCCCTGGACCCCCTCGCCCCCAAAACTCCGCCCCATTCTCCGAAGGCGAAGCGTGTGATTTTCCTGTACCTAAGCGGTGGGGTGTCGCATGTGGATTCGTTCGATCCAAAGCCGAAGCTGGCCGCGGCCCATGGAAAAACAGCTCCCTTCGGCTTCTTCAAGGCTCCCGATTGGAAGTTCCGCGCCTACGGCCGGGCCGGAACGGAAGTCAGCGAACTCTTTCCGCAGGTGGGCGCATGCATGGACGACATCGCGCTGGTTCGTTCGATGCACGGGGATCACAACGACCATTTCGAAGCGACCCTGGGAATTCACACGGGGTCAGTCACCGTGCCGCGGCCCAGCCTCGGCTCCTGGGTCAGCTACGGCCTTGGCACCATGAACCGAAACTTGCCTTCTTACATGGTCCTGGCTCCGTTCCTCCCTTATGCAGGTGGACAGATTTGGTCCGCCAACTTCCTTCCCGGCGTCCATCAAGGTGTCCGGGTCGTTCCAGGTGACGAACCGATTCCCAACGTGACCCGGCGCCTCGAATCGGCTGAATTGCAGGAAATGGAGCTTGGTCTCCTGCAGTCATTTAATCGGCGCCATCTGCGCACTCGTTCCAGCGACCCGTTCCTGGCTGCCCGCATACACTCCTTTGAAGTGGCCTTTGGCATGCAATTGGAATCGCCTGAAGTCTTCCGGTTGGACGAAGAATCCGATGAAACGCACGCCCTCTATGGGCTCGGCCGCGGCGCTCGCGTCGGGTTTGCCTGGCAATGCCTGGTGGCCCGCCGGCTCATCGAGCGCGGCGTGCGTTTTGTGGAACTGATCGACACGGGGTCAACCCGCAACTGGGATTCCCATCAAGACATGGCCGATCACGTGCGCCTCGCTCATAATGTCGACCGGCCTATCGCCGGACTCCTGACGGATCTCAAACAGCGCGGCCTGCTGGAGGATACGCTGGTGGTTTGCACCACTGAGTTCGGCAGAACGCCGTTTGTCGCCAAACCCGACAACAAAGGTCGGGAACACCATGCCCGGGCGTATTCCTCATGGCTGGCCGGAGCCGGTATCAAAGCAGGCTCCGTTTACGGACGAACCGACGAGTACGGTATCGAAGTCGCCGAAGACCAAGTGCACGTCCACGATTTTCACGCCACCATCTTGCATCTACTTGGTCTCGACCATGAAAAGCTGACTTATCGCTCTGGCGGCCGCGATTTTCGGCTCACGGATGTCAGCGGCAATGTGGTTCGAGGCCTATTGTCTTAGGCTTAAAAAGAGGCCTGGCGGCCTAAACTGCAGGCCGCCAGGTTTTTGACTCCGGTAGGACGCCGGCCTGCCCAAAGGCAGGAGACCAGCGATTAACGACGGGTTTAAGGCAGGATCGGAGTGCACCCGCGTCGAAGCGGGTGGCGCTGTTTGTTGTATATCGTCGAGTTCATCGAACAAATCCTAAAGTTTCAGCATCGCGTTGCGCCCTGCCCGCCCCCTGCCCTCTGCCCTCTGTCCTCTGTCCTCTGTCCCTTGGCTTGACCGCCATCTTACAGGAGTTTTCCACTCCGATTTCCAATTGGGGGAGATCAGAAAGGTTATCCCAAGCAAGCCCGCCGGTTCGGAACCGGCGGGTTTGGATCTCCTCGCCCCTCCCTTGGGCGACCTCCGAGCCCAAACCCGCCGATCCGATCTCCATCCCCAAGCTTTGAGCGGGGTCGTTTATTCCCCCAACACGCCCCCGCCACACCTCTTGGCGTCGACAGCCACCATTGCCAACCCAACAATCCCCTACTAGATCAATACGGGAAGTATTTGGGTTCCTTTCACGATTTTCTTATTTTTTTTGCTCAAACCATGAGCTTGCCTCGCGGAGCAACCGCAGGTTGAATGAGGAGAAGCCGGCGTCATTGAAGCAACGCCACGATTTAAAGCACGCCGGCAGAATACGTTAGACACAAAGAATCCCGCTCCGCCTCGCTGAACGCCTGCCATGAGCTCGTCCATCGTGATCGCCAATGGCCGGGAAACCCCGGCAGAACTTCCGTGTTCCCTCGAAGCATTCCTCCTCGCCCAAGGCTTGAGACCGCTAAATGTCGTGGTCGAACATAACGGCGACGCTGTGGTCCCATCGGAATTCCGCAAGCGCCAGCTCAAGAATGGGGATCGCCTCGAAATCGTGCGGATTGTAGCGGGGGGCTGACCCAAAAGTGGAATGCCGGAGCTGGGCAGAGGTGCGCGGCTGGCGGCGGGGGGGCAGGCGGCAAGATTCCCACAACTTCCTCACATTCCGAGCGAGGGCGGCTCAATGCGGTGGAGGGAGTACAGCGTTCACGGGCGGTCGTGCGCGCCGAAATAGGCACCGGGGCGGTCAGTTGACCAAGCGATACCAATTGTCACGCTGACGCGGTTCGTAGCCGAGATCCCGGATGAGCCGTTGCATGTCGGCCACGCCCATGCGGAAGGTGGTTCCGGCCTGGCTCACGACATTCTCTTCAATCATGATGCTGCCCAGGTCATTGGCGCCGTAGCGGAGCGCAATTTGGCCGATCTCCTGTCCTTGCGTGACCCAGGAACTCTGGAGGTTAGGGATATTGTCCAGGTAGATGCGCGACAAGGCTTGCATCCGCAAATACTCGTGGGCCCCCACGGTAGGGGCCTTGAGCTTGGTGTTCTCCGCCTGGAACGTCCAGGCAATGAACGCGGTGAAACCTTTACTTTTATCCTGTTGGGCGCGCACCCGCTCCAGATGTTCGATGCGTTCCGCGACGGATTCCACGTGCCCGAACATCATCGTCGCGGTGGAGGCAAGCCCCAAACGGTGGGCCACATCCATCACCGACAGCCAATCGTCGCTCATGGCTTTGAGGGGAGAGATGCGTTGGCGGACGCGGTCGACCAGAATTTCGCCGCCGCCACCGGGGATGGAGCCCAGCCCGGCTCGAACAAAGCGGGTGATGATCTCTTCGAGCGGCAGATTAAACACTTCCCGGAAATGGATGAATTCGCTGGGGCTGAATCCGTGGATATTGATTTGAGGAAACTTGGATTTGATGTGCGAGAGCAGATCGAGGTACCATTGGAGGTTGAGTTTTGGGTGATGGCCCCCTTGCATCAGGATCTGGGTGCCGCCCAAGGCCAGGGTTTCCTCGATCTTCTGATCCATCTCCTCGTGAGTGATCACATAGGCATCGGCGTCGCGCTCCGTCCGATAAAACGCGCAGAACTTGCAGTAAACATTGCAAACGTTGGTGTAGTTGACGTTGCGATCGACGATATACGTGACGATTTGATTGCCGCGGCCGTCGTAAGCCTGGGCCTTGGCCAACTGCCGGCGCCGATCGGCCAGCGCGCCTAATTCTTCCAAAGGCAAACGGTATAGGCGCAACGCTTCCTCCGGCGCAATCCGGTCTCCATCCCATACTTTCTGCAAGAGTTGATCTGACGCCACGTCCTGAATCACGGCCTCATTTTATCTAACCGACCCGGCCCGAGAATACAAAATACAAATTCGCTAAATTCGCTATCGGGCCTGACGCCGAAGGCGTTCGAGCGCCTCCTGAAAATCGGCGGGCCAAGGCGCCACAAAGCTGCGTTTGCGCCCGGTGCGCGGATGAACAAAAGCCAACTTGTGGGCGTGCAGCAGCACCCGCGGCGGAACGTAGCCGGTCAGTTCAATCAGGCGCTGGCTTGCGCGCTGGCCGTAGGTCGCATCGCCGGCCACGGGAAAACCAATGTGCTGAAAATGGACGCGGATTTGATGGGTTCGGCCCGTATGCAGGGTCGCCTCCACGAGCGTCGCCCCTGAAAGTCCTTCCACCACTCGGTAACTTGTCCGGGCCTCGCGGCCTGCCCCGCCGGTCACCGCCATCCGCTTGCGGTGGGAGGGATGTCGGCCAATAGCCGCGCGGATCTCCCCCGAGTCGGGTGGCATTTCGCCACAAACGATGGCTAGATACGTTTTGTGTGCGGTGCGATCGGCGAACTGTTCGGCCAGCGCCTGATGCGCTTGATCATGGCGAGCCACGACCAGGCAGCCGCTGGTCTCCTTGTCTAACCGATGAACAATGCCAGGTCGAGCCACCCCGCCGATGCCGCTAAGACGCCCCCGGCAGTGGTGCAGGAGCGCGTTGACCAAGGTGTGTTCCTCATGCCCCGCTGAAGGATGCACCACGATCCCGGGCGCCTTGTTCAAAACCAGGACATCCTCGTCCTCATACAGAATGTCCAACGGGATCGCCTCAGGTTGCGCTTGAGCAGGACGCGCCTCCGGCCAGCGCACAGAAATCACTTCGCCAATGCGTGGTTGATGAGTCGGTTTAACGAGGCGGTCGTCGACCCGGATATGACCTTCTTCGATCAGTCGCTGCAGGGCCCCCCGGGAAGCCGTCGGAAAACGGCCGGCCAAATACTTGTCCAGCCGCTCGCCCGGATGAGATTGCTCGACGACAAATCTTTCGGAGCGCTGGGCCATCGCGAAAGTTTTTAGCCCTTCTTTTCGGGCCCGACATCGGCCGGTTCGGTTTGCCAGGAAAGGATGAACAGCAGCCCAACCCCTACGCAGATGGCGGTATCCGCCAAATTGAATGCGGGAAAACTGGCGATCTGTCCCTCGGCATCGCGTCGGTAGACATAAAAGTAGAGAAAATCGATGACATGCCGCCGGCTGGGCAGCAACCGATCGATGAGGTTGCCCACAATCCCGCCAAAGATGAGTCCGAGCGAAATCTGCCCGCCCAAGGTGTGAATGTTGAAATGATGCCGGCTAAGAAAGAGGACAAACAGCGCGACGATGGCGATGGCGGCCAGCAAACCGTTGTTGCCGCTAAACATGCTCCAGGCCGCCCCGGTATTACCCCAGTGCACCAGCTTGAAAAAGCCTTTCACAATGGTTTTCTCTTCAGCAAACCCAAGGTACTTCAGCACGAACAACTTGGTCAGCTGATCAAAAAAAACCACCGCCAACGCCAGGCGCAGAACCGTCCAGGTGGACTTCGGCTTCATACAAACAATCGGGCGCGTGTTTATGCCGTCACGGTGGAAATGACAAATCAAAAGCATCAAGCCTCTCTAGCGCAAGCCTGCCTGGCATTGACAGGAGCCGCCCATTCCAGTGTGCTCGGTTGATGAACGTTATCGGGCTGGGCGCTTCGCGTTTGTGGTTTTGGACGGCATGGGCCGGGTTTTCGGTGCTGCTTGGGCTGGTGGAGTGCCCCAAGGCATTCGCCCAAACCGGTCAGCCGTCGGCGTTGCCAAGCCTGCAGGAAGCCGATGCCGCTCTTAAACGGCATCAACCCGCCGAAGCCGTCCGCATCGCCACGCAACTGATCCACAATACGCCCAAGGATCATCGCCCAGTCTTTCTGCGGGCCACCGCTTACGACATGCTCCACGAGTATCCCAAAGCACTCGCGGATTACACCGCCGGACTGCAACTCGATCCCAAAGTCGCGTTCGGCTACCAAAACCGCGGCGCCGTCTACTTTCGCTTGAGCCGCTTCGGGGAGTCCGTGGCGGATTTCGATAAACTCATCGAATTGTTGCCCAGCGAAGCGCCCCAATTGTGGCAACGCGGCATCTCCCTTTATTACGCCGGCCGTTACGAGGACGGCCGGAAGCAATTCGAGCTGCATCAAACGGTCAATCCGTACGATGTCGAGAATGCCGTCTGGCACTTTCTTTGTGTTGCGCGCGCTTCGAGCATCGACAAGGCGCGCGCTGCGCTCATCCCCATCGAACGCGATGCCCGCGTGCCCATGATGAAGGTACATGCCTTGTTTGCGGGGCGCGCCAAACCGGAGGACGTCCTGGTGGCGGCCCGGGCCGACCAGCCATCTGCCGCCGAGCTCGACAACCGCCTCTTTTACGCCCATCTCTATCTCGGGCTTTACTACGACGCGTTACGCGATCTTCAGGCCGCCCGCGAACACATTTACAAGGCAGCCACCGATTTTAAGGCCGACCATTACATGGGTGATGTGGCCCGCGTCCACGCGCAGTTGCTCCGTCAGGTAAACGCAACTCAGGAAAAAACGAAACCAACCCGATAAACAGGCGCACCACGGCGCTAACTGCCGCGATTTCGATCCAGGCTGACGGTGACCGCCCCATGAACCCGAACCGGGAAGAACTCCTATTCATCAAGCTCGGCGATACCCGCCATGTGGGTGACTGAAGCGCATCATGAACGTACTGGTAATTGATATCGGCGGAACTCACGTCAAGGTCCTGGCCACGGGAAAGCATGCTCATCGAGAGTTTGATTCCGGGCGGGCGCTGACGCCAAAACGAATGGTGTCTGGGGTTCGGAAAATTGTGGCGGACTGGAAGTACGATGTCGTTTCCATTGGTTACCCGGGACCTGTCCTGCAGAACCGGCCTGTTGCAGAGCCGTGGAATCTCGCAAAGGGGTGGTGCGGTTTCAACTTCGAGCGAGCGTTCAATCGCCCGGTCAAGATCGTCAACGATGCCGCGATGCAGGCTTTGGGAAGTTACAAGCGCGGGAAGATGCTCTTTCTGGGACTGGGGACGGGTCTTGGCTCCGCCCTGATCGTCGATGGCATCGTTGAGCCGATGGAATTGGGGCACTTGCCTTACAAGAAGGCTACCTTTGAGGACTACGTTGGGATTCGAGGACTGGAGAAATATGGCAAGAAGAAATGGCGTCGCCATGTAGCGGATGTAGTGCAGCGCCTGGTTGCTGCGATCGAACCCGACGAGGTGGTCCTGGGTGGAGGCAACACCAAGAAGCTGAATAAACTGCCCTCGGGTTGCCGCGCGGGCGACAACGCCAACGCGTTTCGTGGAGGATTTCGCCTGTGGGAGAAAGCCGCTGCCCGCAAAAGCTTCGCTTCCCCAAAACGGCTTCCGAAACAACGCACAGGATCCCGGCCTTACAGGTGATCGCGAAACGCCTCAGCCCTTGGCGAAAAACAGGGTTCTGCTCGGGGTTTGTTTTGCAGAAACTGCCGGTGAATAACTTTTCTTTATTGGGATTGAAGGCTGCACCACGCACGAGCAGACTAAACAATGCCGATTCGGCGGAGAACTGAAACGCGCCTGAAATCCAAAACATTTTTCGTCAGATTTCCGACGAGAGCAGCATGCGTGCTGACGCCCGCCGGTGAATGAAGTCGTAAACCAACCACAAAAAGCAAAGGAAGCTAGTATGAGTAAGATCATCAAGACAATGATTGACCCGAAAGACGCCGTCATGCTGCTGATCGATCACCAGAGTGGATTGTTTCAGCTCGTGGCGGACATGGACATGCTGGCTCTCCGCAACAATGTCAGCGTGCTCGCGAAGGTGGCGCATCTTGACAAGATTCCGACCTTCACGACGGCGTCAGTGCCCGATGGCCCGAACGGTCCGTTGATCCCGGAGATCCACCAATACAATCCTGATGCGGTTTACATTCCACGAACCGGACAAATCAACGCATGGGACAATCCGAAGTGGGTCGAGGCAATTCGGAAAACGCGGCGCAAGACCCTGCTCATTGCTGGCACTCTGACGAGTGTTTGCATGGCGTTTCCGACTCTCAGTGCGCTGGCCGCTGGCTACAAGGTGTTCAACGTCATCGACGCTTCCGGCAATTGGTCGAAAATGGCAACCGACATCACGCTCGCTCGTTGCGTCCAGGCCGGTGCCATGCCAATCGACACATACGCTGTCCTGGCAGAAATCATGAGCACTTGGAATCGCGCCGATGCGATGGAGTTCGCCGCGATTATGGTGGACCACATTGTGCCGCACTACCGGCTTCTCATCGAGAGTTACGACAAAGCCCAACGTGTCCAGAGAGACGGTCATGAAACCAAACTGGAACTTCTGAAGACTGGAAACGGCGAGAAGGCCGGGAAGGCAGGCAAACGTGGGATGCAGCCGGCAGGCATGAGGAAATAGTGAGACAATGCAAAACGATGGTAAGGTGATCCGCCCAATCAATTAATTAAACAGACTGGGCCGTGTTACGGCGGTGGCCGCTCGCCAGCTTTTTCGGCGGCTGGTTTTTCCTCCAGCAACGGGCCAAGGATTTGTTTTCCGAGCGGTTGAGCGGGCTGGGCAGCTTCCAAACGACGGAACAATTCCAGCGCCTGCCCGCGATCGGCGCGGGCCATCACTTGGATAATTGTCACGCACCGCGCGTAAGCCGCCGTAAAATACAGACTGCGCTGCGCTCCTGCCAAGTAGAGATCGATGGCTGACGTCAGGTTGCCATCGCCTTCTTCCACCAAGCCACACAGGTAAAGGTCCCGCGCCTCCAGAAAGGCTTGCACTTGTCCGACCAACGTCTGCGATGCCCCCGTCACACTCTGGGCCAGGCGAGCCCGATCACTCTCGGTCTCTTTCAAATACTCCAACAGCACCTCGGAAGAGCGGAGATGCCGTTTGGCCGTGTGATAAGGCGCAGAGTAAAGAATTGCAGGCCGATCATCCGTGCTCATCCGGGCGTCATCGGCGTAGCGGGTCAACGACACAGCGTCGCCGCTCAGGCAGCCGAGAATCTGGATCGGACGTTCCAAGCCAACGGTCCGAGCTGCTGGCCGCACCTGCAGATCCGCCAATCTTCGTTCGAGCGCAGAGGCGTCCCACAGATTGGCCTCGGCGCCCAACAGTCCCAAGACCGGGATGTCGACGTTGAAATGCAGCATCACCGCCCAGGCGCGGGGAAAGGAAGCCAGGAAAGTTCGCACGATCCCTTTGAGTTCATCGCGGCCCAACTGATGCAAGGGCAGCCATTGACAAAACAAGCCTCCGGAATTCAAACATTGGCGCACGGCCTGGAAATGTTCGTGGGTATAGAGGAAGCCCGCTCCATCCTGCGCCGGATGGAACAAGTCCGCCACCACCACATCGTAGCGATGGGCAGTCGTCCTCACAAAACGACGCGCATCACCCGCGAATAAGTGCACCAACCTGTTGGTAAACACGCCGCCATTTTCCGGCGCGAACGCCGGCATCAGCTCGACAATGGCCGGAACCAGTTCCACCCCGTCAATCTCCAAGCCCGGATGTTCCGCCGCCGCCCCCAGGGTGATCCCGGTCCCGGGTCCCAGGAATAACGCCCGTTGCGGATGCGGATGCAGGATTAAAGGCAAGTGCGCTTGTCGCCGCTCCGCCAGCGCCGCCGCTGTCCCGCCCATCTGCAGACGGTTGTTTACGCGAAGACTGCGATGGCCATCTGAAGTCTGCACCACCGCCACCGTCCCGTAGGCGCTCTCTCGATACTCCCGCACTCGCGCTCCGGGCGGGAGATCGACCAACTGCAGGTTTGCCGGCGCCAGCCAGAGCACCGCGAACATCACCGGCAGCACCACCGCTGCCCATTCCCACTTCTTCGGAATCGTCCGCACGACCCACAACAACAGCAGATAACCCGCGGCGATCATCAAGGCGCACGTTTTGCTTCCCAACCCCGGCAAGAGCCACAAACCCGCGCTGGGGATCGCCGCGACCGCCCCCATCACGTTGATGGCGGCCGCGCGGCCGACTCCTCCCGGCACAGGCGCCGTTGCCTGGATCAAATGACTGTACAACAGCCCCATGAAGAACGTCGGCAACGCAAATATCAGCGCCGCCGTACTCATCTCAGCCATTAATACGCCGGCCATTCCGTCTCCCAGCGCATCCCGGCACGCGTCGTAAAAAGCTCGAAGCGCCGTCGCGCTCCGAACGCCCGCCAACCACGCGAGCGACATCCCACCCAC
Organism: Verrucomicrobiia bacterium; assembly: GCA_035577805.1. Classification (GTDB taxonomy): domain Bacteria; phylum Verrucomicrobiota; class Verrucomicrobiia; order Limisphaerales; family JADJPG01; genus DATLUX01. The sequence continues at coordinate 20,486 of DATLUX010000544.1, forward strand.
GCTCCAAATCAATGTCCGCCGGAATGCCCAACCGCTTCCGCAACGTTGGTAAACCGCGCCACCGAGGGCCATTCCACACAAATACACCGCTAACGCCGCAGCATAGCTGTAAAGGGTATTCTCCAGGACCTGGCAGAGCAGCCGGACACCAACCCATTGAGCAGCCAAACCCAAAAAGCCAATCCCGAACGCCGCAACCGCCAGACGCCGCCATGCCAGGTTGCCGCCCGACATTTCGGCACGCGCCTCCAGGCGGTGCCCCCGCCCCGCGGCGGGCCCTGAGGGTCCGGTGGCAGACTTGGCGCCCGCAGCACGCTCGCTGCGCCCGGCCGCGACCGCCATGAACCCGACTATGGTGCTTAGCGCCGCCAACGCCAGGATTGACCCGCGAAAGCCCAGCCATGGCATCAGCCAGAACGCTCCCGCGAGGGTCCCTACCACAGCCCCCAAAGTGTTGGCTGCGTAAAATGCGCCCACCGCGCGGCCGACCTTGTTGCAGCGAGCCAGCGCCCGCTCCATCGCCGGCACAGTTGCGCCCATCGCAGCCGTCGCCGGCAGCAACGTGATGGCGGCAATCCCGAAAGCCAACGCGCAGCGCCATCCGTCGCTGGTTGATGGACCACTCAGCCTTAGGGCCAGGTGGCTGATCGCATCGACGCTAAATGCGGTCGTGGCGCCCCACATCCCCACGATCACCTGTAACCATCCGTACCAACGCACCGATTCCGAATTCACGCGCCCGCCGCCCATCCCCATCGCCTTGCCCAACGCCCACGCGCCAAGAGCCATCCCGCCAAAAAACGCGCTCACCACGGCAATCAAGGCGATTACGTCATGACCAAGGCCAGCGGCGAACATCCGCACCCAAATCATCTGATAGCCCAAGGCCGCCGCGCCGGAGAGAAAGAAGAGCAGATAAAGAATCGCAGCCGCCTTGGACTTGTTGGCCGGGCCGGGGGCATCCGAGCCGGCGGGCGCGACCCCAGCCGCGTTGGCACGCCGCGCGTTCACAGGCAGGCTCCGGGTTGCATTTGGAAACTGATTCAAGCCGGGCGGCCACGCCGTTCTTCGGCGCCGCGGTAAACGCAGCGTGACTGGCATGTTTCCGCCACCACGATTTCGCTTAAACCAGGCAACCGCCGTTGCAACCGTCGCCAGATCCAAACCGCCACGTTTTCGCTGGTTGGATTTTCCAATCCCGGAATCTCGTTCAGATAATGGTGATCGAGTTTTTCCCAGGTCGATTTGAACGCGGCGGTGATGTCCGCATAATCCATGACCCAGCCCAATTTGGGATGGCATTCCCCGCCCACCACGATCTCCACTTTGAAGCTGTGCCCATGCAGACGACGGCACTTGTGGGTTTTAGGCAAATGCGGCAGCAAATGAGCCGCCTCAAACTGAAAAGTCTTTCTAAGTTCCATCATCATTTCCGTTTCCGCTTTTCCCGCCTTCGCCCTGCGGGCTACGGCGGGCAGGCCACTTTCCGCTTTCGCTTTTTTCGCTTTCCGCTTTCCGCTTTCCGCTTTCCGCTTTCCGCTTTTCCCCCTCACTGTTTCTCCCAGTCGGTCCAGGTCACCAAATTGCTCAAGGCCGGCCGGCCATCATGGCGCCAGGTGAGCGGCGGTTGTTGCATGCGGCCGAGCGGACAGACTCGAGTCACGCCCCAGCGGGCCAGTTGTTGTGCCAAATCCTTCGCGGTCTCTTCATGGGCTGCGATCCCAACGGTGGAAACCCGGCCCCGCACGACGTCGGATTGGTGCAGCGCATCCGTCAGATCCATCACCCCTTTCACATAGATGAACCGGTTCAGGCAGGACATCTGGAAGCGCGCGTCACCCTCGTAGACCACGGTCCAATTCGTTGATTCGGTGCTGCACCACAGGTGGGTTCTCAGATCCAAATCGCGCGGAGCCCGTTCCCGGATCCGGTAGAAATCGCGCCGGTTCGCGATTAACGCCGCTTCCTCCAAGGGGATGGGCCCCCGCGGCTCAAGCTTCTCGCGTTCCTCCAATTCCGCCGCGAGCATTTCGGCGAAGAGCTCCGCGGTGATCGCGCCGCCCGTCTGCACAAAGATCACATGCGGCGAAAGACAGCCCTGCTGGTTCCACGCCACCACATCGTCCACCGCCCGTCGCACTGCTTGGCGGGCGCCGGCGCCAACCAGAACTTCCTCAGCCACGAAGCCGAAGCTGACGCGATGGCCATATCCCAGGAACTTGATTCGGGCCGGCAGACGACCGCGCAATTCGGCCAGCATCTCATCGCTGCCAGTGGCCGTGACGCAGTCCGCCGCCTCGAACAAGGGATCTTCCAGGCGTCGCTCGCCTCCAGCCCATTCAGCGATCTCGACGCAACAAGCCAGCTTGGGTTCCACTTCATGGATGGAATGCGCGAAGAGCCGGGTCAGCAGAGACGTGCCCCGCGCGCATTTCAAGAACTGCCCCGAACGCGCCAGCCAACCCAAGGTCAGGCTCATCCAGGCTGAGGCCGGCACATTTCCCGGAGCGATGATCGCCGTCAATTCGGGGCCACAAGCCATGGCCGCCGGGATCTCCCCTCGATCGCCCCAGGTCACCATTTCGTCCAACCGTTGGCTGTGTCCCAAATCCTGCACCACCAGCGCCTGCAGATTCGGCCGGGTCAATTGACCAAAAAACGCGTCCAACCCGCGCGCCAGCGTCGTGGGCGGAAAACCCGTTTCCTTCGGGCTCTTCTCCAGAGCCAGGCGGCGAAATGGATAATCGGGCTGCATCCAATTCTCGCCCACTTCGCTCAACACACGGATTAAGTGAGCCGTGCTGCGATCGCGCAGGTAGGATTCCCGGTTGCGTTTGAGCGTTTCGCACGCCTCCCGGATCATGGTGGGAGTCAACTCCGCTTCGGGCGGAAGATCAGCGATGAAATAGCTCGGCAGATTCATTTCAGAGGCGGCGCGCCCATGGTTTCCCGAGCACAAGACGTATCGGAGCCGGCCAGCTCGGGAGCAGGAGTCCGATAACGTCCAGCTCCCTCCAGCCAGAAGAGGCCGATCAGTGAGACCAACAGCAGACAGGCCAACACCACATAAAAGCCATAATAACTTTCGCGAAACATCGCGAGCGGGCCGAGCCCTTCCACCCAGCGCCCCGCCAACCAGTGAGACAGGCTTCCGGTCAGGCCCCCAATCGTGATCCACAATCCAAAGGCCCGCCCACGCGCCGACTCTGCCACGACGCCCATCACCGCCGCCTCCACCATCGGATAACTCGCCATGAAGAAGAATCCGTAGGCCATGAAGAGCAGGAAAAATAGATGGCTGCGCCCGCCCGGCAGATGCGGGACTAAGATGATTAAGACGGCGGCGACCGCGTGCACCAGGCAGGTCCAACGTTTCCGGCCCCGATCGCTCAAATGGCCAAACAGCGGATTGCTAATCACCGAGGCCAGAAAAATGCCGCTCAACGCGCGGCCGGTGTCATCCACCGAAAAACCGTGCGCCTGCTGCAGAAACAGCGAACCCAGGCTGCCCATGCTGCTGCCGGCAAAATCCCGCAGGCTGAACGCAAACGCCGCGGCCACAAAAAAGGCCCCGGCTCGGAATGTGCCGAACAAACGCCCTCGGGCCTGACCCGCTGACCGTTCAACCTGGTCGGCAACTCGGGTCGATGGTATCTCCACCGCCAGCCAGTAAAACACCGCGGCCGCCAGCAAACCCAAAAGCCCCAACTCCAGCACCGGCGTGCGCCAATTCCCGCTCTGCGACGCCCGCCACCCGGCGTAAATCGGGCCCAGGAAAAAGCCGGCTCCGGCTCCGATCCCGATGATCCCCAGGGCGCGGCCGGTGCCAGTCGGAAACAAACCCGCGATGAGCGCCGTGGCCGCCGGATGAAAGAAGCTTCCGCCGAAACCCGCCACGACCATGGCAGCCAAAGCCACGGAGTAGTTGGGCGCCCAAGCCAGCCCCAAAAAACCCAGCGCGTTGATCGCCAGCCCGAAGGCCAGCAATTTTTTGCGACTCACTCGATCAGCCAGCACACCCATAGGATAACTGGGAATGAAATAAGCCAGCATCAACAGGGTCACCAGAAATGTGCTCGAACCCAGATTTTCCAGGCGAAAACCCTTTTGGATCGGCAGATACAAAGGCAGTAGCGCCACCTGATACACATGGGTGAACGCATGCAGCATCGAGATTAAACTCAACGTCCGAAGCTTATGTTGCGGATCTCGCATGAAAGGATTTCATTGCATCAACAAGGAACACCCGCGCGGTTCCGCCCGCGGCGCACGCCCGATCAGTTCGAATCCGGCTCCGCGGCGTACGCCCAGATCCTCCGTCTGGATGGCCAGCGCAGACCAGACGTTGGCCAGATCCCAGATCCGGACCAGACCCGCGTCCCCTTCCGTCACCGGGCGGCCGGTCTCCGGAGATATGATCTCCGCGCGCGCCCAGGGCGGAAACCGGAAAACGCGCCCCGTTCCTGCCGGGCCTGACTCTTCTCCAACCACGGCGTCGTAAGCTTGTGAACTCAATTCGCTCATCCCATATTCAGCCACGATGGCCGCGGGCGCCACGCCCAGCGTTTCGCTCAAGGCCGCATGCAACTCCTGCTTGGGGCGGGAGCGCACGCGCCCTTTGTAGCCACCGGTTTCCAGCACTCGCGAACCGGCGGGCAACGCGATTCGCCGCCCGGCTCCCTGGTATTCCTCCAGCAAATGGACGTAATTGAACGCCGTCCCCAGCAGCAACACCGGACAGTTTATCCGATGGGCTTCACTGAACGCTTTCTCCACTTGCGCCAGGTCCACTAACCAGGTGCCGTCGGGCTCGACCTCTCCACAAAAGCGCGACCCGGCTCCGCCGAATTGTCGGATGACCGTCTCGAACATGTGCACCAGCGACGAGTGCGGAGCCTGCGCGACGCCTGGGGTCAGGCTCATCAGCATGACGCCGTTCGTGGGCAGCATGTGGACGCGGAACCAAGCGGACAAGGAAGCCTCGTAAAGCGCCAGGGACTCGGCGTGATGAAAGTGGCGGCTGGGTGTCTGCCCGGTCGTCCCGCTGGAGCAGAACACCGACGTGCGTTGTCCTGCCGGCAAGGATGTCATCTCGAGTTCTTTGAAGGCAGCTGCCGGCACTGGGGTGATCAGGCGCCAATGCCGCACTGTTCCCAACTCTTGGGGCTGGCTCAGGGCGCGATAGGCAGCGTTATGGGCAAGCTGCTGGGCATACAACTCCAGCGCTAAAGCATTAAATTCTTCCTCCAGGACAGCCGCACCCGCCGCACCCCCCACACCAACGTCCCCGCTCGCTTGCCCCAACCAACGCGTCATCCATTGTCGGACGCGACAGGCGAGATCGGTTAATGCAGGTGTCTTCATGCGGTTTTGTTGAGTCAACGACCCGGCTGGTTGTCCGCCACAGCCGCGGCGATCTTCTACAAATTCGGCAAAGCGGAAAGCGGAAAGTTTCCAGGGCGGAATGCGGAGGACGGCGGCGGCTACGGGGCTGCAATCTGAAAAGGAATCTGCGGGCCTCCCATCCCTGCTTATCTGGGGGCCCTCCCAGCGGGGCCCGTCTGTGGGTGTTGTCTGGCTAGTTCGAGGAAGTTGGCCATGATGCGCTGTGAGGTCTGCGGTGTGCCCGCCATCTCGACGTGAAATTGCGCGGCGTAAATGGGCGCACCCTGCAGGCGCAAGCACTGGATCTTTGTCTGGGTCCCCTGGCCGGCCGTGGCCACCAATTGCCAGCCCTTCGGCACCCACTGAATTTGGCCGCAGTGGCTTTCCATTAGCTGAATCTCGCCAGGCAATCCGCGAAAGACAGGATCTGCCGTCACGGTCTGGATCCAGTGAGGGCCGCGTTCGAACAGGCACCCCGAATAATCGCCGCAAGGCCCGGCGACGGTGTGGCCGAGGTGAGTGTAGAGAGGTGTCTTGGGATGAAGCGGGTCGCGGCAGTGTGGACAATCCCACGGCTGCCCGGTGCCGTAGGTGGCGAGCAATGCCAAAGCCTGCGCCCCGCCGCACGAAGCCCACATCGGCAGTTCTCTGCGCTTGAGAATTCGTTCTGTGCCCTGCCACCAACGCCGGTCCACTTCGCACCAGTCCTTGAAGTTGCCCGATAAAAACGCACAACGCGGACGCGGCTCGACATTCACGAACGCCAGATCGAAATCGTTCACCCAGATTTGTTGGGCCGGAGCACGCTCCCAACCGGCGCATGACCGCGCCAGCGGAATGAATTCCTGGCCATGGCCGGGGAGCGCCGGTTCATGCGTCGTGTTGACCGTCACCAACCAATCCGGAAACGGCACCACCGCATCCCGATCCTTGAAGAACTCCACTTCGCGCAGAGTGGGCGCATCGCCCGTGGCCGCCTCAATTTGCAGCCGGACAGCGCGCACCGTCCGGTCCCGCCGCAACCGGTGGACACGATAGAGGCGATTCTCATTGGCGACGGCAGTTTCTGTCCAATCCCGCCAGCGCAGTCCGTCCTCGCTCCATTGCCAGACATATCGCCGCGGTGCGTTACGAAAGACAAAATCGTGATCGCCCACGACCTGCAGAATCGCACCGATTCTTTCCGCCTGCCGGAATTCCACCTGCCACCACCAGGAGGTGGCGCCCTTGGGCCCTTGCCAAAAGGAGATGGGCGCAAGCGAAAAACGGTCTCCGTCCAGCGGGCCCGCCGCCGGAGAAATCCGTTCCCCGGACGAAGCACCGGCCGAGGTCCGGGCGTCTTCCCGGGCGGCCGCCGAGCCGCAAGCCACGACCCAAAGCGCAGCAAGAACGACGAAGACCAAGGCAGCCCAGCCAGGCAGCGACCAGCGAGAGCATTGCGATCGGGCACGAGGATGAGGCCTGCCCGCCGTAGCCGGCAGGCGAAGGCGGGACGATTCGCGCGTTTTCGCTTTCCGCTTTCCGCTTTCCGCTTTTCCCCGACGGTTCATGGAGAGCCAGCGTAGCAGGCCGATCGCCCGCTGGCCATGTCGACGATCGAAGAACGAGGGCAGAAAAATGCCTGGCAGAAAAACGAGGCCATGCCGGCTGAACACACTGCGGTATTAGCATCGTTCTGCCCTCCATTTTTCTGCCCCGCATCTCCCTGCCCCTATTTTTCTGCCAGGCATTTTCCTGCCAATCTGGTCGCCCCTTGACCGCCATGGGCCGGGCGGGGGCCTGATCATTTTTCTGCCTCAGATACCGCGTTCGAGTTTCTTGCGCAGACGCATTCGGAGTTTCCTGAGTGCGCCCTCTTGCAACTGGCGGATCCGCTCGCGGGTGAGTCTGAAGGAGAAGCCGACATCATCGAGGGTCTGCGGCTCGTCGCCATCCAGGCCAAAGCGCCGGCGCAGGATCTCCTGTTCACGTGTGTTCAACAGGCCGAGCGCATCGCCCAAAGCGCCATGGACGTCGTTTTCATCCAATTGATCGGAAGCCAGCAGGGCCCGTTCATCGGCGACGGTTTCGGCGACAGACAATCCGGTGCCGTCGGGGCGGGTCACATTTTCGAGGGAGAGCGTCGGCAGGATGGCTTGGCGCAGGCTTCGCACCTTATCGATGGGTTCGCCGGTCTCGTGGGCCAACTCCTCTAGAGTCGGCGTGCGGCCCAGAATCTTCTCCAGCTTGGCGGCCGCGCGGTTGATTTGCCCGAGTCGTTCACAGACGTGGACCGGAACGCGGATGGTGCGGGAAAAGTTGGCGATGGCGCGGCGCATGTGTTGTTTGATCCACAGGGCGGCGTAGGTGCACAGACGCACGCCGCGGCTCGGATCGAACCGGTCCACGGCCGTCATCAGTCCAATGTTCCCTTCGCTAATCAAGTCCAGCAAGGGCAAGCCGAAGCTTTCAAAGTCGCGGGCGATTCGAACGACCAAACGCAGGTTGGCTTGAATCATATGATCGCGAGCGTCGCGGTCGCCTTGCCTGACGCGCCGAGCCAGGTCCCGCTCTTGCTCGGCGGTTAAGAGAGGCACGCGCCCGATCTCGCGCAGATACATCACAAACGCGCCTTCGCCGGAGGCGGACGGCAGCGGGAAACTCGTGGTTTCGAGCCGCTCCGGCGTGGCTGGTCGCGCAGCGACCTGAACCCGCTTCGGGGTTCGCGCCGGCCCGCTCCGGCGGGTCACCTCCAAGGCCGGCTGGGGAGCCGCACGCCGGGACCTGGCTAGAGGCAGTCTCACTATATTATGGGACGGGCTCATACCGGTTAGGCTTACAGTGGATACGGTGGGTACAGTGGATAGTGCGGCAGTAGAGGTATTCATGGCTGACTGCGTTCGGGGGCTTGCGCGAGTTCAATGAGAACCGCGGCCACCCGTTCGAATTGGGTTGATTTATGAAAAAAACAGTCGGCTCCGGCGGCGCGGGCCAACCCGGCAAAGATCGGCTCGTCAAACTGCGTCAGTACGATCACGAAACAGAACGGGGCGCTCCCCTTGATCCGTCGCAACACGTCCACCCCGCTCCCGTCCGGCAGACCTAAATCCAGCACCACCGCATCCGGACGAAATCGTTCGAAGGCGTCGATGGCTTCTCGGGCCGAGCCAACGTCCGCCACGATTTGCACCGGCGTTTCCGTGGCCAACATGTCACAGAGTCGCCGGCGAACCGAAACGTGATCTTCCACAACCAGCACGGTGGGACGTCGGGTGCCGGAGGCACTCATCGCCGGCCTCCTGGACGCGGCATCGCCGCTTTCACGCGGTGGATTTGTCCACGGACACTTTTCCGAAGACGGCTAGAGCCGGAGCTCGCACAAGGCGGGGAGCGAAACACAGGCCGGAGCACCGGCACGTAACGGATGACGACCGGCCACGTTTCAGCGACGAAGCGATGCACCGGCAGTTGTTGAATCGAGCGAACTTTCATGCCTCCACGTTACGGCCTGAGCGGACGTGGAAACAATTGGGAGGAAGCTGAAACGCGTGTCGGGCTGGCTCCAATCAGCGTGTCAGGAATTCTCCTGACACGCACGTGTCGTCCAAGAGGAAAACGGGGCTGTGCGCGCTCGCCGACGCACGCATCCGGGCGCGGCGAAGGGTTTGCCGCTCTGCAGCGTCCGCGCCTGGCGTGCTTACCACTGTCGCGGCGGTCTATGACCGCCGCGCTAGAAGAAACTAGATCAGAAGGTCGGCGGTCGCAGACCGCGGCGACAAGGCGCAGGCCGGGTTAATCGGTCAGTTGGTGTGCGATGGCGTAGCGGGTGAGTTCCACGTTGGTGGAAAGGGCGAGTTTATCCGAAATCCTGGTGCGATACGTGCCGATGGTCTTCTCGCTCAGGTTCAGTTCTGCGGCGATTTCTTTGATGGTTCGGCCGCTGGCAATTCTCCGGAGCACCTGGAGTTCGCGATTGGAGAGCGCCTCATGGGGGGCGGAAGGGGCATCGCCCGTAAGGGCCGCCGCGAGTCTCTCAGCCAGCGAGGAGGTCACGTAACGGCCGCCGCCCAGCACTTTGCGAACAGCGGCCAACAATTCGTCGGTGGCGCTTTTTTTGGTGAGATAACCAGAAGCGCCGAGCTTAAAAGCGCGCACCGCATAATCTTCCTCGGGAGAAAGGCTCACGACCAGGACGGGGGTGTCGGGGCAGAACGTTTTGAGCTCTTGCAGAATGTCGAGCCCGCTGCGACCGGGCAGATTAATATCCAGCAGGATGAGGTCAAAGCTCTGGCTTCGGGCCGCCTCCAGGGCGGCGCGGCCATCGCCGGCGTCCGCGAACTTCACCCCGGAGAATTCTTCTTTGAGGATATCTTTGAGGCCGCGCCGGAATATTTCATGGTCCTCGGCGATCAACACGTGTTTCATATCAAGTCGGCAAAGTTCGCGACGTTCGCGCCGGAGGGGAGCGTCAGCACCACCAGCGTGCCCTGAGGCGAGTTGGCGGCAATCTCGACCGACCCACCCAAGGTGGAAGCTCGTTCTTTCATTCCCCATAAGCCAAGGGATTTGGGATCGGCCAACGCGGCGGCGCTGATGCCACGGCCATTATCCTGCACGCGTAATTCAAGTAGAGCATCTCTTTTGGCCAACGACGCTTGCACTGCGGTGGCTTGCGCGTGCCGGGCGACGTTGGTCAGGGTCTCCTGGAAAATCCTGAAGACGACCGTGGCCGCTTCGCGGGACAGGCCTTCCAGTTGTTCGGGCACTTGAATGGTGCACGAGACTCCGGTGCGTTTCGCGAAGACGCCGGCCTCCTGGCGAAGGGCCGCAGGCAAACCGAGCGTGTCCAGCGCGCCCGGACGCAGATCGGTGGAGATCCTTTGCACGGCGGTAATCGTGGTATCGATGAGGGCACCGGATTCCACCACCTTTTCCAGGAGCGCCCGCGCAGCGGGTCCCTCCATCTCATCGAGTCTTTTTTCCATCCAACGCAGGTCCATCTTCAAGGCGGTCAGCAATTGGCCCAACTCATCATGGATCTCGCGCGCGATGCGGGTGCGCTCGTCTTCGCGCAAGGTCTGGGTCTTGGCCAGGAGCGCCCGCAACTGGCGACGCGAGCGCTCCAACCGTTCCGCCGCCGCCCGTTTCTCGGTGATGTCAGTAATGCCACCCACCATGCGCACGGGTTTGCCGGATGGATCTCTGATGATGTAGCCCCGGTCCTGCACCACCGCATACGTCCCGTTCTTGCGACGAAACTGGTATTCGGCCGACCAGGCATCCCGCCCGGCGTCGATGTCTGCGTGGATGCCGCTCACCACGCGGTCTTTCTCGACTGGATGGAGCCGGTTGACCCATGATTCGATCGTGGGCTCCACTTCCTCTTTCCCGTACCCGAACACTTTTTGAAATCCTTCACTCCACCAGATGCCGTTGTTGGTCAAGTCCCAATCCCAGATGACATCCGTGGCGGCCCGGCCAGCCAAGGCGAATCGTTTAGCAACGGATTGGGATTCGGCCTCCGCCCGGCGCCGGCGGGTGAAACTTCGGCGCAAGACCAGGTAAAAGAGAACGCCTGTGGTCAGAACGAAGTTGATGCCCTTATAGGTCTGCAATGACGCGGAATTCGTCGGCGTGTTGGTTAACCAGTTCAGGGCGCGATCGGAAGCAATGATCCAGATCGTGCCGAGGATGATGTAGGAAAGGGCAAAGAAAAGCTCCTCGCGGGGCAAGGCGTAGGGCGTAGGACACTCGGTGAGAGGGTCCGGGGCGGCAGGAGCGGAGGGCATAGGGGTTTTATTGCACTGAATTGACACCTGAAGCAAGCATGCCGAGGGACCACTGGCCGATCCGACCTGGGTGGTTTATCTTCTGCTGGCCAAAAACCGGTCCTCACGTTAAAAGCACCTCACCCGGCACCATGTTTACCCCCATCAACACCCGGATACCGGCTGAAGTGGAAGCCCAGGTCCAACGAATCTATACACGCTTGTTTCCAGAGGTCGATCCGGGATTTGTCGGCCGTGCCTTCGCATGGGCCGGACGCTGTTTCAATGGCCAGTACGGCGATTATCAGGCTATTGATGCCCGGTACCACGATTTTGAACACACCCTCCAGGGCACGCTTTGCCTGGCTCGCCTTTTGCAAGGACGCCAGCTCGCCGACGCCCAACCACCCATCACTGGCCCTTTGTTTGAACTGGCCATTCTGGCCATTCTATTCCATGACACCGGCTATCTCAAAAAACGGGGTGACCGGGACGGGACGGGCGCCAAGTACACCATTACCCACGTGAGTCGCAGCGCCGATTTCGCCGCCGAATTCATGGCCGCCCAAGGTTATTCCCAGGGCGACATCGACGCCGTCCGCAACATGATTAGTTGCACAGGCGTCAATGCTCACCTGGATGCCATTCCATTTCGGAACGAACTCGAGCGCACGTTGGGATACGCGCTGGCCACGGCCGATCTCCTTGGCCAGATGGCCGCGCCGGATTATGTGGACAAGTTGCCCGTGCTTTACCTCGAGTTCGCGGAAGCGGTGCATCACGACCGCCGCAAGGCAGCCCGCCTTGCCGTCTATTCCAGCGCGGATGAGCTCGTCCAAAACACGCCCTTCTTCTGGACAAACTATGTCCTGCCTCGAATCACGGAGGACTTCGGCGGACTGCACCGTTATCTCAACGATCCTTATCCGGACGGTCCGAACGAATATATCGAGCGGATCGAACGGAACCTCGCCCGCATCCAGTCACCGGCCGGCGCCTGACCCACCGCTCGCTCTCCCTTAGGGTAAACGCGCGCGGAAGAATCAGATCCGGCCCCATTTTTCTGCCCTCCATCTTGCTGCCCTCCATCTTGCCGCCGGTTTTCGTTTCCGCTTTCCGCTTTTCCCCCGGCCCATTACCATCAAATCATGGCTCGTGATTACGTGTTGCAACCGTTCCGTCCGCCGGTCGATCTCCAGATCGATTACGCGGCCGAACTGAACGAACAGCAGCAGGCGGCGGTCACGGCTTTGCCGGGCCCGGCTTTGGTGATCGCCGGGGCCGGTTCGGGCAAGACGCGCACGTTAACCTACCGCGTGGCTTACTTAATCGAGCAAGGGATTCCTCCCGATCGCATCCTCCTGCTCACCTTCACGAACAAGGCGGCGCGCGAAATGATGCGACGCGTGGCGGATTTGCTGGGGGCCGAGTTGCAATCGCTCTGGGGCGGCACCTTTCACTCCATTGGCGCGCGCCTGCTGCGGCGTCATGCGGCAAAGTTGGGGTTCCGTCCCGATTTTACCATCATGGATCGCGAGGACGCGGTGGACTTGCTCAAGGCCTGCCTGGGCGAAGCGCAATTGGATGTCAAAGGCACTCTGTTTCCGAAGCCCGAGGTACTGGCGGAGTTGTTTTCCATGGCGGCCAACACCCGCTGCGAAATCCCGGAGTTAATTGCGGGGCGGTATGCGCATTTTACGACCTGGACGTCCCGCCTCGACGAACTGGCCAAACGTTACGCCGCGCGCAAGAAGGCGGCGAACTTGATGGATTTTGATGATCTGCTTTTGCTCTGGGTGCGGCTGCTGACCGAGGACGAAGAGATCCGTCAACGCTACCAAAGCCGGTTCCAATTTGTGCTGGTCGATGAGTACCAGGACACCAACCGACTGCAGAGCGATCTGATAGATCTATTGGTGGAGAAACATCACAACCTGATGGTGGTGGGCGATGATTCCCAGAGCATTTATTCGTGGCGTGGCGCGAATTTCCAGAACATCCTCGACTTTCCCGACCGTTATCCGGAAGCGAAAGTGTACAAAATTGAAACCAATTACCGGAGCACGCCGGAGATCCTGTCGGTGGCCAACGCCGCCATCGCTCCGAATCAGCAGCAGTTCAGCAAAACGCTGGTGGCGGTGCGCAAGTCCGGGCCCAAGCCGGCCTTGGTCGTCTGCCACGAAGGTAAGGACCAGGCCGTGTTCGTGGCCCAGCGCATGCTGGAATTGCACGAGGAAGGCGTGAATCTCAATTCGATCGCGGTGCTTTATCGTTCCCATTTTCATGCCTTGGAGGTTCAGCTCGAGCTGACCCGGCATCACATCCCCTTTTTCATCACCAGCGGCATCCGTTTCTTTGAACAAGCCCACATCAAAGATATGGCCGCGTATCTTAAGCTCGTGGCCAATCCGACGGACGAGCTGGCTTTCATGCGCCTGGTCCTGATGCTGCCTGGGGTCGGCGCCAAGGCCGCCCAGAAGTTGTGGGCTGCGTTCCGCGCGCCGCCGCCGGCCGCAGCCTCGGCCGGCTCCGCGCCGCTGGCCAGCGCCCTGCAACGTTGCCAATCGGCGGTCCCCAAGAAAGCTCTGACCGCCTGGACGGAATTTGTCGTCCTCATCTCCCAAATTGAGGATCCAGCGGTGCGCGCGCGTCCGTCGCAGATGATCCGCATGATCCTGGAAGCCAGTTACGATGAGTATCTGCAGGCGAACTTCACTAAGTACGAAAGTCGCGTGGACGATGTGGAACAACTGGAGACCTTCGCGGGGCAGATGGGGAATCTCCAGGAATGCCTCACTCAACTTTCGTTGCTGACCAATGTGGAAGCCGACGATCGCGAAACCACCAGCGGCGATTCCGAACGGGTCCGCCTTTCCACCGTGCACCAAGCCAAGGGGCTGGAGTTCGATGTGGTTTTTCTGATCATGCTTGGGGAAGGGTTGTTTCCTTCCGCTCGCTCGCTGGAGACACCCGAAGGCGAGGAGGAGGAACGGCGGCTTTTTTACGTGGCGATCACCCGCGCGCGCA
>DATLUX010000545.1:0-38419 GCA_035577805.1 Verrucomicrobiia bacterium
GAAAACCATGTGTTCGAGCAGGTGCGCCATGCCGGTTTCGCCGTAGCCTTCCTGCCGCGAGCCGACCAGCACGGTCATGTTCACGCTCACCTTGGACTGCGAGTTGTCCGGGAAGAGCAGCAGGCGCAGGCCGTTGTCGAATTGATACTCGGTGATGCCTTCGACCGTGGCGACTTTCTTCGGCGCAGGCGGTTCGCCCGCCGCCGAACGTCCCATCAGCCCGCAAACCACAGTCACCAGGAAGAGTACGCCAACTTGGCGGATGCTGGATGGAAAGTCCTGCCGGCTCACAAGCGATTTCGTTTTGAGCATGTGGCGAGACTGCCCGAAAGGCGCGGACCCCTCAAGCATTCGATTGCCGTCCCGCCTGCTGCCTGCCAGACTCCGCGACGATGGAATGAGCGCGCAAAGTGAATTCGACTTCGAGGCGGGGCCGGCCCCCGACGGGTATTCCAAATGGCTGGCCGACCGCAAGGTTGCAACGCGAGAGCTGGCGCGGCGATTGAACCTTCCGCTCGACCATCAAGTCGAAGTGTGGCTGATTGACGGGGTTCGGCTCCGCGGAAAACTCTGCTTACAGGAAGAGATGATCTTCATCTGGGAGGACCGCATCCGGCACCTTGGCCTGCAAGTTGATCACCGGATCACCCGGCGGATCTGCAATCGACAATTCACCGTATTTGTGGCATGAATCAGAGTAACCGAACACGACAACCAACCGGCCGGGCCATTACGTTCAAAGCGGATGGCCGAGCCAACCTGGGCTGAGCCTATGCGCCGAGACCGAATGCAGCAATCGCGGTTTGAGCTGAAGTACCTCATCAAAGAGCAAACGGCTGAGAAGGTGCGCGACTTTGTCCGGTGTTACCTGGCCATCGACGAATACGGCGTGGGCAAACCCAACTACTCCTATCCTGTGCACAGTCTCTATCTGGACTCGGACAATCTGGAAATCTACTGGCGCACGGTTAATGGCGACAAAAATCGGTATAAACTGCGCCTGCGTTACTACAGCGATCATCCGGACACGCCGGTCTTCTTCGAGATCAAGCGCCGGATGAAGGATGTCATCCTGAAACAGCGCGGCGGGGTCAAGCACGAGGCCGTGCCGTTGCTCCTCTCCGGTCATCTACCTGGCGACGAGCACATGATCAGCAGGAACCCGACCAGCCTGGTCGCGGTCCAGCGTTTCTGCCAGCTCATGCTGGAATTGCGGGCGAAGCCGAAATCTCACATTTACTACAAGCGCGAGGCGTATGTCTCAGATAACGACGATGTGCGAGTGACGATGGACCGCGACGTTTACTCCGAGCCCAATCTTGATTCAACGATCAAGACCAAGATGACCAAACCGGTGCACAGCTACGCCGGCTTTGTCATCCTCGAACTCAAATTCACCAATCGTTTTCCCAATTGGTTCCGGGAACTGGTCCGCATGGCCAACTCCATGCAATGTGGCGCCGCCAAATATCTCTCCGGCGTCCAACTCATGGGACACAACCGACTCCACGCGCACGCCGAAGTCCTGGAGGAAGAAAGTCTCCTGAGCACCTTGCGCCCTGGCGATGACCTGCCTGCGTTCGTGCGCGAAGACAAGAGCCTTTACCTGTTGGTTTCGGGCAAGTAACCCGCTTGCCGCTCTCGCTAGCCTAGCCTTAAGCGTGATGCAACGCCCTCTACGCTCAACGGGGCACCTGGTTAGCGTCGTGGCCACACACTGTAGCATCGGTCTGTGACCGCCGACCTTTCGATCTAGTTTCTTATGCCCGTTGGTCATAGACCGCATGAATACGACGCTTCTGCATTTGGCGGCGACCGTCCTGTGCGTCTGCACTGCGGTGGGCGGCGAAACCGAATCGACCCGCCTGGACCAACAGGTCGGCCATCCGGCCGACATCGCCGGCAGCGCGTATGGCTATCGAGCGGACCGTTCACCGGACGGGAACGCGCCCGAGAGTTGGATCCTGCTGATGCAGTACGCGGGTCTGCCGTACGACAAGCCCGTGGATGTGAAGGCGCCGGCGGTCCGTCGGGCGCTCTGCGGACTCTTGTGGGAAGAAGTCCGGCCGGTGCGCCGGATCGAATTGTCGTGGCCTGCGGGTGCTCGACGCCGGCCGTCGCCGGAACAACTGACACTGACCTACTTCGACGCCACGGACGGCACGGCGCACACTTGGTGGAATGCCCGGACACTCAAGGAAGCGGGCCCGCCGCAGGTGTCAGCCGATGGACGCACCTACAGCTACACCATCCCGGTGGACACGTGGGGCGTAGTGGTTTCCATGCGTGGAATGGAAGAGGCATCGGGCTTTGGCGTACCGGAGGTCCACGCGTTTGTTTCGGATGCGTGGAAGAAGATGGATCTGGAGATCGAATGGGGCTTCGACGATGCCACCGCCGCGCTCGACTACAGCGGGCGTATTGAGGCCTATGACGGAATCATCGGCGAACTAAAACCGCTCGCCGGTGACTCCGGCACGATCATGACCGGTGCACAAGCCTGGCGCTCGGTGCGGCCAGGCGACCGACGCCGTGGCGTCCAGTTCAGCGTCCTCTACGTCGGCGCCTCTCGCTGGCGACGCGTCTGGCCATATCACGCACAACCTGAAGATGTCGCACGCGCGATCCTGACGGTGTGGACCAAGTCGGGCAGCTTCTCGTTCCAGGTCTCCGACCTGGAACAGGGCCCGATTCTAGCCCCCGAGTACGGCTTCTTCGTCCGCGGCGCCTCAAAGCAGGAGGTGGCGATCCGGCGGGTGACGCAGACACATCCCGCTCTCGCGATGAAGCAGATGTTGGACGAGAAGTTTAACACCTTACCCGGTGTTCCCAAAATGCGCGGCTGGGCCGCCAACGGCATCCCCTGGTTTGGAGTCAACGCCGACAGCGAATCTGGGACGGAAGGGAGTCTGAAGATTCCCGCCCGCAGCGTGGCGATGCATCCAGTCCCCGACCGCGATGTGGTGGTGAGTTGGCGCAGCCCGATCCAAGGTAGAGTGAACATCAACGGCAGCGCGGCGATGGGCGACTCGACGGGCGGGAATGGTGTCGATTGGTTTGTGGTCTACGAGGGCAAAGCGGGCCGGCAAACGTTGACGCACGGCATCGTCGACACCGGCGGCGCCCAGGCCTTTCCGGGTTCCGCCGATGCCGCGCAGCCGAAGGGAATCGCGGTGGAGGCCGGCGACACGTTGTCGTTAGTGGTCGGGGCAAGGGACGCCAATCACTTCTGCGACACCACGCTGATCGAGTTGAGGATCAGTGAAGTCGGCGGCCGGGGCCGCGTTTGGAGCCTGGCGAAGGATGTTTTGGACAGCATCCACGAGGGCAACCCGCACGGCGACAGTCTGGGCAACGCCGAGGTGTGGCATTTCCACACCCTTCCCGCGGGCCAGACCCTAGCCCCGCCCTCCGCCTCGGAGCCGCCGTTCAGCTTGGCGTCGAGCGCGCGGACGGCGAAGGGGTTCGTGAGGGAACTGGCCGCCGAAAGCCGCACGACGATCCGACAGCGGGTGCGTGAACATGCCGAGCAAACCTGGGAAGAAGCGGTCGCCGCAATGAAGCCCGGCGCGCCGCTGCCTCCGCATCCCAAACCCGAGTTCGAACCGGCGATGCAGGTGAAGGTTCCCAGCGAACGGCTCACCTCCCAGTGGAAGCTGGGGGCGTGGCACATCTTGCGGAGATCCGCCCAAGACCCGAACGGGCGCTGGCGCTTCAACGATTATCCTTTCGGCGTCCTCGCGTCCGAGACCTACATGATCCTCCGCACGCTCGATCTTCTAGGCATGCACAAGGAAGCTGCCGACGGCTTGGATCAGTGGCTGAGTCTCCCAACCAATCCCCAAGTGGTCCCAGGATCGGGAGGACACCACGGTTGGGCTCTGCCGGATCGGCCCCTGGGACATTTCTCTGATGGCCGGGGCTGCCTCACTCACGCGGAGGGAATCGAGGGTGTCGGCGGACACATGGACGGCGTCCACGCCATGGGGCCGGGTGCGATCATGTTCACGCTCGCGGAGCACTTCCGCCTGACTGGCGACTTGGACTGGCTCAAGACCCACGCCCCGCGCATGAAAGCCAACGCCGACTGGATTCTGCGCCAGCGGCAGCTCTTGGCCAGCAACGTCCCCGGCGGACCACGACTCTGGAGCAAGGGCCTGCAACCGGCACATGTGGTGACTCCGGATAGCGAACGGATGCACATGCAGTTCTACGAGTCGGAAGCCTACGATTGGCTGGCCGTTCAGGGCATGGCAGAACTGCTGGCGCGGATCGATCCAAAAGAAGGCGCGCGGATGGCGGCCGAAGCGGAGGCCTACCGCCAGGACCTGTTGACCGCACTGGACCGCTCCATCGCGCTCACGCCCGTGGTGCCGGTGCGCGACGGAACCTACCGCTCCTTCATCCCCTTTTCGCCCTACGTCCGCGGTTTCGCCGCCGGCGCCTGGGGATGGCGACGCTGCCAGGGCCACGTCGGCGCGATCTACTGGGACACGGTACAATCCGCGGACCCGTTGATCAGCCCCAGCGGTCTCTTGTCGCCACACGACCGGCGCGTGCAAGGGCACCTCGATGTCCTGGAGGACCGGCTGTTGCTGGAAAACACCAAGGTCAACACGCGGACTCCAGGCTACGATCCCGAAAAACACTGGTTCGCACACGCCAGTTGGCAGTATCAGTGCGGCCTCGAACGCCATGCGAACATCCATCTGGCGGCGGACGACGCCCCAAACTTCCTCCGCTCGATGCTCAACCAGTACGCCGTGGACATCATGCCTGGGGATTACACCTTCCGCGAGCACACCACTGGCGGTCCGCCCGACAAGATCTACGAGGAGTCCTGCTTCCTGGAGCGGTTCCGCCAGATGCTGCTGATGGAGGAAGGCCAATCGCTGTGGATCGCCCGCAGCACGCCCCGCCACTGGCTTGACCAAGGCAAGAAGATCTCCGTCAAGAACGCCCCGACCTATTTCGGAACCTCAGCCTACGAAATCGTCTCGGATGTGGACCACGGCACAATCACCGCGACCATCGAGATTCCTTCCCGCACGCCTCCGCAGACCATCCTCCTGCGGTTGCGTCACCCGCGGCAGACACCAATCCGAAGCGTCACCGTGAATGGCAAGGCATGGAACGGGTTCAACCAGAACAAGGAACTCATCGAACTCAAGGAGTTGGCGGGGAAAGTGGTGGTTGTTGCCAGCTACTGAGACCGATTCAGAATTGATCTGATTCTCACGGCTAACGAGGCAGGACCTCAGACCGGCAAGGCAAGAGGAGCTTCTCGTGTATGGTCGTGACACGGGGCGTTCTTGGGGTATGCCTCGGTTGATCAAGCCCGGCGAGGCGGTCCTGATCTGTCCTGACAGCAAACCGTCTCGACGATTCCCTGTATGTTCCGGCCTGGTTTGCTTCAGTAAGTAGATGGAAAGGGCCCATGGGCCCGGTTTTCAAAACCGGACGAGGAACCTGAACCTGTCCATTGATTGCCGTGACCCAAGACTCGTTCGGAGCCGTACCGGTTTGGAAACGAGAATGAAAGATCTCCTGCTTTCGGCGCGTATAAGCAGAAGGTGCCCGGGTTTGAACGACCCTTCCACGACGCAATTATGCAAACGCTGATCCTTGCTCCCGTTTGGCGGCGATCGTTTCGCGCTGTCCGCGATTCGCTTCTATCCCTACGCGTGCGCATGGACGCCTGTTGACTTTTTGCAACGCGACAGATTTGAGCCCGACGTTCCTTCGAGGAAAGGAGGCCGGGCTTGAAACCAAACCAACAACCAAAAGCAACAGCCAGGTGACTCCACTTGGCAAGAAAGGAGACAATCATGAGACGTAAGGCTTGCAGAGTCCAAACCCTCGTTGCCGCCGGCCTGGTGCTGGCAGGTCTCACCACGGTCAGTCCCGCCGCCCACGCCGATGCGGTGGTCGATTGGAATATCATTGCCTCGCAGGCCGTCGCCACCGCTGCGCGCGCGGGCGGGTCCGCCGGACTCGACTTTGCCACGGTCCACGCCGCGATCCACGACGCTGTTCAAGGGTATGACGGGCGGTTCGAACCGTATGCGATCGCTATCCAGGGAGCCACCGGATCACCGGTCGCGGCCACCGCCAGTGCCGCGCATGATGTGCTCGTCAACCGCTTCCCGGCACAGGCTGCGTCTCTGGACACCGCCTACCACAGCTACTTGGCCAATAATGGCTTGGCCGAGGATGACCCCGGCGTGAGCGTGGGCCAGATGGCTGCCGCCGCCATCATCGCGCTACGGGCCAATGACGGGAGTTATCCGGCCAACCCGGAGAGGTTCGTCGGCGGCACCGCTCCTGGAGAGTGGCGTCCGACGCCCCCTGCTTTCGCGCCGATGGCAGTGCCCTGGCTCGGCTCGGTGACCCCCTTCACGATTAAAGACCCGACCCAGTTCGGTGCCCCGCCGCCGCCTGAATTGAACAGCGGCAGATATACCCAGGACTACAACGAAGTGAAGGCCATGGGCGCCCTCGTCGATAGCGGGCGCACCCCGGAGCAAACCGACCTGGCGTATTTCTATGCCGACAACGCGTTCTTTTATTGGAACCGGGCGCTTCAGGGCCTGGCGAATGCGCATCTCAACAACTTGGGCGACAGCGCGCGGCTCTTCGCCCTCTGCAGCCTGGTGATGGCCGACGCGCCCATCGTCATCTGGTACGACAAGAAGTACTATAACTTTTGGCGACCCGTTACGGCCATTCAGGAAGGGGACAACGACGGCAACCCCAAGACGGCCGGCGACCCGGCCTGGCTGCCGCTGTTCGCAACACCGCCTTATCCTGAGTACACGTCAGGCGCCAACAGTCTTTCCGGCTCGGTCACCCGCATGCTCGAGAAATTCTTCGGGACGGACGAAGTGACGTTCTCAATTACCAGCAACTTCCCACTGGCCATTCAGAAGACGCGCACCTACAGCCGGTTCTCCGACGCGGCTCAGGATGTGGTCGATGCCCGCGTTCTCCTAGGCATTCACTTCCGCACGGCGGATGAGGTATCGCGCAGGCAGGGCAGGCAGGTGGCTGATTGGGCGTTCACTCATGCCCTGCGTCCTCTCACGGAGGGCGACAATTGATCAAAACCATCCGGACCGATCGGATGAGGTGAGCCAGGTTCACTTGACCTCGGGAAAGCAAAAGCCGAGATCGACTACAACGACAGTAACAATCGCGGGAGTTGAGTGAGCCGGCGCGGGCGGCAGGAATGCCGCCTGCGCCGAAGAAGGGAGCGCACACAGCGCAGGTCTCGGGAGCGGATCGACAGGATTGTGGGTGGGAAATGTGGAGTTCATCGGGTCACGATGCCACTGCCGGCCGCAGCGTATTCAATGTCGTCGTGGTGCAGGTCAAAGCTGTGATGGTATTCCATGACCCGGGCAACTTCGCGGATGAATCGCTCCTCGTAGCCAATTCGCCGCAACAGGTGGAAGCCCAATTCCAATCCACTGGCAATGCCGCCGGCGGTGATAATTCGTCCTGCGTCCACAACGCGAGCGCGACTGATGCGCAGCGGGGAGCAATCTCCGCGAGCCGGTCGATCGGCACTTTGCCTAACTGCGATGCTTCGATGGGATCGGGTTCTTTGCGGTTCGTCGCGGGGAGGCCGTCGAGCAAGCCGGTGGTGCGTGGTCACCGCGATCTCCTATCGGACCCGGGCTTTCACCTGCATCCAGTGGCTGTGTCTCATTGCTGAGGGTGCCGCAACCTCGCTTCCGCCAAGTCAATGTCCCGTTGAACGCGACGCAGGACTTCGTCGCTAATCACTTCCTCGTTGCGAAGCTTGACAATCGTCCGGCGCTCAACTTTGAGCGCCTCGGACGAGAGCCGTTCGTATTCGGAAGAAAAGAGCCGGAGCGGAGTGCCAACGCTTGGTGGGTCGGCGCTTTCAACCTGGCGATGTGGTCTTCATACTCGATGCGCAGCCTTTCCAACGCGTCGGCTTTCGCGGAGTCGCGTTCCGCCAGCTCGTTGAGCCGGGCCAACGCCGCACGATTGGCTTTGAGCCGGGCTTCACGTTCCTCCTTTTCCGTTGAGCCATCGTCTTTGACGCCAAGCCAGCGGATGAGCAGAGGAAGACTTAGACCTTGTCCGACCAAGGTAACCAAAATTACCACGAAGGTGAGGAACAGTATCAAATCCCGTCCGGGGAAGGGTGAACCGTCGTGAATGGTGAGGGGCAATGCCAAGGCTGCGGCCAGCGAGATTACTC
This sequence comes from Verrucomicrobiia bacterium, assembly GCA_035577805.1. Lineage (GTDB taxonomy): Bacteria > Verrucomicrobiota > Verrucomicrobiia > Limisphaerales > JADJPG01 > DATLUX01. The sequence continues at coordinate 8,234 of DATLUX010000545.1, forward strand.
CCCGCATGCCGGTCCAGGCGACGATAGTAACGTGCTGCCATTGGGGATGAGGATCGTGTCGGCAAAGTCTTTTGAAGATCAAACGCGGCAGATAGGTGGCGGGAAAGACCCACAAGATGCGCATGATAATCACGGCCAGACTGATGAGCATGGCGTACCAGACGAGCTGAGAGACAGGAGAGGAGTCGCCGGACAACGCACGCAGCACTTCCGGCAGTTGCAATCCAACAAGAATGAAAACGAAGCCGTTGAGCAGGAATTCCACGATTTCCCAGACCGGCCCGCCTTGGAGCCGGGTCTTAAAATTGAGGAGTTCGGGTATTCGCCACCCGAGATATAAGCCGGCCGTCACCACCGCGAGCACTCCCGAAATATCCAGGCGATCCGCCGCCAGATAGGCGATGAATGGGGTCAGCAGGGAAACGGTGATTTCGATGGGCGCATCATCCACACGTTTGTGGAACTGTTCAGCGAGCCAGCCGACCGCCACACCGAGCAGGATGCCACCAATGCCCGCAATGAAGAATCGTCCACCCGCTTTCCCCAGGGAAAACGAACCCGTAACCACCGCCGCAACCGCGAAGCGATAGGCCACCAATGCCGTGGCGTCATTGACGAGGCTTTCGCCTTCCAAAATCGTTATGATTCGCCGGGGGATTTTCAGCCGATTGGCAATGGCTGTAGCCGCGATTGCGTCGGGTGGGGAAATGATGGCGCCCAGGACAAAGCCGACGGCCAAGGGCAGGTCCATGAAATAATGCGCGAGCCACGCAACTGCCGTCGTGGTGAACAGAACGAGGCCAATCGCGAGCAATGAGATGGGCCGGAGGTTGGCCCGAAAATCCCGCCAGGAGGTGAACAACGCCGCCGGAAACAGCAACGGCGGCAGCACAAACAGAAAGACCCAATCCGGGTCAAGACGGACTTGGGGAAGTTCGGGAATCAAGCCCAGCAACAATCCGCCGATAACGAACAGAATCGGATAGGGAATGGTCAACTTCCGAGCGAGCAACGCCAGCAGCGCGACGGCTAGGAGCAGGCCCACAAAGATTTCAGCAACGCCGGTCATCTCGCCCGAAGTTCCACCTGCAGCGACGGAGAGCTCATGAGTTTGATCATCGTCCGCACCGCTGCGGTGTTGTGAATTGACCAGCCAATTCCGCAGCAGACCTCGCAATCCACAGGCGCCGAAAATTCGGAATCTGGAGCGGCTCGCGCGATTCAGATGGATCAGGAGCTGGTTTAGTCATGGAGATTCCGCCCGCGCTAATCTCGCAGGCCTGACCTTGCGGATTCTCGAAGGGATTCGACGAGTTCGCGACTGAATTGGTCTACCAGATCGTCTCTGGATTATCAAACCCACACTGCTCCGGGAGTTCGACCGGCGCTGTTTTATGGTCCAATCCCACGACGAAGAACGTCACGCGTGCCTCCATGGGTTGCCGAAGCCTGTGCTACGGCGGGTTGCGATGTTCTTTTCTGCAACGACTGCCTTCGCAGCCACTGGTTTACTGCAAAGGCGGCGGCAGCCAGCGGCGGCAACCACACATACGGCCACACGCCTGTTAATTTGCCCGATTCCAAAGTGACCGGGAGGAGGCAATCGAATCGCGCAGTGTCACTCCCACGCGAAACAACCACGTGCAACACCCAATCCCCGGGCGCATCAAGCTCTACGGGCGCAGCGTAGAGAAGTTTGTTGGACGCCTGTTCCCGCGTCGCGCGCACGCTCGCCGGATTGTTTATCCCATCAGGCAAGCGCATCGCGGCCGTGGGCAAACCGCAAAGCCCGCCCGATTGTTTCATCGCCAGGCCGTCAGGAGGACTTAGCGTAAGGCTCACATCGGCATCCAAGATTACTTGGCCGGACTCCCTTCCTTGAATAAGCACGCTCACATCCGCAAGCCCGCCCGCGACCACGTCAGGCGAGGAAAACAAAGTTACCGAGAAGGGGCCTTGAGTTCCTCGAAGCCGGATGACCCCGCCATCTCCCTTCGTATCGCGCGGGCCAAATAAGATGAGCGAGGCTGTCGCGATGCAAATTTGGACGCGGATACTGGTTCGTTTCATACTAGGACATCAGGTTCGGCAGGCCGCGCATCTGCATTGGTTGCAGGCAGGTCCAGATCCCGAAGGCGTAGAGGAAAACAGCCACACTTCCCCATGGAGCCATCACCGCCAACGCGGACCGAAGCTTGGGCGCATGAACCCGAGCGATGCGCCATCCAAGGTAAAGCGTCACTAGAAGTCCAATATCGAGCAGCGCCGCTTGAAGGATCCGCAGATGGTTCATACTGAGGAGGGGGCCGGCACCTCCCCAACTCGACTGACTGACCGCCCAGCCGAGATGGCCAAGAACCCGTTGAAAAACCGGCAAGACGGAGTCCCATCCCAGCAGAAAGTGAAATAGATAATGGGCAGCCCACATTGCTGATGCGAGTGGAACCAGCGCCAGAGAAAAGCGACTGATCAGGTCGAAGGTCGGGACTTTGATACCCGCGATGGACCGGCCTGCCAGAACACTCCCACTAACAAGGATAAACGGGACCAGAATGAGCGCCAAGAAGAAGGAGCTTGTAACTGGAAGAGTTGACGAGAGGTTCAGATTCGCGGCGATGCGATCCGGCCAGCTCGAGATCGGTGTCACCATCAGCCCCGCGTTTGCGAATGCGGCAAATACGAACACCAACACCAAAACTGCCATATCACGGCGCCGCGAGAGCCGCCCTAAGAATGAGCGTTGTGGGTCCCGAACCACATCCATGCCCGGTGCAACCGCCAGCAGGCCGATGTTGTCGTGCGGGCAGGCGCGAACGCAATCCAGACAAAACGTGCAGTCGAGATTGCCGGCCTTGCGCGGGAGATAAAGTTCCATTTCGCAACCACGCTGATGCTGGTTTCCGCGCAGACAATCATGCGTCTTGCAGTCGGCACAAACGTCAGTTTGGCGCACTTTGACTTCGAGCGGCGAAACCAACGAGGCGACGAACTGGAATTGTCCGATCGGACAAACGTATTTGCAGAAGCTCGCGCCACTGAAGAGCGCATCAACCGCGAAAGCCGCCAGAAAATAGTTGATGATTAACCAGGCCGTCCAGATGGGTTTGTCCCAAAGGCTGAAGACCTCGTAGGCCCAAAAGAACAACAGGAACAGCCCCACCGCGAACCATTTTGAACGCAGTGCTCGCGGCCAGGAACGCTGGCGCAAACCGAGACGCTTTCCCAACTCGCGGAACAGCATGAACGGACAGGCCATGCAGAAGAAATTGCCGGCGGCTAGAAGGGCGATCACGACAAACGCGCGCCAGTAAATCCAGGGCAGCACGCCGGCGAGATTCGCGGAACTGACTTGCGGGCCAAACAGCCCGTCAACAATTACCGCGAGGGCAAGAATCAAGAGCACTCCTTGCATGAGCCGGCGGGCGGATCTTGCGCGCAGGAACGGTCCGATCACAGGAACAGATAACAAGTCAAAACGTTTCGGAGCGACGAGAGAGGTTGGCTTCGACTGACGAAACAATCCAACGGATGACAATGCAGGATTTTGGATTTGAAGCAGAGCTGAGCCCACTGTGCGCGCGGAATTGAATTCTCGAGGACGGACTAGCAAATGGCTCGGCGAGAGGTACTGAATCGCGATCACAGCGGCAGGAATCAGAAAGACAAGCGAACCGGGCACCCACATGATCCCGCCCGCACTTGTCTGGTCGCTGAGAGCGGTCGTTCCGAAAAGCCGTGGGGCCGCCAAATACGTCGGATAAAACACACGGTCCGAGAAAGTGAGAATGGCAGACACAGCCGTGTTCAACAAATCCGCCGCCAGCAGGTAAACCGGCACTGACCAAAGCGGCCACTGCAGACGACTGGGGAAAGGGCGAACGACGGGCCACCAAAAAAGGAGCGCAGCTCCCAGGAAACAGGCGTGCTCGACCTTGTGCCAGGCGGACGAGCGGAGCGCGAGGTCGAACATCGCCGGCACATGCCATGCGCAAAGCGTCACTGCCATCACCACCCAGCAATTCAGCGGATGCGTAAGCGTCTGTCCAACTCGACGCATCGCCGGCCATGTTAAGAATGGACCAACTCCTTCCCGCGCGAATTTCCTTGGCAGCCCGCGTAACAGCGGCAGAAGCGGCGAGCCGAGGAGGATCAGCGGCGGAACAACGGACAAGAGCAACAGGTGCTGCACCATGTGGGCTGAAAGCAACAGTCCCGAGAACGCGTCAAGAGGCGAAGCGATAGCGACCCAAAGCATCACAAGGCCGCTCGCAAACGCGAACGCACGCCAAACGGAAAATCTTTCGGGGGAAGTCCGGTTCAGGACGAACCAACCGCGGAGATATAAAATGGCAACAACCACAATTCCGAAAGCAATCGTCGGATCAAACGACCACGAACCGAGAATCGCTCGTGTTGTTGGTGACATCGGCTCACGGTTTGGACGCGTCAGAAGTCATTTGAGACGCGGGCACGACGCTTGCCAGCGAAGCGTCTTGTGCAGGTTTTTGGTTGGGTGGGTGCAGTGATTTAAGGAACGCGACCAGCGCCGTCGTCTCCGCTGGACTGAGGTTCTTGCCGTACGCCGGCATGTTGCCTCGACCTTGCAGGACCTGGCGGATCAGTTGGTCACCGGTGAGGCGTGTCGCCACAGTGTCAAGCGCCGGACCACGCTGGCCGCCTGCGCCGCCGAGTGCGTGGCAGTTGCGGCATTGTTTGGCTTGAAAAACAAGAGCACCTTGACGTTCAAGCGCCGAGCGATTTTCGAGCAGTTTGGGAGGAACCGGCGCGCTGCTCCACGCGTCCATCACTGGAGACCACGGGGCGTACGTGCCGAGTTGAGTGAAGGCCGCCAGCGAGATGATGATGAGCAGAACGGCCAAGATCGCAATCGGTCGGCGGCGCCAGCTTTTCTCACCCGTGCCCGAGATAAGCGGCAACGCAATCAGAAAGCCGATGGCAATAACGGGTCCGACCAGTAACAGGATCGTCTCCAGCTCCGGCGGCAACAGCGCCAGCGCCGCAAATGCCCACAGGAAAAAATAGTCTGGCCGGGGCACTGCTTGCACGACCGTAGGGTCGGGCTGGCCTTTCGGACCAAACGGCCCGAAGAACGCGGCGCAGGCGACCAAAGCGAGAATGATTAAACCCGAAAAAACGAGGTCTTTGCGAAACGCGTCCGGCACAAACGGCACGCCGTCTTTGTGCGTCAGGTCGTGATACTCCTTGAGATACGTCGAGCGCTTTACGACGCGGCCCGGCATCGGCCATTCGTTCACACCCAGCTTGAGCACCATCAACAAATGCACGCCGACGAAGGCGAGCAACATGCCGGGAACGATGAAGACATGAATGGCAAAGAATCGGGACAACGTTTCTCCGGCGATAATGGGTCCTCCGAGCATCAGGTGAACAAGGGGAGCCCCAATGACCGGCGTTCGGCCCATGACGGAAGCACCAATGCCGAGGCCCCAGTACGCATCCTGGTCGAAGCGCAGCACTTGTCCCGTAAACGCCATCCCCAACGTCATCAGCAAAAGGAAGACACCAACGATCCAAGTCAGCTCGCGTGGATATTTATAAGCGCCGAAAAGAAACACCTGCACCATGTGAATGAGAACAAGCGCAACCATGAAATTAGATCCCCATCCATGCAGTGCGCGGATGAACCAGCCGAAGGCCTGTTGGTGGTTCAGCACTTGCAGACTCGTATAAGCCTGGTCGGCGGATGGAACGTAGACGAACGCGAGGCAGATGCCGGTGACGAACTGCAAAATCATCACTGTGAGGCTGGCACTGCCGAAGACGTACGCCCAACTGGCGGTGCGTCGAGGCACCGGATGTTCCATCGCTTCCTTGATTGGCTGGCCGAGTTTCAGCCGGTGGTCAAACCACTCCGCAAGGTCTTTGATCAGGCGCATGAGCACCTCTTGGGTTGATCGGCACAGGCCTGGCTTGGCGGCGATGCCAGCGTCGGCATCTGACCGGCTTTGATCCAGAGTTCGCCGTTTTCAATTCTGTAGTCGTATTCGAAAAGTCCGCGTGGGGGCGGACCCGACGCGCGCGAGCCATCGGCGTAATACGCGCCGCCGTGACACGGGCACAGAAACAATCCTGACTGCGCATACCACCGCACCGGACAGCCAAGATGCGCGCAGTTGATGGCGAAAACCTGCAATTTGTCGGCGGAAATCCGCCGCACCCAACAAGGAATGTTGCTGGTGTCGCCATCCCAAGGGCGAAGGAAAGGATTGCGATAGGTCGCCAGCCGCGTTTCGCCTTCGGGGAACTGTGTCAGCGAGCCGAGTGTTATCCACTCGAGTGCCTTTTTCATCTCCTTCCGCTTGGCCGGACCGAATACGTAGCCGACCACGGGCACTGCGAACAAAACGCCGGCCAAGGTATTCAGCGCGATGCCAAGGGTCATCAGCATGTTGCGACGCGATGTCTTCCGGGGGGCCACTGGGGGCTGCACTGGAGTTTCAGGTTCTTGAGTGAGATCGGGCATAAACAGTCCCTCAGTGGTCATTTTGGTGTTGCCCAGTGCTTGCGTAGGGCTGGCCGGGATTGGCCTTCCGCTGGGAAACCAGCCACGCAACGACATCGGTAACTTCGTGCGGCGTCATCGGTCTTCCCGGCGAGCAATTGCGCCAATCGGGATGGCCGAGATCGGGGCGACCCGCGATGATGGTCGTGCGCAGATTCTGATCGCTCGCGAGCGCGAGAAATGAATCGTCCACAATCGAACTTCCTTTGGCGGTGCCTTTGCCATCTAGTCCATGACATCCAGCGCAGAAGACCGCGTAAGTGCCCGCCCCCCTTTTGGGGTCAGCCGGTTCCTCCGCCGCGTAGGGGGGCGGGCTTGCGCCAAGCTGCTCATTGGGCTTTGCCCAACGCTTTCGCATTTCATGCACGAGAATTTCGATTTGTTCGTCCGTCAGTGTTCCGCCAGCGCTTTTCGCAAAGGCGGGCATGAGCGAGCCACGGATGCCGGATCCAGTGACGCGACGAATCGTGTCGTCACTGGCAACAGCCAGGTAAACCGGATTCGCCAATGCGAGTGCCGTATTGCCTTTTCCATCCTGACCGTGGCACCCCGCGCAGTTCTGCCGGTAAAGCAGGGCGAAGTCGCGCACCTCGTTCGGCTTCGGTTCGATGTCGGCGCTGGTGGGTTTGCCGGGCGGTTGGCATCCGACGCAAAACGAAAGCGCAGCAACGCAAGCGGCCAGTGGCAAAAAACGTGAATTCGTGGCTGTCATTCGTTTTCGCTTTTCTCGTTGCCGATGCCAGGCGCCTCAATTCCGGCGCGCACAGCAAAGGGGAGGTGTTGAAGCGTGGAAATCTTTTCATGCCGGGCCACCACGAAACCGGCCACGAGACCGAAAGCGAACTGCGAGGCCATGAACCAGGCCCAATCAATCCGCGCTTGTAGCGCGGGGTTAATGATTCCGAGTCCGGCGTATAAAATGCCGGACCAGAACACCGGTGCGAGAATCCCACCCAGCAGCAACGGGCGGCGCGGGAACATCGGCAGTGCAATGCCATATAACAAACCAATCAAAGCGGACCCGGCAGCGTGAATAAGGAACGCGAGCAGCAACCCCGTGCCGTCGAAGGCGAGGAGTTGTCCGTCACTCATCGCCGAGATTCTTGCTGAACCAGCGGCGGCGAGCAGGTTGACAGGATACCAGATACTCCCGTGGCCAATGATGCCGTAAAGAATTGCGAGGATTGCCATCGCCGCGCCACCGACCAGTCCACCGCGAACGCCGGCCGAGTAGGGATAAATTTCCAGCGGCAACCGCGCACGATGACCCAGTTCGCCGATTTGAAGATGCCGTACCCTGGGGCTGGGGGCCGGGCGAACCAATTCTTCCTGCTCCAGGGCCGTTGATTCATGGACCTCGTCCGGCAGCACCTGGCGAAACCATCCGACCAGCCCCATGCCTAGAACGACGGCTCCGAGAATTGACACCAAGACGTGTGTGAGCAACCCGGCGAAAACCAGAGTGAATCCGAACGCGGCGACCAACGGCCAGCCGGTGGAGGCCGGAACCTCAATCACCTTGCCTTCTGTGTCTAGTCCGTTGGAATTCATGCAAATCTGCTCCTGGTCAGCGTCCGATGATGTAAACGACGGTGAACACGACAATCCAGACCACATCCACGAAATGCCAATAGAGCGCCAGCACGTGCACCCGCTCGGCATGTTTCTGTTTGACCGCGCCGGCAATGGCAAACGCCATGACCATCGAAAGTGCAATCAAGCCAACCACGACGTGCGATGCGTGCAAACCGACGAGCGAGTAGAAGGTGGTGCCAAAGAGGTTCGTCTGGAGCGTGAGGCCCTTGTCGTAAATCAAGTGATGCCACTCACGCGCCGTGCCGAGGAGGAAATACGCGCCGAGTGCAATGGTTATCAGCCACCAGAAACCGAATCCTTTGGTGCCGCCGTTCCTCAACGAACGCAGCGCGAAGGTAATCGTCACGCTGCTCGACAGAAGACAAATGCTGTTGAGAATCGGCAACTCGAGCACCTGCCTCGGCGTCGGGCCGGCGAGATCCTTGCCCAGGTAATACAGGTACGCAACGACGAAGATGGTGAAGATGGCACTCTCGGCGATGATGAGACAGGTCATGCCCAACACGCCTTTCGACGGACGCGGGCGGGCCTCCGCATCAGCAGCGGCATTTGTTAACGCGCCGGTAGCTGGATCAAGATAGCTCGTGGTAGCTGCTGCATTCATATACGTGCGTCCTTATCATTCGTATTTCCAATCGGGGTCGGTTGGATGCTTGATGTCCCAGAGTGGCCGGCGACTTTTGACGGTGGGGATTTCGGCGAAATTATATTCCGGCGGCGGCGAACTCGTGGACCACTCGAGGGTCCAGGCATCCCAGGGATCGTTTCCAGCCGGACGTCCTTTGCGCGCGGAGCGGAGAAGGTTAAAGACGAAGATAAGGATGCCAGCTATCTGGAGAATGACGCCCATACTGATCACGAGATTCAAAACCCCCCAACCGCGTCCGGCCTCGTAGGTGTAGATGCGTCGGGGCATACCCAGGATGCCGGGAATGTGCATCGTATCGAAGGTCATGTGGAAACCGAGCACGAACAACCAGAAGTGCCATTTACCCAACTTCTCGCTGAAGAGACGTCCGGTGGCTTTAGGGAACCAATAGTAAAGAGCCGCGAAGATCATGATGACAAATCCTCCTACAAGTGTGAAATGAAAGTGAGCGACTACAAAGTAAGAATCATTGAGTTGCCAGTTGAACGGAGCCGCCGCCAGCATGATGCCGGTCAGGCCGGCAATCAGAAATTGAAACAGGAAAGCGATGCAAAACAACATAGGCGTGTCGAACCGCAATTTCCCTCCCCACATGGTCCCGAGCCAGTTGAAGATTTTGATGCCGGTCGGGATACCGACCATCATGGTCGAAATGACAAAGAAGGTGTTCGCGGTTGAGGTCATTCCAATTGTGAACATGTGGTGTGCCCAGACACTCACACTCACGAACCCGATGGCCACCGTCGCCGCGACCATCACCGGGTATCCGAAAATAGCTTTCCGCGAAAACACCGGGATGATTTCCGAGGCAAACGCAAAGGCGGGAATAATCAGGATATAAACCTCGGGATGGCCGAAGATCCAAAAGAAGTGCATCCAGAGGGTGGCGGAGCCGCCGGCCTGCGTGTCGAAGAAATGCGAGCCCAGGAAGCGGTCGAGCAAGAGCATGATTTGGGCGGCGGTCAGCGGGCTGACCGCGAGGAGCACCATCCCGCACATGATGAGGTTGAGCCACGCCAACAAGGGCATCTTGGCCAGCGTCATGCCACGGCAGCGCATGCAGAGGATCGTGGTTATGATGTTCGCGGCCGTGGCGATGGATCCGAAGCCGCCGACCATGATGCCCAGAATCCAGTAATCTGTACTGTGACCTTTCGAGAATGCTTTTCCGGTGAGCGGAGCGTAAGCGAACCAGCCGACATCCGGAGCGCTCCCGGCGCCGGCCATTCCTTCACCACCAATGAAGCTGAAGTAGAGCAACAATCCGCCACACACACTCAACCAAAAGCCGAAAGCGTTGAGCCGCGGGAAGGCCAGGTCACGCGCGCCGATCATGAGCGGCACAAGATAATTCGCGAAGCCGAAGATCAGCGGCATGCCGACCAGAAATACCATGGTCGTGCCGTGCATGGTGAAAAGCTGATTGAAGAGTTGCGGCGATAGGAAATGATTGTTCGGCATGGCCAACTGGATGCGCATGAGAGATGCTTCAAGACCTGCAACCACGAAGAAGACCAAACCGTAGATGATATACATCAACCCGAGCTTCTTGTGGTCAACTGTAACGAGCCAGGAATGGATGTGGTCGAAGACCGTTTTCTCTGTGGCCGTGGTTGCACCCGAGGGCATCGCGCTGCTGATGTCGCCAGTTGTTACGGTGCCATTCATTTGAGTGTCGTTAGGTAAGCCACCAGTTTATCCAAGTCTCCATGGTTGAGATTCATTGCCGGCATCAACACTCCCGGTTTGAACCGATCAGGTGACTTTATCCACGCGCGCAACCCTTCTGGAGAATTCGTGAGCGCGCCCGAGCCGAGAGTGGTGCGACTCATCAAATGCGTGAGATCCGGTCCAAATCGTCCATTCCCCACCGTGCCATTAACCGCATGACAATTGATGCAAGCCGTTCGCTCGAAAACGAGCCGCCCGCCGGCCGCCGTCGGATCGTTCTCGGCGAGCTTCCTTTGCTGCTCCACCCATCGGTCAAAGTCCTCACGTGTGTGGACGTAGACGCGGAGCAGCATCTTCGCGTGTTGCGTGCCGCAGTACTTGGCGCATTGGCCAACGAAAAGCCCGGGCCGTTCCGGCTCAATCCACATCGAGTTCACCTTGTTGGGGATCAGATCCGTTTTGCCGGCCAGACGCGGCACCCAGAAGCTGTGCACGACGTCCGCGGAGCGCAGATCGAGAAAGGTCGGAAATCGGCTCCGGCCTTGACTCGCGGGCACGTGCAGTTCGTTGGCCGTTACAATGCCCAGCTTGGGGTATCGAATCTCCCACCACCACTGATGCCCGATCACTTGCACATCCAACGCCTCGACGGGTTTGCGGGCATCCTGCACTTCCTGGATAACTCGCGCCGTGGTGAGAGTAAGGACAAGGACGATGAGGAAAGGCACGGTTGTCCACGCAGCTTCTACTGGACCGCTGCCGTAAACCTGCGCCGGTTCCGTTCCGTCATCGTTTGCACGGCGACGGAAACGAACGACCGCATAGAGGAGCAAGCCCGCTACAACGACGAAGATCGCGGCTGTGATCACCAGCACGAAACCAGCAAGATGCGAAATAGCGTGGGCTGGAGCTGATTCGGGGGCGAAGATACTTGGGACCAGGGCAGTGTCAGTTTTCTCAGCAGCCAACACGCTTTGCTGGATTACAATGAATGTAGCCAGCCAATAAATTGGAAGTGAAGCGCGGCGAACCGTTCGATTCGACCGCGCTCCATTGCGCGAGGCGGTCGTCCCGACCTCCTTGGCGTCAGGGCAACAGATAGGATCAATTGGCAGGGAAAAGCTCTTCATATCAAACCGATCCAATTGAAAGAGGCATCCAGGAGAATGAAACCGAGCAGCAAAGGCAGATAGAGAATGGAAGCCTTGAGTAAGCGTCTCGCATTGCTGTGGCTGCGATCGCGCGCAAAACCCAGGGCGGCAGCCAGCATCCAGAGTCCAATCAACGATGTTCCGAAGAAATAGGTCCGTCCCGCCATGCCAAGCAGGGTCGGCGCGAGTGACACTGCCAGCAGAATCAACGAGAACCCTATCGTGAGCCGGACTGTTCGGAGGCCGCTTGGTTCGATGGACGGCAGCATCTTGAATCCAGCCGCGCGATAATCGTCGCGATACATCCAGGCGATCGCGAAGAAGTGCGGATGCTGCCACGCAAAGAGGATTGCAAACAGCGCCCACGCGCCGGCACCCACCTGGCCAGTCGCGGCAGCCCAACCGGCCATCGGGGGAATCGCTCCTGGAATCGCGCCCAATGTGGTGTTCCACCAAGTGATTCGTTTCAGCGGCGTGTAAACGAGCACGTAAAGAAAGGCGGCCAGCAACACAAGAAAGCCTGCCAGGAGATTCGCAGACCAAACCAGTGTAAGGACCCCAAAAAGCACTAGGCTTACTCCGAATGCCAGCGCCCGGAACGGTTCGATCAACCCCGCCGGTAATGCTCGACCGCACGTTCGGACCATTTTGGCGTCAAAGTCCCGTTCCAAATAATTGTTCAGCACCGCCGCGCCTCCTGTAGCGCTCCCCACCCCCAGCAATGTGAGGAATAGGAGCGCCAGAGACTCATAGCCTCCACCACCGAGAAGAAATCCAAACGAGGTCGTGACCAGGACCATGACCAGAATCCGCGGTTTCGTAAGTTCGATGTATAGGCGAAGTCGTTTCATGGCAGTGACCTAGCGAACGGGCAAAACCGTTGCAGCAAATTTGCTGGATTGGATCGTTCAAAAATAAGCATGAGCTGAGTCATGTACTGTTACGTCGCGTTGCCTTTATGCATGTGACTTGCCAATCCCACGATGCAGCCCGCTGGCGATTGATACCTTCCACTCATCTAAAGGGTTACGAACGAAACTCGCTGTCCAAGGAGCGCTCCTCCGTTCAGATTTGGTGGCGCTAAACGCCGAACTCTCGACGCAGTGTCGAAGAGTCGTCACCTTGAAGCACCGCTCTAGCCTCTAGCGCAGTTGAAGCCGAACGGATCCGGGCAGGGAATCAATTCCGTTCCGAGGGCGCCGCCCCCTGAGGTGCCGCGTGGGCGTTGGCGAGCAGAATGGTTGCCAGCAAAAATCCGTATGCCGCTGCCTTTGGAGGCTTCCATAACTTGCGGGTTCGGTCGCAACGTTCGTTGGCCAACTGGAAAGACAGGTAAGCGACAACCAGCGCGTTGACCGTAAGAACGACGAGTTTAGTCGAGGTAAAGTGGTGAAAAGTGCTGTGGAGTTCGATCGGGACATAAACTCCTCCGCTGACCACGGCAAACCATTTCGTCCACTGCCACCCGCGCCACAGGCCGTAGGCCTCGATGAATCGCATCAGTGAATAAGCTGTTGCCGCTGTGGCGAGAATCCAGAGTCTTCGGTCAGTCAGGTTCCCCGCCATCTGGAGGAAAATATGAGGAAACCTCCGCGCAGGATTCAGATGAAGATGGTTGACCAGTTCCTCGACAATGGATTGGACATCGCGATGCACCAGCGCAAACAAACCCAATCCCGCCGCCAGGACCAGTACGCCTTTCGCACCCTCGATCAGCGCCATGATCCGAAGTCCTGCGTTTGCTGACTCTTTGGACATGGATGCGCACTTTGCGGAGAGCGGGACGCTACTGTCTGCCACCGATTACAAGGCGGTAACCAGGGGCGCGCTCACCAGGTGCTCCGCAAGGAACCATACTTGAAGTTCGTTGGTTCGAATGACGCAGGGGTTTTTATGATTTGTCAACGCGAGGGGTGGCCATTGCGCCGACGGTGCCGAGTCTAGCCGGGTGGTCATTATTTTCCGGTACGTTTGAGTTGCTTAGTTCTCCAATGAATATCAATGCACGGCCAAATCCGGTTCAATCTTTGCCGTCTTTGTCGGGCTTGGATCGGTAACCGTCGCGTGATGGTTCACAATCAGCCGCGAGCCTCGCTGGCCCGTGAGAAACGTCCAGACCCACTGCATAAAGACGCTGATCCGAAGGTTGGCTGTGGCGAGAAACTGGATGTGTATGCCTGCCCACGCGAGCCAGGCGAAGAATCCGCTCAAATGAATCTTGCCGCTCTGCATGATCGCAAAGCCCTTGCCCACGACGGCCATGTTGCCTTTGTCGAAATAACGGAATGGCGGCGGTGCAGCTTTTCCGGACAGGCGTCTCGCGATCAACCTTCCGGCGTATCGTCCTGCCTGCATCGCCACCTGGGCCACTCCGGGCAGCGGTTTCCCGTCCTGCTGAGCCGACGCCGTATCGCCGACCACAAAAACCTCGGGATGTCCCGGCACCGTGAGATCGGGCAGCACCTTGACGCGTCCCGCGCGATCGGTTTCCACGCCCAGCCATTTGCCCGCCGGGGACGGAGCTACTCCAGCGGTCCAAATCACAGTTTTGCTCGCGATCCGCTCGCCTCCCACGATCACACCCTTCTCGTCAATTTGATCCACACCATGGCCCAACCGCACCTCGACACCCAACTGCTGCAGGTGTTTCTTAGCGGCCTCGGAGAGGTCCTCAGCGAATGTGCCCAGCACGCGATTGGCCATGTCCACCAGGACGATACGAGCCGAAAGCGGATCGATCCGCCTGAATTCCGATCGCAACGTTTTCTGCACCAACACAGCCAGCGCCGCGGCCAGCTCGACTCCAGTGGGCCCGGCTCCCACCAGAACGAAAGTGAGGAGGTCGCGGTGTCGCTTGGGATCTTCCTCAGCTTCCGCCTGTTCAAACGCCTGGAGGACACGGTTTCGGATGGCTACGGCGTCCGCCAGACTCTTCAAACCCGGAGCGAAGCGTTCGAACTCATCGTGTCCGAAGTAACTGTGGCGCTGGCCGGTCGCCAGAATAAGATAGTCATAGGGGATCTGGACTTGAGAACGATCAGACGAGTTGGCGACGACGTAACGCTGCTCCTTGTTCACGCCGGTGACCTCCGCAAGGATCACGGTGGTGTTGCTTTGCTTGCGCAGGATGCCCCGGATCGGTGCGCTGATTTGACCGGGGGCGAGCACTGAAGTCGCCACCTGGTAAAGCAGGGGTTGAAAGACGTGGTGATTGGTGCGGTCAATCAGAACGACTTCGGCTGGACTCCTGCCGAGAGCCTTGCCTGCGGCGAGGCCGCCAAAACCTCCACCAACGATAACCACACGTGGCAGATGCTCATTCATCGTCATAAAAATTAGGCTTGTCCGACTCTGTGGCCGACGCTGACCTTGGAGTCCAGACCTCTTAGTTTGAGCAGCCCGACAATTACCCGGTTTTCGTCTTGAGCGAGTTGATCGACCGAGCGCCCTCCTGCTTCGCGCGCGACTCCATCGATGACGGTTTGCTTTAGGTCTGCGGGATTGAGAGAGAGGACGCGGCCTCCGCTCAACTCGAGGAGGAAGAGGCGGCCGGCTGCGGTTTGGCGATCGGAAGCGCGTTTTGGTTTGGGCGTCTGTGTTTCGGTCATATTTCCTTCTCCATTGACCGTTGGTGTTTTATTGTCGTCCTCGCGTCATGACTTGCTTTAGGCGGAAACCCCTATCTATATCGATCAGGCGAGCCGCACTAAGCCACGCCGGACGGCTTCCCTTATCGCGGCGGTGCGGCCGACCGCACCCAGTTTTTCCAGCACGCTTTTCACATGGGTCTTAACCGTGCCTTCAGCAATGAAGAGCTGCACTCCAATCTCCTTGTTGCTCTTGCCGGCCGCTACACATTGAAGGACTTCCAATTCGCGAGGGCTTAACTCAGGCTTGCGCATGCTTTCGGTAACCTTCTGCACAATGCGCGCAGGCAGATAGGTCTCCCCGAGACTTACCCTCCTGACGGCATCAAGGATTTCATCCTGCGAAGAGTCCTTGGGCAAATAGCCGCGAGCACCGGCCTTGATGGAGCGATGGACATCTTCCTCACTTTCGAACGTGCTCATGATGATCACCTTACTTGGTAGTTTCGACATATAGACCTCGCTGACCACATCGAGGCCATCCATACGAGGCATCCTTAAATCGAGTAAAACCACATCGGGGGTGTGCTGCTTAATCAGCGCCAAGGCCTCAACGCCGTCGCTTGCTTCGGCGACCACGGTGATGTCAGGTTGAGGTTTCACGTTTGCCATTATTCCTTGGCGCACGACGGGATGATCATCTGCGACCAGAAGCCGGATTTTGGGCTCCTGGGGCATCGGGAATGAGTTCGTTTTCATTGATGATTCCCTTTCAGTTGGGGCTTGCCAGTCAGGGGCACGGTGACCTTGAGTTTGGCGCCTCTTCCTGGCCTGCCGTTGATATCCATTCTGCCTCCGAGCTGATGGGCTCGGTCACACATAGTTGAAAGTCCAAATCCTTGCGCACCGGCCTCCTGCTTACGTGCGCCAAATCCCTGTCCGTTATCTTTGATCGTCAATACAACCACGCCGGGCCTGTGACTGAGCAGAATGGAAACAGAGCTGGCACGAGAGTGCTTGCGGACGTTGCAGAGGGACTCCTGCGCCACGCGGTACAATTCGTCCTGCATATCCTGCGGAAGGTCCTGCGTTCGGCCGCTCGCTCGAAACGTACAATTAATTCCGCAGTCACGTGAAAAACCCTCGGCGAGTTGCCGGAGTGCGTCTGACAAATGGGCGTCTTCGAGCGACTTTGGGCGCAGCCCCAGAAGCATGCGGCGCGTGTCTTCCAAACCGCTCTTGGCAAGCTCTCTAGCGCGGGTCAAACTTTCGGAGACAATATGCCGCTTGTCTCGATCGGACCCAGTGGCTGCCTCGAGGTGGAGTAAAATACCGGCAAACTCCTGAGCCAGGGTATCATGGATCTCGCGAGCCAGCCGGTTGCGTTCTTCAATGACGGCGGAGCAAGCAAGAGCTTCCAAAACCCGGGACGATCCACGTGAGAAAATGTCACTTTGCATTAAACCTTCGGTTCCTGCCTGAGATCGGACCTGAAGGTTGCGTTTGCGAAAGCTGCGGTCCGTTAGGGATGGAGTTTCGCCGCGCCGCCAGCCCGTTCCGAAAGCAAATTCTGGCTCCGGCATAACGACGTAATCCTGGTCGCTGGTGAAGAGGGCTTGTGACCAACCTGGGGCACTGCTGTTGATTTTCATGCTTTGAGAGCTACGCACGACGGGTGCCAAGCCCACAACGACTGTGTGATTTCGTCCGATCGTCCCACGTTGCAAGGGATTTAAAGGAAATCCGTGGCTGAATCGGAATTCACCGGCGCTCCTTTCTCTCTGTTAAATGTCGATCCTTTGACGTTCTGTCGACGGAGCGTCACCTTCTTCCGTCACCCGCTTGAAGTCAGAAGAAGGGATCAAGCCGATCAGGCTGGTCCAAAAGCCTGGAGGGGCTCCACAACAATGAGCTTTGCTAACTGACCGCTCAAGGCCAAGCGGGTATTGCAGACCAGGCAGATGTAATTGGTCCGCGTCGTCAGGAGCCGGATGATTTGCTCTTCGCAAAAACCAAGCTCACGCAGCCGGAATTGAATGTGCGGCGGCACACACAACTTTTTGATTCGGACTGCTACGCCCGCTTCCACCCGGTTCAAGGGGCAGGTCTGGCCTGGGGCTTCCGCTTGATGGGCGCGAGGAGTGGTTTGGTAAGTTTCCATATGGATGCGATTTGCCGCAAGGTTACGGCGAACCTTGAAAAATTGTATTCAACAACCGGGACAACCCAACGGGTTCCATTCTTCCGCGCTTGCTTTAGAAATTTTCTCATACAATTTGGTTGTTTGGCATGAACGGTGCCAACCCTTGTCCTACTCTCGGGCGTTGGTCGAAGCCTCTTCAGGCCAGAAACTTGTAGTCCGCCGCCGACGCATGCAGTAAAATTTCTAAGCCCCCCGGCTTGGAAGCGCACGTCGCCATTTCGACAGCCCGTCGAAGAGCCGTCATCGCTTTAAGAAAATGTCCCTCCGACGAAAAATCAAAGTGGGTTTTTTCCAACCCAATCTCGTTCTCTATTGTAGACAGGCCTTTCTGGGTCACGCATGAGCCATGTTGCAAGTCGTGGTACATGAAACAGGCCGGAGCGTTGAACGGACACCATCTGTTCTCAGGTTGTATTCAACCGAGACATGGCGGAAGGTTCTATTGACAAATGAACGGTGCTCCTGACGCGGATATTGCCGTCTTCACGGAAGCTCTCCGCCTTCCGCCGGAAGACCGCGATCGTTATTTGGACAAGGCTTGTAAGGCAGACGTCGAGTTCCGCCGACGAGTAGAAGCCTTGCTACAGGCTTACGAACAGGCAGGCGACTTCCTTGGAAGACCGGCTGCGGACAGGCCAGCAGGAGCAGCTCAAGCGTTTCCGGCGGGAGAAAGACCGGGCGACCGCATTGGCCATTACAAGCTGCTACAACAGATTGGTGAGGGCGGATGCGGAGTGGTTTACATGGCTGAACAGGAGGAGCCTGTCCGGAGGCGGGTCGCACTGAAAATTATCAAGCCAGGAATGGATGGACACGAAGAGCGTGAATTGCACGCTTACGCGCAGTCCAGATTCGAAGAGGCCGAACAGGAATCTCGGGAGGCTTTGGCCACTGATTCTTCCCTGCAGGTTGAAGAAACAATGCGAAGGGTATTGGTGGAGACCCGACTGGGGAGTGTCATCCTGAGGCGCGGCAGGCCGGCCGAGGCGGAGCCGATATTTCGTGAGGCACTTGCCATGGGCGAGCGTCTGGTCGGGGACGAGTCCGATGAGTTGCTCGACACCAGAGCCGGGCTCGCGATGGCCTTGTTCGTTCGGGACAAGCTGCCGGACGCGGAAAGCTTGCTCAGGAAATCCTTAGCGGCGGCACAAAAGAGGCATAGCCCGGATCATCCCTATGTAGCCAATGAGATGCTACTTCTTGTGCTGCTTGCCCACCGAGTTGAGTCCTCGTGTTTAAGGTTGCGTCCCCCCAATGGCATCGCCATCCTCTAATTCGAACTGGACGCTCCTGACACATGAGCGAGGCCACGATTTTGCTGGGTGCAGTGGAGCAAGGCGACTCCAAAGCCGCCGCCGAGTTGCTTGAATTGGTTTACGATGAGCTGCGGCATCTGGCATCCGCGAAGATGGCACAGCAGGCTCCCGGCCAAACGCTTCAACCCACTGCCCTGGTGCATGAGGCCTGGTTGCGGTTGGTGGGCGACAAGAATCGGACGTTTAAGAATAGCACGCATTTTTTTGCGGCTGCGGCCGAGGCGATGCGCCACATTCTGATCGATCGTGCTCGGCGCAAACAAACTGAGCGTCACGGGGGGCGCTTCGAGCGCGTGGAAATTGATGAATTTGATCTAGCTGCTCCAAGCCCGGATGACGAGCTGCTGGCCGTGCACGAAGTGCTTGACGCGTTCAGCGTGCAATATCCCGTTCAAGCCGAATTGGTCAAATTGCGGTATTTCGCTGGCATGACCAACGAGGAGGCCTCGCAGGTTCTTGGAATTTCCCTGTCCACCCTTAATAATTATTGGAATTTCTCTCGCGCCTGGCTCTTCCAGCAAATCCGCAGCAAATAAATCCAGCCCGAATTCGCGGATCGAGCCCAGCGCGGGCGGGGGCGTTTTTGCGTTCGTGCCCGAACTGCGGTGTGGGCAGGCGCTTGCCGCTCGAATCCGCTCTCGCCTCGGCGGAGCCTCCGGCGCAGCCTGGGTCGCCGCGGCTAGCCGGGTCGTAGCGGCTCAGCGGATCCAATCAAGCACTTGCGGCGAATCCGCGAAGACCGGCTAGCCCTTCCTGAGCGCTTGGAGTTTTCGCGCTGGATTCTCGTTTATCTTCACGATGACCTTAATGAATGCGCAAGTGAAGAACCACAACTCGTTTCAGCCGCTTCTCTAGCCGGTGGCGAAGCGTGTCGGGTTTCAGAACTGTCTGGCGCGGTATTAGGTGAAGCACAGATGAGTGAGCAGAACTCAAATATTTGCCGTTCAATGAACCTGACGCCACATCCAAACTTATGATAACACCTATGGACGGACCAGACCCCATCGCCAAAGTTAACGGCAGTCAGAACAGCGAATGGACACCAGCATTCGGCTTCGACGAAGTTGACTCCGCGCTCAGGAACTATCTTGTCGAAGACCAGCAACCGCCAGAGCAGGCTCGCGGACCAGGCCGGCCGAGCTTCCAAAACGATCAGCAACAGAAAACCTTCCGTCTCGATGAACCATTACGGCCCGAGGATCAATTTGAGGGGATCATTGGCCGCAGCGCCTCTTTGCGCGAGGTGCTCGGCCAGTTGAAAATCGTAGCTCCGACGGATTCCACGGTTCTCCTTCTGGGCGAGACGGGCACGGGCAAGGAACTGGTCGCTCGCGCCTTGCATAATCGCAGCTCTCGCCGCGATCAGCCCTTTGTGCGAGTCAATTGCGCCGCCATTCCATCCGGACTTCTGGAAAGCGAACTGTTTGGTCACGAGCGCGGCGCTTTCACCGGGGCCATCGCGCGAAAAACCGGACGCTTTGAACTCGCCGATGGCGGAACTCTCTTCCTGGACGAGATTGGAGACATCCCAGCCGAACTTCAGCCCAAGCTTTTGCGCGTGCTCCAGGAACAGGAATTCGAACGCCTGGGTAGCACTGCAACGATCCGAGTCAACGTGCGCGTCGTGGCAGCCACCAGCCGCAACCTGCCCCAGATGCTCGCGGACCGTGAATTCAGAAGTGACCTCTATTATCGGCTCAATGTCTTCCCGCTTCGCCTTCCCGCCTTGCGGGAACGCCTGGACGATATCCCGTCGCTGGTCCGTCATTTCACGGGGCGATACGCTGCCCGCATGCAGAAAACCATTGGCCAGGTTGCTCTCGGGGGTATGAACGCCCTGCTGCACTACTCCTGGCCGGGCAATGTGCGGGAGTTGCAAAACTTCATCGAAAGGGCCGTGATTTTGTCACCTGGCAATCTGCTCCGGCTTCCATTGTCGGAATTAAATGAGAGCGATTCGTTCGCGGATACTCCGGAACAGAGCGCCGGTTCCCGACTTACACTCAAAGATGCCGAGCGTGAACACATAAGCCAGGCTTTGGCTGTAACCAACTGGGTCATTGGCGGTCCTAAGGGCGCCGCTTCCAGACTAGGACTCAAGCGGACCACCCTGATTTCCAAGATGCAAAGATTGGGCATTTCGCGAGCCTTCGCCTGACGCGAATCCTCCGAAGTTGCCAGACGTGCCCCCCCCCGTCCTCGATGGGTCTGACCAAGTCGGAGGCGTCTCCGGGCCTCATCCTAAAGAGGCAACTAACTAAGAATCCCCCACACGACTAATGGTGGCAAGCCCAGCCCTGTTGGTCCTCTGCAGGCTGTAGTTCTTCCGGCAGTTCGACTGGATTTGCAAAGCAAGAGAGACTCGACTGCCGTTGGCTTCGAAGCTCTCTCTCAGGAGGGATTGTCGAAGCTCGTGGCAACGCTTAATTCAGAATGGTGAAAGAAATAAATGCGCGGCCCATCAGAATTCTCATCGCGGAGGATCATCCAGTTGTTGCGGACGGGATTGTGGCCATTTTGGCAAAGGCGAAGGACATGGTGGTCGTCGGTCAGGCGAGAGGTGGCGCCGAGGCGATTGAACTGTTCAAACAGCATCAACCCGACATCGTGCTGCTGGACCTGCGCATGCCTGTCGTTGATGGTATTGGCGTGGCGAGATGGATAAAGCGTTCGGGCTCGAAGGCCCGAACGATTATTCTGACTATTATTCGCAGCGAGATCGATGTCAGCCAGGCGATGCAGGCGGGCGCAAACGCGTATCTGCTTAAGGATGCGGCCCCGGATGAAATATTGAGAACGATTCGGCGTGTGCATTGGGAAAAAGATCGGATTCCGGGTGAGGGGGCAGGGGACTTGGCGCCCAATATGAATTCCGCCGACTTAAAACCTGTGGAGATGGACATTCTAGCTCTCCTCGTTCAAGGCCACGATAACCGAACAATCGGTAGCAAACTCGGAATTCGCACAGAAGCTGTGAAATACCGTCTGAAGGGATTGTTCTCCAAACTGGGAGTTAGAAAACGCGCCGCAGCCGCAAGGAGGGCCATTGAGCGCGGTATTCTCGGGCTCGGCTAAATCCAGCTCTGGATTGCCTGAAGGAGCATCCCGCGAAAATGCTTTCTGCTCGCGCCCGGCAGCAATAAGACGCGAGAGAAATATTAGGCAAAGGCGGAATCCGCGAGGCTTGGCTCTTTTCACTTTCGGTTGATGACGATGTCGCTAACGCACACGGAAACGTTTTCGATGAGAATTTTAACCAAGATGCGTGCCACATCGGCAGGACTCATGAAGGTGGAGGGATCCGTCTTATGGCCCGTTGCGTCTTGCCAGAAACGCGTGCGCATACCGCCTGGGTATACAGCAACGACCTTAACCGGGGTGCCTTTGGCTTCCAGCCTCAGAGACTCCGTATACCCCCTGGCGCCCCACTTGGCGGCGCAATAGAGAGATTCGTTGGCCCGCGCCACCTGGGCGGCAGTGGATAAAACATTCACGATTGTTCCGCCTTGCGACTTGAATAGCGCGAGCGCCTGCTCTGAAAACAGAATGGTGCCGATCAGGTTTGCTGACAGGACGGCATCAACATCCGCGCGGGTGAATGAACCTGCCGAACCGAAGACACCCTGTCCCGCGCAATTGACGAGCAGATCCAGCCTTCCAAGGCGCAGCGCCTGATCGAAAGCGTCCCTGGTTGTGGCCGGATTTGAAACATCGCCGGAGACATGGTGCGCCTTTCCGGCGGACGCGGCTTGCTTCCAGCGTTCATCGGTTGGAGGACGCCGGGACACACCAACGATGATTCGGTCCATTGGTAGCCCACACCCCCAACTTTTTGGACGCGCATTGGGGCCATGAACCCACCTGTCTAACGTAGCAGCCGAGGTCACGAGGCTCTGATCTTCTTTCCGACCACCGCGTTGGGATAGAGTGAGCCTCCTTACGTCGGCTGCTACCTGAGAGGGTCGGTTCATGGAGAGCAAGTCCAGCGCTATTTCGAGTCCCAGACCGCTGGCGGCGCCAGTAATGATTGCAACGTTACTGTTCACACGTGGATTGGGTTTGTTTTGTTTCTGTGGTCAGGATCCGTCCAGTTCAAGCCAAACGGCTTCTGGAGTCGCAATAAGTACCACTACGGAACGAGGTCCGGCTCGGTAGGTTCGACCTGAGACCACAGGAGCGTCCGGCCAATCAATGATATCTTCCGGCGATTCGAAGGAAGTATCGATCCATCGGCGCCAAGGATTCCCGGCCGCCGCGTCGGGCGATGGCAATTCGAATTCGAGCGGCTCCCGATATGCGTTCAGGATAAGGTGAAAGAACAGTTTCTCCGTCCGCACCTCGGCGCCAAGCGCCAGGCTGTGCGAATGGTTACTCCAGTCCGGTTGGTTGAGTTTTGTTCCATGCCAGGCTTTATGGGCGCGGCGAAGGAGTTGGTTCAAACTCAGTCTCAGGCGCTCCCCGTCAAGCTTCCGCAAGGAGCGGCGTGCGAGGAGCAGCTGGACGAACCGATGCAGATCGGCGTGTAACTCGATCCCTGTCCAGTCGAACCAACTGGTTTCGTTATCCTGGCAATAGGCGTTGTTATTTCCGAACTGGCTCCGCCGCACTTCGTCGCCCATCAGCAACATGGGCATGCCCAGCGAGAGGATCGTGACGGCCAGAAAGTTCTTTGCCTGACGGTTCCGCAGCTTTTCCACCGCGGGGTCGTTGCTGGGGCCTTCGAGGCCGCAATTCCAGCTCCGGTTGTCGTTCGAGCCGTCGCGGTTATCTTCGCCGTTCAACTCATTGTGCTTTTGGTTGTAGGAGACCAGGTCGTTGAGCGTGAAGCCATCGTGACAAGTAACGAAATTCACGCTTTGCTCGGCCTCTCGCTCTTTGTGTCCGTAAATCTCGGGGCTGCCAACAAGCCGGTCAGCGAGGCGCGCGACCGAGCCATCGTCGCCACGGAAGAAGCTGCGCACATCGTCTCGAAAGCGCCCGTTCCACTCCTTCCAACTGTCGCCGATGAAGCTGCCCACCTGGTAAAGGCCGGCGGCGTCCCAGGCCTCGGCGATGAGTTTCGTGCCTGCCAGCGTCGGGTCCGACTCGATATCCCACAGGACGGGCGGGTTCGGCAGGACCTGACCGGATGGAGAGCGCGCGAGGATGGAGGCGAGGTCGAAGCGGAAGCCGTCCACATGCATTTCCTCGACCCAATAGCGTAGAGTATCCACAATCAGCCGCCGGACAATGGGATGGTTGGCGTTGAGGGTATTTCCGGTACCACTGTAATTGGCGTAACGTGCGCGGTCGGACTCAAGGAGGTAATAGATGGAGTTGTCCAGTCCACGCAGGCTCAGCGTGGGGCCGTTTTCGTTTCCTTCGGCGGTGTGGTTGAAGACCACATCCAGAATAATCTCGATGCCCGCTCGGTGCAATGCCTTGACCATGTCGCGGAACTCGTCCACTGGACCAAGCAGGTCCCGCCGTGAGCTGTACGCCTGGTGGGGCGCGAAAAAAGAAACCGGCGCGTATCCCCAGTAATTGACCTTGCCCTGCGGACAGTCCTGCGGATCAAATTGGAACACCGGCAGTAATTCGACCGCCGTAATGCCGAGTTCCTGCAAATACGGAATCTTTTGAATCAGGCCGGCGTAGGTGCCGCGTAAATTCTCGCCGAGCCCGGAGCTGGGATGCCGGGTAAAGCCGCGCACATGCATCTCATAGATGATCGTCCTGGAGGATGGGTGCTGAAGGGGTGTGTCACCCTCCCAATCATAAGCGGAGGGATCCACCACCACGCTTTTCATCGCTGTTGCGCAGTTATCGCCTGACTGGCGCGCTGCTTCGCGGCTGTAACTGCGGGGAACGGCGACCGCTCGGCCATAGGGGTCCAGCAGGATTTTGGCCCCATCGAACCGGTTCCCGTTCGCCGGATCGTACGGACCCTGGACGCGATAGCCATAGAGCTGACCCGGTCGAACCGCTGGCACAAACGCGTGCCAATAGTGATAGGTGCGGTTGGCTGCGGGGTCCAGCGTGATGACCTGCGAGGGCCGTGAAGCGTCATCCCGATCAAAGAGCATCAGCTCCACCCCCAAAGCGTTGCGCGAGAAAACGCTGAAGTTGACCCCTCCGTCTGCTACGGTCGCGCCGAGTGGCGCGCCACGCCCTCGGCTCATCGGAGGACTGAGGGCGGTTTTGCGCGGGAGGCTACCGGCTTGTGACAAAGTGACAGATGAAGGACTCATGGAAGATTCGTCGACCTGGTGTGCCTGGACGGTCATCGCGAGTTTTGTTATCTACTCGTTCAACCCTCCATGGTGGTATCCCATGTCGGCTGAAACTTCCAAGTAGTCGGCTTTTCCAGGAACCTGCCGCAACTGCTCAGTGTCCGTTTTGGGCTGCGGTTTTGTCTCTTCGGACCGGACAGTTTCAGTGCCGATGACCTCAGCAGAAAGTTCTGCGAGTGATCTGAGGACCTTTTTTCGTTTCATAAGAATTTGCAACCTCCAGGGCAAGCTGGGCCTATTCAGGCGCTGCCCCCACAAGGCAGCTCGGGGCTCGGTCCCGCGTGTAGGCGGGACCGCTTCATCGTCCGTCGGCTCCAGGACCAAGGAACTACCCAACAGCCCGCCCCGAGCCCCGTCGAGGGGCTTGCTCCGATCCCCATCTCGAAGCGGCCTCGCACATGCGGGGCCGCGATCCGGGGGCAGTAACCAAATGCGCCCGGCAAGCTGGTGCGCATTACGGTTCCTTGATCAGCTCACGTGAGTTTGTTGGTATAACGACCTTCGTGCGTGCGACGCCACTGAGTCGTTGCAGCAAGTCCTTTGCAACCGACACGACCTGGTCCGGCTCAAACCCAAACTTCTTCTGGAGTTCTTTGAGTGGGGCCGAGGCGCCGAAGGTGTGCATGCCGATAACTTTGCCGTTTGCGCCAACGTACCGTTCCCAGCCAAAGGTTGAAGCCTGCTCAATTGCCACACGCGCCTGCACCCCGGGAGGCAAGACGCTTTCCTGGTACTCTTGGGTCTGGTGTTCGAAGATGTCCCAGGACGGCATCGAAACCACCCGCGAGCGGATGCCTTCGGCGAGCAACTTCTCGTGCGCCTGCACTGCGAGGCTGACCTCACTGCCTGAAGCGATGAGAATGACCTCCGGCTTTCCGCCCGGTGCGTCGCCCAATACGTAAGCGCCCCGGGCCACCCCGGACGCCGGCGCGTACTTGCTCCGGTCCAGGGTCGGCAGGGGTTGCCGCGAGAGCGCGAGGACCGCGGGTTTGTGGTGCAGCTGGATGATGTAACGGTAGGCTTCAACCACTTCGTTGGCGTCACCGGGCCGCAAGGTGACGAGCCCGGGTATGGCACGCAGGGAGGCAAGGTGCTCGACCGGTTGGTGCGTGGGCCCGTCTTCGCCGTCCCCCATGGCGTCGTGCGAGAACACGAAAAGCGTCGGAAGCTCCATCAGGGCGGAAAGTCGGATGGCGGGTCGCGCGTAATCGATGAAGATAAAGAACGAGGCCCCAAAGCCACGAAGCTTGGAGAGCGACAGCCCATTGACAATCGCACCCATCGCGTGCTCGCGAATCCCGTAGTGCAGATTCCGACCGCCGGGGCTGCCGGCCTGGAAGTGTCCCGCTCCCTCGAAAGTCAACGTGGTCTTGTTCGAGGGTCCGAGGTCGGCCGAGCCGCCGAGGAGCCACGGGATGTTTTGCGCCAGGACATTGAGGACCTTGCCCGACGCCTCCCGTCCCGCCAGCCCTTTGGGATCGGCGGGGAAGACCGGAAGATTGCGGTCCCACCCCGCCGGCAATTCACGCCGTTGCATCAGCTCGATCTCGGCAGCGAGGTCCGGGAACTTCGCTCGATAGCCGGAGAAGAGCTCCGTCCACTGGCGGCGGGCCTGCTCGCCGCGCGCACCGATGCCAGCCGCGAAATGGTCGTAAACACCGTCCGGCACGAGAAACTTCGCCTCCTCCGGCCAGCCGTAGCTACGCTTGGCGAGGCGAACTTCATCCTCGCCGAGCGGCTCCCCGTGGGCTTCCGAAGTATCCTGTTTGTGCGGGGAGCCATAGCCGATGTGGCTGTCCAGGACGATGAAGGTAGGCCTGCCTTTGGTTTTACGAAAAACCTCGAGAGCCCGCTCGATTCGGTCCACGTCGTTCGCGTCGCCGACCCGCAAGACGTTCCATCCGTAGGCCAGGAAACGGGCCGCGACGTCCTCGGTGAAAGCGATTTTGGTGTTGCCCTCGATGGTGATGTGATTGTTGTCGAAGATCCAGCAGAGGTTGTCGAGACCGAGGTGCCCCGCCAGCGATGCCGCTTCAGAAGAGATTCCCTCCATCATGCAACCGTCGCCGCAGACGGCATAAATGTTGTAATTAAAGAGCTCGAAACCGGGCTTATTATAACGGTTGGCGAGCCATTTCTGCGCGATCGCCATCCCCACGCTGGTGGCGACGCCTTGCCCGAGCGGGCCCGTGGTGGTCTCAACGCCAGAGACCCAGCGGTACTCGGGGTGACCCGGAGCTTTGCTGTCCAGTTGACGGAACCGGCGGATGTCGTCGAGCGTCAGCGCAGGCTGGCCCAACCGCTCGTAATCGGAATCCACCGCGTGGACTCCGGTGAGGTGCAGGATGGACCAGAGCAGCATCGAGGCATGGCCATTCGAGAGCACAAACCGGTCGCGGTTTGGCCAGATCGGGTCCTGGGGATCGTACTGCATCGTCCGGTTCCACAGCGTATACACCAGCGGCGCGAGCGCCATCGGCGTGCCGGGGTGCCCGGACTTGGCCTGCTGAACAGCATCTATAGAGAGAGTGCGGATGGTGTTGATCGCAAGCTGAGTCATCTTTTCATCAGTCATAAAACTGTCCTTTCGTTTGTTCCTTACTTTTTTCCCGTCTCGACTGCAGCAACCTTGCTGATGCGCCGCAAGTGTCGCTCAGCCTGGCTGTATTCCGCCTCGAGGAACGTCTGCACGAGGTCCCAGGCGACCGCCGGCCCCACGGTCCGGCCGCCCATGCAAAGGATGTTCATGTGATCATCCTCAACACCTTGCCGAGCCGAAAAGTGGTCGTGAATGAGAGAGGCGCGCGCACCTGGAACTTTATTGGCGCAAACCGAAGCGCCAACGCCGCTGCCACAAATGGCGACCCCGCGTTCCACCTCACCAGCCACGACCGCGTTCGTCAGTGGAATTACAAAATCGGGGTAGTCGTCATTGGAGTTCAACTTGTGGGCTCCGAAGTCGATGACCTCATGCCCCGCTGCCTGGAGTTGGGCGACCATCTCCTCCTTCAGACTAAAGCCGCCGTGATCGGTAGCAATTCCTATACGCATAAGCTTTCTTTCTCTTTGTTTACTGTTTCATCGGTTGCCGCTCCGAGCCGTCTCATGGCTGCGTCGATCCCGTCGCGGTCGCCAAAAATCGAAGTTCCAGCTACCAGAACGTCCGCTCCGGCAGCCACTCCCAGTCGAGCGGTGGCCGCATCGATACCTCCATCCAACTCCAGCTCGCAATCTGGCTGGACCTGCTGAATCATCTGACGCACACGACGGATCTTGGGCAACGTTGTATGGATGAAGTGCTGATGTCCGAAGCCTGGGTTTACGGTCATGACGAGCACCAGGTTCAAGTCCGGGAGAACCTCCTCGAGCACGGAAGCGGGGGTTGCCGGGTTAATGGCCAATCCGACGCGTTTGCCCAGGCCCTTAACGCGCTGAATGGTTCGGTGCAAATTATTGTTGCCCTCCCAATGCACGATGAACGAATCGGACCCGGCCTCGACAAATTCATCAAAGAAAAAGTCCGGGTCTGAAATCATCAGGTGTGTTTCCAGTGGCAGACGGGTCACCTGGCGCAACGATTTGACGATCGGAGCACCCAAAGAAATGTTGGGCACGAAATGTCCGTCCATGACGTCCACGTGGATGCGGTCGGCTCCAGCCCGCTCAGCCTGGGCGACTTGCTCGCCGAGGCGTGCAAAGTCGGCTGCGAGGATGGACGGCGCCAGCTTCACGAGGCGTTTCGTGTTTTCCAGGTTCTGGTTCATTGGACCGTTGGCCCCTTCATTTTTCGGGCCTGGCGGATCAGGCAGTTGGTGGAACTGTCATGGCTGAGTTTGGGTTCCACGATGCTCTCCATTTCCGGGATGATTCGTTGGGCCAACACCTTGCCCAACTCGACTCCCCACTGGTCGAACGAGTCGAGCTCCCAGATGGCGCCTTGCGTGAACACAATGTGCTCGTATAAGGCGATGAGCTTGCCCAGGACTCCGGGAGTGAGCTTTTCGGCGAGGATGGTATTTGAAGGCCGGTTGCCTTCAAATACCCGGTGTGGAATCAGCCAATCCGGCGTGCCCTCGGCTTTGACCTGGTCGGCTGTCTTGCCGAAAGCGAGCGCCTCGGCCTGGGCGAAAACGTTCGCCAGGAGCATGTCATGATGACCGCTCAGTGGTGTCAGTGCGTTGCCGAAGGCGATGAAGTCACATGGGATCAGCCTCGTTCCTTGATGGATCAATTGATAGAAGGAGTGCTGACCGTTGGTTCCAGGCTCACCCCAATAGATTGAGCTGGTGTTATAATCCACCGGTCTCCCGTCCAAAGTGATGTGCTTCCCGTTGCTCTCCATGGTCAGCTGCTGCAGATAGGCCGGGAAGCGCTTCAGGTATTGCTCATAGGGCAGGACCGCCACCGTTTGCGAGCCGAAGAAGTCATTGTACCAAATGGACAACAAACCCAGCAGCACCGGTAAATTGCGCTCGAATGGAGTAGTGCGGAAATGCTCATCCATTTCATGGAAGCCGGCGAGCATCGCGCGAAAATTCTCGGAGCCGATCGCGAGCATCGTCGACAGGCCGATGGCCGAGTCCATCGAGTAGCGGCCTCCCACCCAGTCCCAGAATCCGAACATGTTGTCCGTGTCGATGCCGAACTCCGCAACCTTCTCTGCGTTGGTGGAGACTGCCACAAAGTGACTGGCGACCGCTTTGTCGTCTTCGCCAAGCCCCTGGAGCAACCAGTCGCGCGCGCTTTTGGCGTTGGTCATCGTCTCGAGCGTCGTGAATGTTTTCGACGAAACGATGAAAAGAGTTTCCGCCGGATCGAGATCGCGGGTGGCCTCTGCAAGATCAGTTCCATCGACGTTGGAGACGAACCGGAAGGTCATCCTGCGCTCGCTGTAGTGCCGAAGCGCTTCGTAGGCCATGACGGGCCCGAGATCCGAACCTCCGATGCCGATGTTTACGATGTTACGAATTCGCTTTCCGGTGTGTCCTTTCCAGGTACCGTTTCGGACCCGATTCGAGAAGTCCGTCATCCTGTCGAGCACCTCTTGGACCTGTGGCACGACGTTCTCCCCGTCCACAATAATGGAAGCCCCCGCCGGCGCGCGCAGAGCCACGTGCAGGACAGCGCGCTTCTCGGTGATGTTGATTTTGTCGCCCTTGAACATGGCGTCGATTCGCTCCTTCAGACCGGACTCCTT
>DATLUX010000546.1:0-19346 GCA_035577805.1 Verrucomicrobiia bacterium
GAACCGTGAACCCTGAACCGTGAACCGTGAACCCTGAACCGTGAACCGTGAACCCTGAACCCCGAACCGTGAACCCTGAACCTACCTCATTGTTCGCGGACGCGGAAGAAGCGGCTGCTGCTCATCAAGTCTCGGATCGTGAGTTCCACGCCGGTGCTTTGGACAGGTGGAAGCGGTTTCCAGGCTCCGCCGTTAAGTTCATCCGTATATTCGATCGTGTAGTTACGCCCGGAAAGAGTCGGGAAAGCGAACAGGACACTGCCGGGGTCGCGTTCGGTGACGGCCCGCCAAGGCATGCTGACGTTGCCGGCGTTGGGGGTGGGCTGACTGGCCACCCAGGGACCGCCAGCACCTAAACGCGCGAGGGAAACGTCGGGGGCTTGCGGGCCGTACGTGACGTTATCGATTAAGAATCGTGCACCGTTGGTGGTGGTGCCGGTAAGCACGAGTTTCTCTCCGCTGCGGTTGAGCCGGAATGGCGCATGCAACGGCCCTTGGTTTGGTTGGCCGTCCGCAAAGATGACCAGATGTTCACCCGGGGCCAGACTCGTGCGATTGGTGAACGTCATTCGTTCGCCGTCGCCAAAGAATTTGGGGGCAAGGCCGACGCCGGCGAGGGACACGGGTTTTGTGGAGGTGTTGCGGATTTCCACCCAGTCGGGCCGGCCGCCGCGTTCGTCGGTCAGTCCGTTGACATTGTAAGCGACGATCTCGGAGATCTCGAGGGGGACCGGAGGGACGTCAAGGGCCAGCGTGTAAGCTTGGGGCGTTTGGCCGGGCGATACAAACTGCGGGTTGCCGGGAGCGGTGACGACTTGGTCGGTGAGGTCGGTGCATTCCAGGTAGAATTGGATCTGGGCGCGCCAAGGGAGCCCGGGCCGCAGCACTCCCATGAAACGGCCATCGTTGGCGGGGCCGTCTTCGTTCATGCCGTCATCATAAAGAATGACCCGTTTGGTCGCGGAGTCGGGAATGTCGAGACGGCGCCAGAGCAAGCTGACATTGACGATGCCGACGTCATCGCGGGCGGTGGCCCGGAAGCGCAAGGGGACACTCGTGTTTTGGATTGTGTCGAAGTCGACTCCGGAGAAGGAGAGCACCGGGTTGACGGCGCCGTTGTCGACATTAGGCGCGCCGGGACTGGGGATGGTGTTGACGACGAAACTTCGGGAGCCGTCGGTGTAACGGGCCAGGGCGACGTTTGCATCCTGAGCCGGGTAATTGACGCGATCGACTTCATTGCTGAGAGCATCGACCAGGGACAACAGGGCGCCTTCAGCCGGCAGGTTGAAGCCGGAATGATAGATGGAACGCACCTTGTCCGTGCAGATAATCAGCCGGTGCCCGCCCGCGGGCAGCGGGGTGTCGCTGGGGAAGATGAAGGTGTTGGTGGAGGCCACGGTGTTGGTCAGCATGCTCGGGCCGTTGCTCGATACGATGGAGGCCGTGCGGATTAGCAACAGACGCCATCCAGCCATCCAAACGGGCTGAGCCGCTCCGTTGTAAATCTCGATCCAGTCGCTATTGCGATTGCCATCGGCGGCCAGCGGAAGGTTGCTGTTCTGCGCTAGCACTTCGTTGATGACCACGCCGCGGCTGCTGTCACGAGTTCCTGGCAGATTGGAAGGCGGAGCGTTGGTCGCCCGGCGGCTGCTCAACGCCACCCACAGGACGTCGCCGGACCCGACCAGGTCCGTGAAACCGTCTCCATCCAGGTCGCCGGCCGCCAGATAACGGGTCGGGGGAACAGGCACGGTCAGGACAGTGACGAAATTGCCGTTGGTAAACGTTTGGATGCTCAGGCAAGAGGAGTTGGTGGCGCAAATCGAGGCGATGTCGAGGTCCCCATCCCCGTCGAGATCGGCGTTGACGAAGGTGGAGCCGGAGATGCCTGGGTCATTGGACGTTGGTTGATGAACGAATTCCAGCCCGGGACCGCCCAGCCAGAGCGAGAATCCCTCCGGCGTCCCAAACACCAGATCCGGATCGCCGTCGCCATTTTGGTCCACGATCCGCATGGCGGAGCCGGATTGATTGAACCCGCCGTATTCGGTTTTCTTGAGGGTGGTGGCGTGCAACAAGTCGCCTTCATTTTCAATGACCACAAATCTATCCATCCAGGAACCGCCGATGAGATCGAGATCGCCGTCTTGATCCACATCAGCCGCCGCCATGGAACGGGGTTCGTAGATGAAGGGCTGAGTGGAGGTGTGAACAAACGAACCTTTGCCGTCTCCCTGGAAGAAAGAGACGCGGCAATCGAGGTAACCGGCGGCCAGATCGATATTGCCATCGTTGTTGAAGTCGCCTGGGACCAAGGCAAAGAGCGATCCTTCGTAACCGGCCGGCAGACGAAACGTGTTTTCGGGGCCGAAGCTGCCGTCGGCCTGGCCGAGGCGCACGGACACAGAACCCGAAAGATTGGCGGACACCAAATCGGCGATCCCATCGTTGTTCACGTCGGCGGTGGACTGTGCTGCGGGTAGCGTGGCATTGGTGATGGGATAATAAACCGGCTGGCCAAGTTGCCCGTTGGTTCCGGTGAGGCGGACGCTGAACTCGCTGGTAGTGCGATGCAATTGCAGGACATCCGCGCGGCCGTCGCGGTTAATGTCGCGCAGTTCAAGACCGCTCACGCCGCCATCCACCGCATAAACACTATCGAGCGCCAGGAACCCAATCTGGCCATTGTTGTAGTTGGAGGAAGTCATGAAGACGCTCACATCCGACGTGCCCCGGTTGAGGACGGCCAGGTCCGGGCGGCTGTCGCCGTTGAAATCGCCCAAGTCCATTTCCCGCGGGCTCAAGCCGGCCACGACTTCTCCCATCAGGACAAAGCTGCCTTGTTCATTGCGGTAGGTGAGGACTTTGGCGTTACGCTGCGCGACCACGACCAGGTCGTTCCATCCATCCTGGTCCAGGTCGGCAATGCGCACATTGCGTGGGGCGCCCGGCACATAATAACGCTGCACACTGGAACCGCTGAAACGCTGCGTCCGGTTGGTGGCGGCGAAGATATCCAAGCTGCCATTGCGGCTGTAGGAGGTCACCAGATCAATCGGCGCTCCGTTGGTGGCGGGGTGGAAGAGCGGGCCCGCGTCCAACGCCGTTAAGGTCACGTTCTCGATATCACCGGTGACATCCAGGCGTCCGGAGTCGTTAGCCCGCAGGATCCAAATCTTTCCCCGCTGCGCGTAACTGACGATTAATTCATCACGCGTGTCGCCGGGTTGGCGGATGGCTTTGAGGTAATAAGCTGGCTGCGGAAACTCATAGTCCTCCTCGTTCCGATTGGCGAAGGGGTCGCTGGCCAATGCCAGCAAATTGGTCACGACCTGAAAGGCGCCTCCGCCCAACGAGCGATATTGCACCAAGCCGTTGGTCGAGCCAGCCGCGACCAAATCGGGCTTGCCGTCGCCGTCGAAGTCGCCGGTGGCCAGGTCGCGGGCTCCGAACCAGCTTCGGATAAGGTTGGGCGGATCAAATTCGCGAGCGCCCCGATTCAAGAACACGTAAATCAAACTTTCGCCCGGTGACGCCACGGCGATGTCAGGCCGGCCGTCCCCGCTAAAGTCGGCGATAGCCAGTCCGCGCAGACCGGTCGGGCCTTCGAGGGCCCAGACGTTGGTCGCATAATTGGTCAGGGTCCCGACGCAACCGCTTTGGTAGTTGGTGAAACAAACGGTATTGGTGAGCGGCAGAGGGGATCCGGGCGGGACGGGTTGCCCGTTCACGAAACAATTGACCGTAAAGTTGGTTGGGCGGAAGTCGCAGTAGATGTTCGTGTAGTAATTGGTAAAGAGCAGGGTGCGCAAGTCCAGCGGCGCCGTCGTCCAGGTTCGCAGATACTGCGGCCCGCTGAAGGTGCCGTCCCCGATCCCGTAGCGGACCGTGACGGTGCCGTCTTTGTCGCTGGCCACAAAATCGGGGTGCCCGTCGTTATCCAAATCGGCCACTTGAATATCTTTCGGGCCGTCCACCCGCGCGCCGCGGAGGTTGGTGGAAACGACAGACGGGTCTCCGACCGGATACCGGTCGCCTCCCAGAGCCCGCAGATTGTCAAAGAGTTGCGCTTGGAGGGTGGGGAGTGCGGCGCCGATCAGGATCAGCCAGCAGAGCAAGGCAAGTCGTTTCATAAGTGGTGAGTAAAAGGTTTACCAGCGTTTAAACGGGCTGAGGAGGTGTGTTTTTCAAAAATTAATTCACCGAAGAAGATCTTCGGAAGTAGCCCCGGCGAAGTTTTCTGGTTCCTGGTTGCTGGTTGCTGGTTGCTGGTTGCTGGTTGCTGGTTGCTGGTTGCTGGTTGCTGGTGGCTCGTGGCAGGTGCCTAGCTGCGAGGTTCTCGCGTTCGCGAGGCAAACGAGCAACCAGGAACGAAGAACTACAGTAGGAACGAGCAACTAGCAACGAGCAACCAGCAACGAGCAACTAGCAACGAGTAACTAGGACCCAGGAACTAGAAACCGTGTCGTTTGGCTCATGAACCGGACTGGGTTTTGGAAGATGACCGCATCGATGCGTTCGGCCGACCAACCACGCCGGCGCATCTCCAGCGCGGCATAAGGCACGGCCAGCGGGACGCTGACGCCCCAGTCACAGGCGCTGTTCATCCAGAGGCGTTCCGAGCCGTACATTTCCAGGATATCCACAGCGCGGGCGGCGGTGCATTTGCTTTCAGGATACAACGTCATGCCGGCCCAATGCCCCCGGTCGAGCACCATCTGCACGGTATGTTCCTCCACATGATCGATGATGCAACGTTCGGGTTTGATCCGGCTATCGGCCTTCAACACGTCCAGAATCAGGCGGGTGCCTTTATGTTTGTCCTCCAGATGCGGCGTATGCACCAGGATCAGTTGTCCGGCCCGCGCCGCCAGGTCCACGTGCATCTCGAGCACTTTGATTTCATTCCTGGAATTCTTGTTGAGGCCGATCTCGCCGATGCCCAACACAGTTGGCCGATCCAAAAACTTCGGGATAATCCCGATCACTTCCTTGGCCAGCCCCACGTCCTCCGATTCCTTCGGGTTGATGCAAAGCCAACAATAATGGGCCAAACCAAACTTCGCGGCGCGTTTGGGTTCGTAATCGGTGAGTTGACAAAAATAATCGTGAAAACCATCTACCGAACTGCGGTCGTAACCCGCCCAAAACGCCGGCTCGCACACACAGGCGCAACCCGCCGTCACCATGCTGATGTAATCGTCGGTGACCCGACTGACCATGTGACCATGAGGCTCGATATAACGCATGGGGTTCAGGGTTCCCGGTTCAGGGTTCAGGGTTCAGGGTTCAGGGTTCAGGGTTCAGGGTTCAGGGTTCCAAGTTCTCGGTTCCAGGTTATTTGCGGGGGTAGGCGCCGACGGCGCCTTTGCCGGGGGCTTGGGCGACCGGATCAGGCGTCGGATCGCTCAACGCAAGAAGCACATGCCGGGCTCGTTGCGCGTCAGGACCCGTGCGAGACAGGTGCGTCATGGCCTGGTGAAAGGCCTCCAAACGGAAATCCGCGTCACCGGAGGCGCGATCGACTCGATCCAAAAAGGCGGCCAGATCGATGAGTTTGGCGCGGTTTTCCATGAAATAAAGATCGAGCACTTGCTGCCGTGTCATAAGTGTGTCGAAAGCACTGTAAACGTTCTTTGGCCCGCTTCAATCCCGCGTTTCCCGCAGATGGGTGGGGCCCGCAGCTTCACGCAGATAGACGCAGATGGGGATGGATGAAGAATACCCAAACGCCCTCCGCATTCCGCCCTCCATCTATAGGTTTGCTCAGGGGCGAGCCGCTCTGATAAGGTCGCCGGCGTTGGAGGTCCAGATGTGGCCGGATGGCTCCGGTTGCGTTTGGCTTCCCTGGAGGACGCGCATGGGGCGCGGGAGTCGAGGCGAGAAACCATGCACCTACCATGCAAACCAAGAATAAGCCCGTTCATGAGGTCCGCATCGGCTCCATCAAAGCCGCCGTGTGGAAGCACGAAAACGACAACGGCCGTTTTTATAGCACCAACCTGCAACGGTCCTACAAGGACGGCAATGAATGGAAAAACACCGACTACTTTGGCCGAGACGATTTATTGGTCGTGGCCAAGGTGGCCGACCTGGTCCATACGTGGATCTGTGAACAAAGCCAGGACCGAACCCAGGATCGAAGCCCGGAACCCGAGCCGCCGGAAGGCGGACGTTACCGGCAACAATCCGGTCCGTCTCGTTAGTTGACATCGCCAATCGCACAAAACGTCCGCGCTCCGGGCCGGTTCCGGAGCGCGGGCGACTGCAGGGGTTCGCCATTTTTCGGCAAAGAGCTTATCGGCACGTTTCCGAGGTGCGACCGGATTACGGCAGCACCTGCAGTTTCGCGCCGTTGCTCCAAACATAGGCGCGGCCGGTGGGAGGGGTGTGGCAGATCAAGACCGCATACACTCCAGCGCCGTCCTTTTGGACATTGGACAGAATGAGCACGCGGCCGGTGGCGCCGCGGATCTGGTGTCCGTCATGAACCCACTGGTAGTGGAGCGGTTCAACGCCGGTGGCTTGCACGGCGAAGGCGGCGGCACCGCCGACCGCGACAATGGTGTCAAAGGGCTGCTGCTGAATCACTGGAGGCACCAGCACGGTGAGTTGAACGGGAGGTGTAAACAGAGACCCGAGGTCATCGGAAATGCGCACCGTGTAACTGCCGTGATGATTGGTTCGCGCCGGCTCAAACCGCAGTATGCTGCTGATTTGGCCCGGCAACTCCGCATCGTCGAAGAACCATTGATACTGAATCAGTCCGGTGCCGGCGGCTTGGGCGCGCAGTTGGGCCGGTTGTCCGTCGTTGACGGTGACCGATTCCGGCGAGGTGAGGAGGACGGGGCCCGGGGGCATGGTCTCGCCGGTCATGGGCGTGACCAATTCATACACACGCGACATGCCAAGCGGATAAGGATCGGAGACGGCAGCCTGCCAGTTGGTGCGCCTCCAGCTGAGGTTGGTGAGGGTGGTCCATTGTCCGAGATCGAGCCGTTCGCGCCAGAGGACCGAGTAGGTTTTGTTTGAGATGGCGTTAAAGGTGATGAGGGGCTGGCCGCCGGGAGGCAACTGCAGCTTCATGACCAGAGTGCTTTGGCTGTTGGTGGGATCGGTCGCGGCGCGAAATTCCCTCAGATTAATCAAGCCATCGCCGTCGGGGTCAAGCAGGGCGTCGGCAGGGTTGTTGCGATCCAGGCCAAACGCTTCTTCCCAGGCGTCGCCCATGCCGTCCCCGTCGCGGTCGGCCTGCACGATCACCGTGACGTTGGAACTGATCACCGGTGGGGGCACCGGGTTGCTGAGGACGTAAGTGAATCCATTACTCGAGCTGAGCGCGTTGGTGGGAACCAGGTTGGTGAGAAGAATGGAAAGGGTGGCGTTGGTCTGGTCGGGGATAAACAATCCGTTGCGCCGCCAGCGGATGCTGAGGGGCAGGGTGGGATGAATAGGACCGGCGACGGCGTGCAGGATCAAACGTTCGCCTTCGAGCATCGTGAGGTAGGGCGGGCCGGGTTGCTGCACGATAAACGGGGCGATCTGGACCAGGAGCGTCACGATGCGGCTGGGCGTCGCGCCGATCTCATCGGTCACGATGACGGAATAGTTGCCGGCGGCTTGGAGCTGGACATTGGTGAAATTCAGCGCGCTGTTGGTTGATCCGGAGAGGATTTGGCCATTGAAATACCATTGGTAAGTCAGGACGCCGGTGCCGACAGCCTGGACAAAGATCGAGGTGTTGGTGCCGCGCTTGACCGAGACATTCTCCGGTTGCCGCAGGATGGTAGCGGGGATCAACACATTCAAGGTGGCCGGATCACTCCAACTGACTCCCGCCTGATTGAATACCGCGGCCACATATTGGCCGGCCTGATTGGCTTGAATATTGGTCAGAACGAGGATCGCATTCGTGGCGTCCACCATCGTGTGCCCATTCAACAGCCATTGGTATCGCAACGGTTCCGGGCCGACCGCGCCCACCGTCATCGTGGTCGCCGTATACGCTACCAGCGTGCGGTTGGTGGGCGAATTCAGGATGGTAGGCGGAACTCCTCCCGCATAGGACCGTCCTGGACTTGGCAGGGCGGCCACCCAGTTCGTGGGATCGTTGCCATAGTCGGATTCCACCAGCCGTTGCAAGGACAGCCCAAGCCCATCCGCGGCGGACGGCCATGGAGCGGAGTCTTTATAATGCACGCGGTCGATCACAATGCCGTCCACTTCGCCCGTATCGGCGGCTGGTAGCGTCGGCTGGCGCAGTTCGACGCGACTCTCGGAATTGTCCAGCCGCCCACGGTACGGTCCATACAGGGGCACAGATTCAGGCAGGCCGTGAACGGACTGGAACCGGGTGCGTTGCGTGAGGTTCGTCGGAGGGAAGCCCACCACCACCGCCACGCCCCGTGCTGGCAATTGCGTGCCGGAAGTAAACGCGAACTGGACCGCATCGGTGAGCGTCCAGGTATTCGTGGGGAACTGCGGATCGTAAAGCAGCACGGTTTCATCGGTGATGTTTCGAAGTTCGATGAATTCATCGAGCGTGTTGTCGGTAACTAACGAGAACACCTGCCGATCGGGCGGCCGGTAATGGATTTCGCTAATCACCACCGGACCGACCAGGGGCCGCGCGTTAGGACCATTCCACGTGGTGGTCCGCTGAGCCGGCCATTGTTCGGTTCCCTGGCTGTCCACATAACGGCCAAACGACACGTCGACGGCAGCTGGGCCGAAATCAAATCCGTGCAGGTACCCGGTCAACTCGCCGGCGGCCGAGGCTGAGAACAACCAGATCTCTTCGCCGTGCGAGCTGAGCCCGAACGCGCGCGGGTTGCCTGGGATGTTAAAATCCGATTCGTCCAGGACCAGGTAAGCGTTGGGCGCGATGATGGTCCCGGCCGGGAACTGGAACTTTTGCGGAGTCCGCAAGTCATCGCTGAGCAGCCAAGAACTGATATCGGC
Source organism: Verrucomicrobiia bacterium (assembly GCA_035577805.1). Taxonomy (GTDB): domain Bacteria; phylum Verrucomicrobiota; class Verrucomicrobiia; order Limisphaerales; family JADJPG01; genus DATLUX01. The sequence goes on from DATLUX010000546.1 coordinate 8,965, forward strand.
AGGTGTGGTACTGGGATTGAAGAGCTCGATTTGATCGAGGCCGGGCAGGGTGGGGTTGGTGAGGATCTCGTTGACTAACACCCGCGGATGGGCGGGGCCGGGCGGATCCGAGGAACCGGGGGCGCCGCCGCGGTCACGGCTCAGGCGCCACTGGCCGGGGTCGTTCCAGGCGCTGGGCGGGGCTTGTTCATCAACGATGACGAGCGAGAAACCGAAGCCGTCGCTGAGCGGATACCAACTATCCCGGTAGGTGAAGTCCAGGATCGGCTCGCGGAGCGGCCCTTCCAGATACAGGCGCTCGCCGCCGTTATCGAGGCTGCCAGTATATTCGCCGGCGACGCGCACGCCGCTGCCGTAGCGGGAAACAAAGGCGGCGGTGTTCCGGACCAGGACAATGTGTTCGTCCGGCGCCAGGGAGAGGGCGGGATCTCCGGCGAAGGTGAATTGAATCCCATTGGTGAACCGGCAGCCGGTCAGTGCGAGCGGGGTGGTGCCGATGTTCTTCAACTCGATGAACTCGAAGTCGTCCGCGCTGTAACCGCTCCCGGCCGGGCCGGGCAGAGGATTGTACATGATCTCGGTGATGATGAGGGGAATGCGCGTGGCGACAAAGGTCGCGGCCACCGGACCGGACCACGGACTGCTGATGGGCGGGTTATTGGCGCCGGTGAGGTTGCGATGAGCCTGGCTATAGGAGCGGGCGATCACGCGCGCGTTTTGGTTGATCACCACCGGCGCCGCGTAAAGCGACGCGTTGGTAGCGATGCCTCCGCCGCGCGCGCGCGGATCGGTGCCGTCGGTGGTGTAATAAACGGAGATGCCCGCCGGGGCGAGCAACGCCACCGTCTGGCCAGGGGTGACCGGACCGCCGCTATGGCTGAGCCGCGGGTGGACCAGGAAATTCGTGTCCATGAAATCGGTCCGATCGGTGAGCCAGGCTTTCAAGGCATTGACTTCGCCGTCGTAGGTGCCGTTGAGCGCGGTCATCCAGGGGAAGTTGGAGGCAACGCCTCGGGGACGCACACCGTAGCGGGCGGCGTCCCGTGGTTGGGCGGCGCGGACTTGATTAGCCAGACTATCGACGAGGCGGGCGAGGTTATCGGACGAGAAGGCGCCGTCGCGCAATTGTTGGTAGCGATCGATCCAGAGCTGGAAGAAGTCTGGATCGGTGAACATGCGGCTCCACCAGGGATAGTTCCAAAAGTCCGTGCCGAGATCGCCGGTTTGGGAGCGCCAGACGCGCGGGTTGAGGTCGCGACCGTCTGTCGAGGCCAGCGCGCGATCGAAATCCCAGAGCGGCCCCATATTGATGGGGCCGTGGCGTGGTTTGTAGAAGTAACCGCTGAGCCGGAAGGCATCGACGTTAAAGGTGAGGACGTTGAGGAGATGATGATCGATCCAGGAGAGGGCATCCACAAACGCAGGGTAACCCGTGACGACATTGGTGAAGTTCGCGGAGTTGAGCGCGTTCCCGAAGGCGTTAAAATAATTCCGAATGTACTGTTCCTGCGGGTCACGTTGGGGCAGTTCGATTTCGACCTCTTTCGGATCGACGTAAAGGATGCCTTGCCCGGCGGCGCCAAACCCGGTGTCGCCCGGGTCCGGGCGATCGATCTTAAGCAAGTAACCGCCGGTGACCTGGGGCAGGGCGGTGTCTTCTGGGTCCAGCTTGTCGATGTTCACGCGATCCTTGCTGATCTTGATCTTCTCCTCGATGGCATAGATGCCGTTGTAATTCGCGGCGGCGACGGCGCCTCCGCCGGTATTCTGGTAGATCTCGGCGAATTGGGTCCTTGGTGAATAACGCCCGATTTGCCGGCTCAACGCGTGGGCAAAGGGATTATGGATGAGCACCGGCTCGAAATGATTGGGCCCGTAAAACACCCAGTCCGCGTCGGAGGGCATGCCCAGGAAGGGCTCCGCACGATCGGCGTTGAATTCGTCCCAAAATTCCACGGCCCAACTGGACTTGGGCTCTCCTTCGGTGCTGGAGCCGCGGATCTTGAAGCGCGCGCGGGTGACCAAGTCGGGCGGATTCAGGAAGGAGCTGACACCGAACTTGGGCTCGAACACCGCCAGAGCCACGAACTTGTCCACCGTGGCGTTGGCGGGCCCGGTGCCCATCGTGTGCAACAAGATCAGCGGAAGATCGCTCGTCACCGTTTGCACATTGGTGTTCAGCAGAAAAAACATTTCGGAATGCGGCGGCCCTGGCAGATAACCCGGCCGAAACGCCCGCGCGCGCACCTGGATGGAGTTGGTGATGAGCATTGAGTTGGTGTAGATCGGCGATCCGTTGGTCGGTAGCGTGCCGTTCAACGTGAACCGGAGCACCGCATCCGGCACCGCCGCGGACAGGGTAAGGACAAGTGTGAAGGGGCTCGTGAAAGTGCCGCTGGACCGATCGAACAACACCTCGGGCGCGAATCCCGGGCCGCCCGTCGAATTCCGCTGGCCAGGTGTCGGCACGGAAAAATAGCCCAGCTGCTTAGGGTCCGACCAATCGCGTCCGTACGAAACGTCGGTCGCCTGCGGTGGATAGGTCGGGGCAAATTCCGAGACGACGTTGGTATTCGGATCGCACAAGGCCAGGTATTCGCCGGCGCTGGCCAGTTTGAAATTCGTGTGCAGGCGCCCAGTCAGGTTGGTGCGGTTTTTGTCGGAAGCGAACACCACCAGATAACTGTCGGGCGCCAGGACGAAGTTCGGGAAACGCCATTTGGCGAGGTTGGCGGCGTCATCGGTGAGGAACCATCCATCCAGCGACAGGTTGTTGGTGGCGGGGTTATGGATCTCGATCCAGTCGGAGCTGTCGCCGTCCTCGTCGTGCAAGGTGCGGCTATTGACGGCGAGAAACTCCGAGATAAATGGTTGTTCCTGGGCCTGAGCGGCAGTGAGGCCGAGGCCGAGGCCGAGAAACGTGGCGAGTAATGGAACCCGGAGCAGCCGCTCCAGTGCGGAGTGCGCCTTGCGGAATGCGGAATGAGCGCGCAACGCGGATTGCAAACTTCGACATGCGCGACTCCGGATCCAATTGAGCCTCCTGACGTCGGCTGCCACGAGATGGGGGGGGCCGCCTTTCAGGCGGTGAACCCCGGCTGCATGCTGACTTGAGTTCATGAACATCTGCCGGATTGGGCTGCCTGGGAACTCGCCACGAACATCACGGCCATCCCTCCAAAGGCCTAGACCTAGATGCGCCGCAACACGATTCGGTAATAACGCGCCCCGACGCCCGCCACATTGGTGTCGAGCACTTCCGCGGTACGCGCACTCGTCTCGGGCCCGATGATGCGGAGCGATTGCCAGGTGCCCGCGGGCGTCTCATCGCAATATTGGATCTCGTAAACCTTGCCCGGAACCAGCGGGAACCGCAGGCGCACGCTGCCGTCTACCCAATCAATCGCCGTCACGCGCAATCGATCAGCGCTATCGGTGGGGTCAGTGCCGGCCAGGAATTCTTCCAGGTTGGTCATGCCATCGCCGTCGCTGTCGAACTGGGCGTCCTCCGCCAATAACGGGTTGAGAAGATAATGTTGTTCCCAATCGTTGGGCAGGCCGTCGCCGTCTGCATCCCCAGCATTGGAACGGCCCGGCGACGCACCGCTGAAGAGGGAGACGATGGTGGCGCTGCCGTCAGGCAGACGGCCCTGGGATAAACCGCTGGTTTGCGTTCCGAAGGTGATCTGATCGATGGGCACACGGTCTGGATCGTAGAGCCCGAGCATTTCGCCGCTGGCGCTGAGCTTGAAGCGCACATGATCGGCGCCGGCGGCCGCGTCATCATCGGCGACGAATTTGGTAAAGGTGTAACCGCCGAGGTACGACAACAAAGGGATGGGCGAATTGGTGGGCGCGGCGAAGTCGTCGGTCAAGTAATAACCGCCGATGGAGACGGGACGCAGATCGGGATTAAACAACTCAAACCAATCCGCGCCGGAGGCGGGGCCGGCCATCCATTCGTTGATGCGCACAGCGCGGGTGGAGCCGAGTTCCTGCGTTTGATTGGCGGTGTTAGGGGTGGGCCGGTTGAGCGTCCAGTCGCCGCGGCCGTCCGGGACGCGGCCGATCGAATAATCGGCCAATTGCAGGCCATAGCTGACTTGATCGACTTGAGCCAATCCGCTGACGGTGGAGTTGAAGAGCCAGATGGATTCCCCTTCGCTCTTGAGATTAAAGCCCGTATGCAGACCAGGCTGGCTGATCTCGGCATCGCACCAGACCACGAGGAAATCGTGGGCACCCAATTGCAGACCGGCTGGAAAAGCGAACTTGAGGGGAGTCAAGGGATCATCGGTCAGGCTGAGTCCATTCAACGATTGGGGTTGATCGCTCGGATTATAGAGCTCGAGCCAATCCGGATAGGCCGGTCCATTGGCCAGCGTGCTGCGGTTGAACGCCATGATCTCGTTAAGGCGGATGGCGCCCGAATCCAATTCCGTGGTGACATCGAGAGCCAGGCCAAACACCACGTCCGCGCTGTTGGTGGCCTTCTGATGAACTTCAACCGCCAGCAGATTCTCACCGGTGATCAGATTGGTGGGGACCAGGCTGACCGGGCGGGACAGCGCTGGGTCACCGATGTCGGCGCCGGCCAGGATGGAGTAAGGCATGCCGCCGGGCGGGAATAGCGTAGGCAGGTTGTAGCGATAGATCTCGACCCCGTTCAGATAAAACACGGCGCCATCATCCACCACGTGTTGCAAGCGCAGCGTGGCGTGGCTTGCGTCGCCGCTGAACGAAAATTTCCTACGGAAATAATAGGTGGGCCGGCCGAGCGTCAGTGGCGTTCGGACCGGCGCGGCGAGAGTGGCGGCGGAGACTCCGAGCAGCGCCGGACCCGTGGCCCAGGCGCTGTCGTCGTAGGCCGGCGTGCGCCACGCTGTGCCCAGGTTGGTGCCTTGATCGTTGTAATTCCAGGCCCCGGTATCATTCAGGGTCAATAGATCGCGTCGTTGGTAATTGCCTCCATAACGGAAGGCATTTTGGTCGGCGCTCACGGAGGGATGCCCTTCGGCGTCCACGTAATGGCAGGTCCAGTAGTAGAGCTTGCCCGGTTCGAGCAATCCGAAGGGCACCGGGATGGAAGTCAGGTAAACCGAACTGGTCACCGCATAAACCGGCAGGCGAAACGAACCTTCAGCGGAGCGGATCTTCCAAATGGTGGCGGCATGCGGCGAGGCCGGGCTGGCGGTGTGCGCGTAAGGCGAAGCCTGCAACGACGCGGGCGGGAAAATGGATTCGCCACCGGCCGGTCCGATGCTGCTGGGCCGAGTCGGCCGTTGGAAGGTGGGAAGGCCGGTTTGGGCGAGGAGGTTCGTGCGACGCGCGGTGCTGAATTCGTTGAGGAACGGGAAGGTGATACCCAGGGTGGCCAGGTTGTCCGGGTCGAGCAACGTGTAGGCGAGCCAATAAATCCGTTGGTTATACTCGTCGTGGAAGGCAGTGAGGACACTGTCCTTAAACATGTTGGCGGCGCTGTAGATGGTGAGCGCGTATTGGCTCATCGTGTTATCGAAATCCCAGCCGAGCATGGTCCATTTGCCTTCGCCAGTGTGCCAGAGAAAGAAGTTATGTGGGCCGTCGTCGGTTTCGGCCATCCAATTGCGGATGGCGAGGTACGTCAGCATGCGATCCACGTCCCACTTGGCACTGAGATGCGCGCGCAGGGCGGCGAGACCAGCGGCGCGCGCGGCCGCGAGTTCTTCGCAGGCGATTTTCAGTGGGAGATACCCTTCCCAGTCCATGTTCTTCGAAGAATAATTCCATGCGTAACGCTCCAGGGGCAGCCAGCCCTGGTTAGTGCCATACGGGCCGACGTTCCCGTAGGGCCCGTTATCCGCGCCCGTCGCGCTGGCTTTGTAGATGTGCCCGGTTTGTTCGACGGGTTGATCGGAAGCGAGTTGGTGACGTTCCTTGACGTAGCGATCCAGAAGTTGTTGGTCATGTTCTTCTATCTCGAGGTGGATGACTTTGGGCTCGTTATTCATGTACATGTCTACCCAGCGCGTGTGCGCGCTCGGAAACCCCGCTTCTTCATAAACGCGATGTCCGAACATGTTCACACCGTCCTTATCCAGGATCATCAAGGTCCGGTATTCCTTGAGCCGGCCGTACGCAGGGAATTCGAGCTTGAACGATTTGCGGCCCGGGGAACGGCGCCAGAAACTGCCCGCATGCCGAATCTGCACATCGTAAACGGTGCCTTGATTCACCAGGATGGCCGGTTCGGTGAGATTCCATCGGCCGTTGGGCGGAGTGCCCACCGCCACGTTGGTGTAGGGCCCGTTGAGCGGATTATCATTCAGGTTCACCGCCAGCCGGTAGAGGCTGTTGGACGAAATCAGGATGTCATAGATGTCGTTCGTGCTGGTGCGCGAAGGGTTCACGAAATAGCTGCGCCACCGGTACGGATCGTCATCGCGCGGCATCACCACCTGCTCGAAAGCCGGCCCGTCACCCGGGAGACGCTGAGCCCAAACCCGATAACGGACGACGCTGCGCCCCGCCAGCGCGGGCAATGGCGCCGTGAACTCCGGGCCGGAACCGGTCATGGCCACGTTGGTGGTCGGCTCGTCCGTTCGGTTTAGTTCGTCAACAAAATATTCCAGACGCACGGCTCCCAATTCGTTGGTGGCGGAAAAGCGCACGGTGAGAGAAGCGGGCTGATTGGAGGTAATGATGGATTGGCCGCCATGGACCTGGACGAGACGTGTCTCCACCACGATGGGGAATGGCACGGTGCGTTGCAAGGCGTTGGGGCGGCCGGGGCTGGGCTCGCCGGGCCAGGGGGACGCCACCCAATTAGCCGGATCTTGCGCCGGATGCGACGCGCTGACCCGCTCCAGCGAGCGGCCCCGATACTGCGCCGTCAGCGGGTCGATGCCAGTCCAGCGTTGCGAAGCACCTAACGCATCGGCGCTCGCCGGCCACGGGAACTGCTCCGAGTAAGACACCGCCTCCACGATTTGGCCGGAGCCGTTCTTGAGTTGGACCGTTTCGCCGTTGTTGCTGAGTTGGCCATCGTAAGGTCCTTGGAGCGAGGGGAGGCTCAACGAATATTGCGGGATGGCGGCCAAACGCGCGGGATCCTTGGCGATGACCAGGTAACCTCCGGCCGCCATGCTGACGCCGTTGGGGAAGGTGTAGTGGATGCCCCCATCCAGGCGCCATCCGCCGATGGCCACCGGTTGGGCGCCTGAGTTGTAAAGTTCGACAAACTCATGGACGTCCTCGGATAAATCGAGCAACGGATGCCCATCGGCATCGAACGTTGGTTCTTCCACCGGATGATACATCAGTTCGTTGATCACGATCTGCCCGTGCAACGACGGGGCGAAGAGAAGTGCAAAGAAAATCAAAACTGCCCAAGGAAGGCGCGAAGGCGAACTGGCATCCTGAATCATATTGAGTCCATAACATGTCTTGTGACCAGATGGCGAAGCGGGTTTTGACTCGGGAGCCCCCGGCCAAAACCCGCTTGCACCGTACCTCCCGCGCCGCGGGAGGCCCTTCTGAACTGTTTCCGTTACCGCACGCGGAAGAAGCGCGCTGCGCCCGCCGCATCGGTGGTGTAAGGACTGGCAGCCCCGGCAATGCTGGTCCAGGGCCCGCTGATGTCGGAGGCCCCTTGCAAGGAGCCGCCGCCGCTCCACTCGACTTTCACTTTGGGTCCCTCTTCGGTGATGCTCAGCACCGTGGCCGCCGGACCCGACACGGTAAACAAACGGCCCGCCACCACCGTGCTGGTGGTGTTCGGGTTGTTGTCGCTTTCCCAGATGATCGCAACTTGACTGCCACGGAAGGCTGCGCGGGGCCGCGTTGACCCGAAGCTGATCTGAGACGGTTTCTCCGCTTCGCTGACATAGAAGGTCCCGCCGGCAGGGGTGCCGTTCGGGTTGAACACACGACCGCGGACGACATGGACGTTATTGGCGGTCCCGGCGGCGTCGTCGAAGACGGCCACCACGCGGCCGAGGGCATCGATGGCGCCATCGGTGCGGTCGGAGCCGCTCAGCGGAATGTCATCGGAGACCGCCTGCGAGTAACGCAGCGAGCCGTCGGCGTTGATGACGGTGATCCAGGCTTTGCGGATGTTGTCGCTGCTATCGAGACCTGTGTTCACTTGCAGATAGGCGTCGTTACCATTGCCATGGAAACCGACCGAGTCGCCACGGCCACCTTCGCCGGTCGCCGGGTTGCCCGTGAGGGTGGCCATGGCGATGTTCTCTGTCAGCGGCGTGCCGTTGTTGCTGAAGAGGCGAACCTTCGCGCCACCCTGATCAAACCGGACGGCGAACCCGCCGCGCACGACGCCCACTCCGTGCCACATCGAGTTAGCCACGGGTGAGTCGCTTGCCAGCGTCAGGCCTTTCACTTCACCGCCGTCCGGACGCACGATGCGGAAGGCGGCATGATTGCCGCCGGCCGTACCACCGAAGCGATCAACCAGGTCTGACTGCTGCCGGCTTTCGCCGACGATGACGATGTTGCCGTCGCTCAAGTATTCCCAATCCGCGATCCGGACGTCCCCAGGCACGTCGGCATCGGCGTCGCTGTAACCGCTCAACACGTGCGAATTAAGCGGTGTGCCGTCATTGTTCAATAGTTGCACGGCGGGGAAATCGCCTGGCGACCCGTCGGCTTGCAAGTTGATGTCGGCCAACTCGGGAATTTCCAAGCCGATCTCGAAGGCGGTTGCGCCCATGCCGATGCCGTTGCCAAACAAGTTGGCGTGCATCTTCGGGCCCCAGGCGGTTCGGCCGGCGATGGGAGTGCTATCCGACCGGAAGAACGACAGGAACGAGCTGGTGATGGTGTCCGGGCCGGTCAAGGTCGTGATCGTTCGCGAGGCGGTGATGGGTTGACCAGCTGAGTTGTACATGGTCCAAACCGCTTCCAGGTCCGTCAAGGCATCGCCGTCATCTTCCCAGGCGACGATGACGTTGCCGTTATTGGCGATGGCCACTCCGAGGCTCTCGGTGCTGCCGTTGTTGATCGTGTCCCCGGTGTTGACATAGAAGGTTGAGCTGGCCGGGTTGAGCCCGTTGTCCTGCGGTGTATCGGGCGTGGTGATTCGGTAGAGACGGCCGGCCACGACTCGACTGGTCGTGGTGGGATTGTTGGCGGTCTCCCAAATGATGGCAACCCTGCCATTGCGCAAGGCGACCCGCGGACCACTCGCCTCGAACGTCACGGACGACGGTGTTTCCACTTCGCTGACATAGAAGGTGCTGCCGCCGGGTGTGCCATCCGCGTTAAACAAGCGGCCACGCACCAGACGGACATTGTTCGCGGTGCCGGCGGCATCGTCGTAGACCGCGATGGCGCGGCCCGACGAGTCGATGCCCGCATCAACGCGATCCGAGCTGCTCAACGGCACGTCATCCGACACGGCCCGCGAATAACGCAAGGTGCCGTCTGCATTCAAGACGGTGATCCAGGCTTTGCGGACTTGATCAGCCTGGTCCAACCCGGTGTTCGCCATGACGTAGGCGTCCGCGCCATTGCCGTGGAATCCGGTGGAATCGCCACGGCCACCTTCGCCGATGGCCGAATTGCCGGTCAAAGAAGCCATGTTCAGGTTCTCTGTAATGGGCGAGCCGTCATTCCGGAAGAGCCGGACTTTGGCGCCACCCTGATCAAACCGAACGGCGAATCCTCCGCGGACCACCCCAACACCGCCCCAGATGGAATTGGCGACCGGCGCATCACTTACCAGGGTGAGGCCTTTCACCTCGCTGCCGTCCGGACGGACAATGCGGAAGGCGGCATGATTGCCGCCGGCCGTACCACCGAAGCGATCAACCAAGTCTGACTGCTGCCGGCTTTCGGCGACGATGACGATATTGCCGTCGCTCAAGTATTCCCAGTCACCGATCCGAACGTCTCCCACCACGTCGGCGTCGGCGTCAGAATAGCCGGTCAGCACGTGCGAATTCAGCGGTGAGCCATCATTGTTCAACAGTTGCACGGTGGGGAAATCGCCTGGCGAACCATCGGCTTGCAGGTTGATGTCGGCCAACTCGGGAATTTCCAACCCGATCTCGAAGGCGGTCGCTCCCATGCCAACGCCGCTGCCGAACAGGTTGGCGTGCATCTTCGGGCCCCAGGCGGTTCGGCCAGCGATGGGAGTGCCATCCGACCGGAAGAAGGACAGGAACGAACTGGTGATGGTGTCAGGGCCAGTCAACGTCGTGATCGTTCGCGGGGTAATAATGGGTTGTCCGGCCGCATCGTACATGGTCCAAACCGATTCCAGGTCCGTCAAGGCGTCCCCGTCATCTTCCCAGGCCACGATGACGTTGCCGTTATTGGCGATGGCCACTCCGAGGCTCTCGGTGCTGCCGTTGTTGATCGTGTCCCCGGTGTTGACATAGAAG
>DATLUX010000547.1:0-23499 GCA_035577805.1 Verrucomicrobiia bacterium
CTAAACGCGTACGTTGAGGGGAGAGGGGACTCAGCGGGACAGCGAACGGGAGGTTGCCTTCATCGGACGCGGTCGTCATACTTCGGTTTTATCCGAAAGACTGGCGACGTGAGTTTTTTACCGGGAACGATCCGCACGCAACGCAATGCTGGAGGGGCCAGGGCAGCTCTGGTCCGGGGCGGCGCGGCCTGGGCGCTTGTGCCGGGCGTGGTCGTTCTGCTGGTCTGTCACGACAGCCGGGCTGCCGATGCGCTTTGGGCAGCTCATGTCGAACCGCTGCTCAAGAAGCATTGCGTGGAGTGTCATAATCCCGACAAAGCCAAGAGCGCCCTCGACCTCACTTCCCTGCAGTCCATTCTCCGCGGCGGCGACCGCGGCGCTTCGGTGATTCCGGGCCGGCCTGACGACAGCAATCTTTATAAGTTTCTCAGCGCCGCTTCCGATCCGCACATGCCGCCGGGCAATCGAAAGAAGCTCAATGACGAAGAGGCGGGTTTAATCAAAGCCTGGATCGAAAAGATGGCCGTGGTCGGTGCGGAACCGCAGGCCGCCACGCTGAGCAACGTCCCGCCGGTCCATCCGTTGACGCCGGCGAAGCCACGCATCGCGTGGAAACCGTCGGATAAGCTGGGCCCCTCCCAGGTCGTGGACCGTTTTCTGGAGCTGGGGTGGAAGCTCGACAAGGTTGAGCCGGCCAAACGTGCCTCCGACGAGGTCTTCGTGCGGCGCGTTTACCTGGATCTGGCCGGAAGGATCCCCACGCGGGCGGAGGCGGAAGCTTTCGTGCGCGATCCCGGGCGCGAGAAGCGGGCACGTCTCATCGATCAGCTGCTGGCCGGCGATGAATATCCGCGGCATCTGCGTGAGGTCTTCGATCCAGTGCTGATGGATCGGCGCGGAGCCGACTGGGAAGACCGGCGCGAGAACGAGAAATGGTTTGCCTGGCTCGAAGGCGCTTTCCGCAGCAATCGGCCCTGGAATGAAGTCGTTCGCGATCTCATCGTGGCGCGTCCGGGCCGAGCGGAGGAACGCGGCGCGGTCTGGTTCCTGTACGAACGTGAAAACAACGCACAGGCCGTCGCCGAAGCGCTCGCGCCCGTGGTTTTTGGGGTGCAGATGAAATGCGCGCAATGCCACGACCACATGGTGGCGCGCGAAATCAAACAAGCCCATTACTGGGGCATGGTTGCCGCCTTCAACCGCAGCAAGAACGTCAACACCCCCGCCGGCCCTGGTGTCGCCGAATCGGCCATCGGCGGGTTCGTGAGTTTTGCCAACCTCAAAAAGGAATCACAGCCTGCGCGCCTCGTTTTCTTCAACGGCCGCAGGGTGGACGAGACCTGGCCCAAGGCCGGAGAGAAGGAAACAGATTCGCCGGACTTTTACCTGGTGCCGCCGCCCGCCTCCACGCCAAACAAAGAAGCCCCGAAAGACACCAATAACAAGCCGCCCCGGCGCGGGCGCGAAGCGGCGAAAGTCGATCAGCCGGCGGAGCCGAAATTCTCCCGGCGCCAGGCCTTGGCGGACGCCGTGACCCAGGATAATCCGCTGCTGGCTCGCGCCATGGTCAACCGCGTTTGGGCCATGCTCTTCGGCCGCGGGCTCGTGCATCCGGTGGATCTGATGGATTCAAAACATCCGGTCAGTCAGCCCGAATTGCTCGACTGGCTGGCGCGCGATTTCGAAAAGAGCGGTTATGATCTCAAGCGACTGCTCCGGACCCTCTGCAATACCAAGGCGTATCAACTGGAGTCCCGCGCCCCGGCTCCGGCGGCAAAACCAAAGAGCGAGCCGGCCCAGTCGTTTGCCCGCGCACTCGATAAACCGCTCTCAGCCGAACAGCTATTCCGTTCGCTGCTCGTCGCCAGCGGCAATGCGCTGGATAAGGACGGCCGCACAGCCGGTTTCCCCGAAAAGGAACTGCGCCGCGCTTTCGTGGCGCAATTTCCGGATCTGTTCCCGGCCGAATACAACGCTTCGCTGCAACAAGCGATGTTTCTGTCCAATTCCCGTTTGATGGATCAACTGGTCAAGCCCGCCTCCGCGAATCTGGCGGCGCGCCTGATGGCATCCTCGGACAACGACCAACGCGTGCGCGAAGCGTTTCTCACCGTCTATGGCCGGAGCCCGGACCGCGAGGAATTGCGCGCCTGCGCCGGGTACCTCACGGCACGCTCGCCGGAGGCCGGCGTCTCCCAGTTGCTCTGGGCGTTGCTGACCAGCGCGGAATTCCAATTGAATCACTGATGCGAAATCCCCTGGCTCATCTTCCGGACCCTGCCTGCGGCGGAGCCGATCATGTTTTGCATCGGCGCAAGTTTCTGCAGGGCCTGGCCGGGGCCGGGGCGGGGGCGGGGGCGTTTTCGCTGATGAGTTGGGGCGGGTTATTTTCCTTGCCGGCATTCGCCGAACAGGCCAGGCGCGAACAGAAACATTGCATTCTCCTCTGGCTCTGCGGCGCCCCCAGCCAGTTTGAAACCTGGGATCCCAAACCCGGCCGCCCCACCGGCGGTCCCTTCCGCAGCAGCCCCACAAAACTGCCCGGTGTGCATTTCGGCGAATTGATGCCCAAGTGCGCGAGCATCGCCGACAAGCTGGCCGTCATTCGTTCGATGAAGACGACGCAGAGCGAACATCTGCAGGGCATCAACCTGCTGCAGCGCGGGGCGGATCCTCGTCCGCCCTTCGTGCGGCCCACCCTGGGGGCCGTGCTGGCCCAGCAGCTCGGGCAACTGGACAGTCCCATCCCGAACTTTGTGCTGATCGACCCATGCCCGGAGGGGAATGAATTCAAGGAATTCAAGGCCGGCAATTGGGCCGGGTGGCTTGGGGCTGAATATGGTCCGGTGCGCGTGGGCGGTGACTATAAGCTCGAGAATGTCGCCCGCGTGGCGGACCTCTCCGCGGAAGATCACGAGGCTCGCAATGCGCTTCGTCGGTTCCTGACCAGGAAGTTCGAGAACGAACGCCGGAGTGCCGCCGCTTCGTCGCAGAATGCTGTCTTTGCACGCGTGAAGGGATTGATGAGTTGCGCGCATCTGTTCGATCTGGAGCAGCTGCCGGCCAAAGACCGCGAACGGTACGGGCCGGGCGCCTTCGCCCAGCATGCCTTGCAGGCCAGACATCTGGTGGAGAACGGCGCGCCCTTTGTCATGGTGGCCAACGGCATGCCTTGGGACAGCCACGTTTTTCACAACGAGATTTACCAGATGCTCGTCCCCGAGCTCGACCGCGTGATTTTTAATCTGATCACAGACCTGGAAGAACGCGGGCTGCTCGAGCGGACCTTGGTGATTGCGATGGGCGAGTTTGGGCGCACGCCCTGGATCAACCATGCGCGCGGGCGGGATCATTATCCGAACGCCTGGAGCCTCGCGCTGGCCGGTTGCGGCATCCAACGCGGTGTGGTCGTCGGGGCCACCGACGAGGATGGCGTCGACGTCACTGAAAAACCGTTCAACGAAAAGAATCTGTTCGCGACCATCTTCACGGCGCTCGGCATCGATCCGTACGCTACTTATGATCTGCCGGAACTACCGACGTTCCATCGCGTCGAGGAGAAGGCGGCCCCGATTCGCGAGGTGCTGCTCTGATTCGAGAACGAGAGTCACTCCATGCCTGAAGAAAAACAATCCGCCGAAGCAAAACCGGCCAAGCTGGAGAAGGTGAGGGAAGTGTCTCTGCCCGCCGCCGTGCTTGCTCTTGACGCGGCGCCCGACGGGAAGACGCTCTTGGCCGCCTGCCAGGACGGTGCCATCTACCGCATGAATGCGGAAGCCGAAGCGGCCCCGCCGGAGTTGCTCGGCCGGCATGCCAGCTATGCCAGTGGCGTGGCCCTGTTGCCCGACGGCAAGACTGTGATCTCCGCGGGCTACGATGGTGAATTGCAGTGGCACGACCTGGCCGAAAGAAAGATGACCCGAAAGGTCAAAGCGCACGAGTTCTGGTCCTGGAACCTCGATGTGGCCGTGGATGGCTCGCTGATCGCTTCGGTGACGGGACGTTACGAAGCGGGTGGTTATAAGTATGAGGCCGCTCCGGAACGCGAACCGTCGGTGAAAATATTCAACGCGCGGACCGGGGAGCTGGTTTGGGAGTTCAGTCACGTTCCCCCGGTGCAAGCGGTGGCGCTGACGCCGGACGGCAAGCATGTTGCCGCCGGCAATCTCATGGGCGAAATCCGAATCTGGGAGATCGCCAATGGGCGTCAGGTCGCGCAATGGACCACGCCGGATCTAACGAGCTGGGGCATCATCAAGAGCCACCATTATCTCGGCGGGGTTTTTGCGATGACGTTTAACCCCGCGGGCGACGAGCTCTACATCTGCGGCATGGGACCGATGCGCGATCCGATGGCGGGCAACGGTGTGCAACGCTGGCAACGTTTTACCTGGCGCGACGGCAAGAAGCTCGACGAAACCCACGAAGGTGAAAGCGGCCAGGGCTTGATGGAAGCGCTGGCTTTTCAGCCGGCCGGGAAGATCTTCGTCATGGCCGGCCGCCTCTTTCAGGGGCAATGGAATCTGGCCCTCTTCGAGACGGCGACCGGCAAAAACCTGCACGCCATCGACGCCAAGCATCGGATCACGGACGCGTTGTTCACGGCCGATGGCGCGCGTCTGCTGGTGGCCAAAGCCAAACAGCAGGAGAAAAAGAAGGATGGCAAGTGGCCAAACTATGGCGCCATTGAGATCTATTCGTGTGCCATGGGATGATTCGGCGCCCGCTCTCTTCGGGTAACAGCGAGGTAACGAGGCTCACTCTGAAAAGCGAACTCAAAGATCCCAGCGCGGCACAGCCGCAACCAAATTCGAACATTCGAACCTCGGTGGGTTAATCCGACCTGATGCCCACAGCGAGGAGGCTGCAACTCGGTTTTCCTCCGTTCTCTCTGTGGCCTCCTGTTCAAAAAAACCAACACGCGAGAGCCCGAGATGATAAGGCTTGGGCAACAGGAGCAAACGGAGATCAGAGGTCGCGCTTCTATTCCGATCCAAATCGCCGCCTGAAAATCTTGTCGGAAATGAAAGATTTCTTGCTTTAGTGGTCCAAAGACCACAACAGAACGTAGACCAATGACCGGCAATGAAAGCATCTCGTTCTATGTGATCTGTGTGATCTTTGTGGTTAACCGCCTGGGGTTGACGACGATCTAGAAGCCCGGTTTGATTAACCACAAAAAACACAAAGATCACATAGAAACACAAAGGTGACGCGTTTACGCCCGAACAAATCGCCGCCTGCAAATCCTCGCGGGTGCGTCGTTGCGGTAGTGACGATACCAATCTCTTTGTAGAAGTCCGTGATCACTTCTTCTCCGGCGAATTGGCGGCCTGCTGGCGTTTCCACACCGACACGGTGCGGCCATCACCCGTCTTGCTGGTGAAGTCCTTGGGGCGCGCGCCGCCCGGTTTGCCGAAGCTCGACTTAAAGGTCTCGCCATCGAACTCGTAGATACCAAGTTGAGTCTGCCCTTTGGTAAATCCGTCCGTCATCTGATAGTCGATGGTCTTTGGCGTCTTGGACGGGTCGAGGGTGATCTTGGCTTTGAGGTAAACCCGGCCGGCCATGGTCACGGTGAGTTCGTCCCTGGTGCAAACCCGTTTCATTTGGTTGCGCATTTCGTCCGGCACAGGCTGGCCATCGGCAGATCCGGAGACCATGGTCCATTCACCTTGCAGCCGAGCCAGATCTTTTTTTGCCGCGTCGGTTTCGGCGGCCTGGGTCTGCGAAAGACGAAAGAGTGCCAGAGCGATCAGGATGATGATGCGTAGTGTTCTCATGGGATGGGAGGTTGGATGAGGGCAGCGTGCCGGTTTGTCGACGGCGCTGAAAGTCAATTCTTTCCCAATTCTTTCCCAATTCTTTCCCTTTGGGAGAGCGAGGATTTCTAGCTTTCTCACCCCTCACCCCGGCCCTCTCCCCGTTGAGGGGAGAGGGAGTCCAGATTGAAATCACGCTCGAAAGGCAGGCCGGCCCCGGGCTATTTGGGTTCGAGACATCGCCAGCCATTCCCATCGTGTTCGCGCCGATTCATACCATGATCCTGCCACCGGTGGCCGGCGGCCCGATCTCGAGTTATTTCCGGACGCACTTCGACTGGCGTGGTCCTCTGGATTTTGTGGTGTTGGATTTTGCTAGCGCCGTGGATGACGGGATGATCGTTTATTTGAATGGCCGGGAACTTCTTGCCTTCAACATGCCGCCCGCACCGCGCCCGATGGTTTGGGATCTGGCAGTTCTGCCCAGCGGGCCGAATCCGTTGGGGGAAGGTGTGCCTGTGGTCACAAACATTGTTCCTTCGAATCTGCGCGAGGGAGACAACGTGATCGCGGTCGAGTTGCATCAGCATCTGTTCACGACCGGAGACGACCTATTCGGAATGAAGTTGACTGCAACGTTCCCGCAAGCGCCCGTCAACTTGGCGCCCGATGAACCCAGCAATCGCGTCGTGCTGGCCAATCGTGACTTCCCACCGAAGCGCGACTGGACTGGGCCGGCTCCATCTTCACTTTGCAATCGGCTCCTGCTCCGGCGGGGCCGTGGACCAACTTGGAGATCGTCCCGGGCGCTCCGGTGCGGATCGATGGCGGAGAGCGATTCTTTCGGCTTAGCGAATAGCGACGCCGGAACACGCTGAACGGCCACGACGATTGTCACCGAACGCCGCTACTGGCAGATCGCGGGCAGAACGGGCGCATTCGGATACTTGAATGGCGTGGCGGTCTGCCTCCATAATCCATTCTTCAAAGTGAATGCCCGCGACACGATGCGTTTTGTCAGTTGCGATTGGGGAACCTCTCATTTCCGTCTGCGCCTGGTGGGCTTCCCGGAAAGCAGAGAAATTTGCACCGACGACGGCACGGCCAAGCTCGCCGGCATCGCCCGAACCGCGGACGAGCGGGCGACGCTGTTCCGTTCCATTCTCCAGCGTGCTCGTGGGCAACTGGACGGTGCGCATGATTTGCCGGTCGTTATTTCCGGCATGGCCAGTTCTTCGATCGGCTGGAAGGAACTGCGCTACGCGCGCGTGCCGTTCGCGTTGGACGGGCGTGATGCCGTCCGTGAGCAGCTCGACCCTGGCGTTCATTTGATCTCGGGCTTGCGCAGCGACACGGATGTCTTGCGCGGGGAAGAGACGGAGGCGTTGGGTTTGGCGGCGGCGCTGGGCGACGAGCTGCCGACCAGGGCTGTTTTCGTTCTGCCGGGCACTCATTCCAAACACCTCGACATTACCGACGGCTGCATTGTGGATTTCCGCACTTACATGACAGGCGAGTTATTTGACGTGCTGGGGCGACACAGTGTGCTGCGGCATTCGCTGGACTTGGATGCCGCCTTGGATCGCGCCGCCTTTCTGGACGGAATTAAGGAAGTGGAGCGCAAACCGCTGACGGCTGCGCTGTTCAGAGTGCGAACCCGTCAACTCCTGGAACAGCGGGACGCGCCGTCCAACGCGTCCTTTCTCAGCGGCATATTGATCGGAGTTGAGTTGATGGCGTTAATTGAAGTCGACCGATCGATCATCGTCGCTGCTGGCGAACGATTGCGGCTCATGTATGCGACTGCGGCCGAGGCTCTCCGACTGGGCGACCGGTTCAGAACGATTGATTCCTCCGGACTGGCCATGCGTGGGCAAGAAACAGTGTTGCGGCATGAATTCTAGCGAGGCGGAGCCTCAGACCAGCAAGGCACAGGATGAGTCCGGTTGGGCGTCGCGGCACCTTGCGGCGCCGGACTATTGCCGACAAGCGACGGTTGCTCCAGTAATGGAGAAGAAAAGCCCAACCGGAACTGGCCATGAAAGTAACCAAGAGCAGAAAGCTACCCATGAACCGACCCTCAGGTAGCAGCCGACGTCAGGAAGCCTGCCCTGAGCTTGTCGAAGGGGCTCACTCTACCCCAACGCGTTCTCCGGGAAAAAGATCAGAGCCCTTCGACAGGCTCAGGGTGTACCTCGTTACCTCGGCTGCTACCTGAGATTGGGTTGGGTTCATGGGTCCAATGTGCATCCGAAAATCGGAGGTCGAAGCTGCCCATGAACGGCACTGAAGAAACATTCGACGTTCAATGTTGGAAGTAGAAACTGGCCATACTATGCTTAAAAAAGTCATCCTGGTCGTTCTGCTGATCCCGATCGTGCTTGTGCTGGTTTCGTTGGCGCTGCCTTCCAGCTACAAGGTGGAACGGACGTTGGTCATCAAAGCCAAGCCGGAAGCGGTGTTCACACTGGTGAACACGCTAAAACAATGGCCGGAATGGTCCGCCTGGACGGTGGCTCGTTATCCCGACATGCAGATCACCTACTCCGGCCCCGAAGCGGGTGTCGGGGCGACTTACAGTTGGTCAGGCAAATCAAGCGGCGACGGCTCGCTCAAGATCGCGAGTTCAGATCCTCAAACGGGCATTACTTACGATCTGGATTTCGAGCATGGCAAATACGTTTCCAAAGGCGTCCTGTCGCTGCGGCCGGTCGAGGAGGCCGTCGAGGTCAAATGGACGAACCAAGGCGAGCTCGGCTGGAACCCGGTCTCGCGATATTTCGGCCTGCTCATGGATAGAATGATGGGCCCCGACATGGAGACAGGTCTGCGGAACCTGCAACGTCGCGTGGAAAAGGCCCCTGGGTCCTGACCGTCCATGCGCAAGGCGGAGAAATCTGCATCGAATCAATCATGCGCAATAACTCAAAGGTAGCGTTCGGCCGCGGTCGTCCTTATAGTGCGCCTATGCTCGTTGCGTGCGTCAAACGCTGGTTTGCGATCGGATTCGCGGTTGCGAGCGGCTTGGCGACCGCGTTCCTCCCGCCCAACCGGGCCCAGGCCGAGGATGCACCGCCGCGCCCCACCGTCATTATCGCGATTGGCGCTCCTGGCGAGGACGAGTTCGGGACCGGCTTTGCGCAATGGGCCACGCAATTGGATCGAGCTGCCCAACAAGGCAACGCCAGCTCGATCTTGATCGGGATCAAATCGAATGAACCCGTCCCCGCCCGCGAAAAATTGCAATTGGCTCTCGCCAACGAACCCAAAGAAGGTTCGGCAGAACTTTGGCTGGTGTTGATTGGCCATGGCACTTTTGATGGCAAAGAAGCCAAGTTCAATCTCCGCGGGTTGGATATCTCCGCCACCGAACTTCAAGGTTGGCTGCAGCCCTTTCACCGGCCGGTCGCCGTCATTAACACAACCGCCTCCAGCGCGCCGTTCATCAATAAACTCTCCGCCACCAACCGCGTCATTGTCACCGCCACCCGCTCCGGCGGCGAAATGAATTTCGCCCGGTTCGGCAAATACTTCTGCGAAGCGATCGGCGATTTGGACGCCGACCTCGACAAGGATGGGCAGACCTCGTTGCTCGAGGCGTTTCTGATGGCGGCCCGGCGCGTCAAAGAATTCTATGACGGCGAAGGGCGCCTGATGACTGAGCATCCGTTGCTGGACGATAACGGAGACGGCCTGGGCACGCCCCCGGACTGGTTCCGCGGCATCCGCGCCACGAAATCCGCCAAAGGTGGCGCCGCCCTGGACGGCTTGCGCGCCCACCAGTTCCATCTGATTCGCAGCGAGGCTGAACTTAAGCTTCCTCCGGAGATCCGAGCGCGGCGCGATCAGATCGAGCTCGCGATCGCCCGTCTGCGTGACAACAAACACGCCATGCTGGAGGACGAGTATTACCAGAAACTGGAAACACTGTTGCTGGAGATCGCGCGCCTCTACGAACAGGCCAAGTGAGCCGCGCCTCAAGGCAACTCTGGCGGCGGGCTTGCAGACGGGCGCATTCGGATACTGCCTTCTCGAAAAGTACTCTTGAAATTGTAACTGCGCCAAGGAAGGTTCCGGATAGGCTCGACGCCGTGACAACTGAACAGATCATCGGATTGATTCTCGCCCTCTTGATCATGGTGGTGGGAATCGCCGGCAGCATCCTTCCGGGATTGCCCAGCACGCCCCTGGTTTTGATCGGGGCCATCGCGCATAAACTCTATTTCGGCCCCACCGGCGTGGCCTGGTGGGTCATGACGATCCTCGCCGTCATCACCGTTTTATCCCTGATCATGGATTATGTGGCCAGTGTCTACGGAGCCAAACGCCTGGGTGCCACCTGGCGCGGAGCTCTGGGAGCGATCGTCGGCGGCTTGGTCGGACTCTTTTTTAATCTGCCCGGAATTCTCCTGGGCCCGTTCGTGGGAGCGGTACTTTTCGAGCTGGCCGGTGGACGCGAATGGAAGGCGGCTTCCCGGGCCGGAGTGGGTGCCACCTTGGGGTTGCTGGCCGGGGCGCTGGGTAAACTGGCCTGTTGCACGGCGATGATCGGCCTATTCACCTTCAACGTGATCGTGCGTTCTCTGCACTCTGTCTAACGGCTGGAGTCCGTCCGGCGCACGGTCGTGTATGGGCCGACCCAGCGGGTGTTGTATTTTCGAATCCAATTGTCGTTGGCAAAGACGGGACGTTCCTGGTGTCCGTAAGCCTGGTCGTCCATGCCTTGCCAGGGCAACGGTTCGACTTGCCAACCCAACTCACAATGGAAATCGGCGTCTTTATCCCACCCAACGGTGTAGAGGAAAAACTCCCGGGTGAGGCCGGCTGGTTTCGGTGGGAGCGTCGCGGCGGCAAATTCCAGAGTCAATTCATCGCCTCCATTCAAGAGCGCGAGCGCATTGTCCGCACCAGCGATTAATTCGTCCACGGCTCCGTAGCGGGTGCACCAACCTTGGGGCGTGATCGTCCAATGGGC
The DNA here is from genome assembly GCA_035577805.1 of Verrucomicrobiia bacterium. Taxonomy (GTDB): domain Bacteria; phylum Verrucomicrobiota; class Verrucomicrobiia; order Limisphaerales; family JADJPG01; genus DATLUX01. The sequence goes on from DATLUX010000547.1 coordinate 10,738, forward strand.
CGTGGATGTCACGCTGGCGTAGTTGGGAGTGCGCGGCAGATCCGCGGGCCAAAGTTCGAACTCGCTATAGCCGCGCCAATGCAGGTCGCTTTTGGTCGGCGTCACGCGCGTGATCCGCGTTTCGGTGTTGTCCCGGCGCTCGAACAAGGCGATGCGATCCCAATGAACCTCGAAAGCGCTGCTCAAGCGCAGACGCCGTGTGCCTTCGGGTAGTTTGCCGGCAAGATCCACCAGGATGGTCTTGGTCTTGCCGGCCGGTGCCCCTACCGTCACCGGCACCGGTTTCCATTGGTTCGTCGCAATCTCCGCCTCGAGGACAGGGAACGGAAAGGGCAGATCGGGAGTATGAGCGGCCCCGACATTGGCCATCCCACCGCCGAACTGCAGCCATCCGGTCAAGGCCAGGACCAACGGGCGCCCAACGGCCAGCGTTCCGAAGTCGAGCGTCACCGCATGAGGCTCGGCCAAGCCTCGCAACTGCCGCACGCGCAGCTTGGCGGGCGAGACCATCTTTTGGTCGACTTCGAGCAGCTTGGATGTGACATCGACACCTTCGTGAGTGACCGCCTGGCGCAACGGCAGCCGATGATGCAGCGTCCAGAGTTCGTGAGGCAGGAAGGGTTTGCCGGGGAGAAGCTTGCCGGTGGTGTGCACCTCGGTGCCTGGCGGGTGATCGACCACCACGAGCTTCGCCTCATCGAGGTACAACACTTCGCGCAACTCCTCCGTGATTTGCACCACATGCTGGCCGTCCCTGGGCGGGAACTCCAACTCATTTCCAAGGCGCACGTACTCGGCAGGATCAGCGTCGACGAAGTGGGTATCCGTAACCCTTAAGCCCAACGGGGCTGCGCCCAGAAGGTCCGTCACGAACCGGAATCCGCGGCCGTTCCAAGCGTAGAGAAATGGACAGGAACCCGTGTCGCGGCCCAGTTCGTCCAGAACGGATACCTGGCAAGGCGTGGTCTTGAGGTCATCGTTGTTGAGGAACCCGTCCGACCAACGGACCGCTACCGAATCGACCTGGGCATAACGGCCCACCCCAACTTCAACGGGCAGTTCCCGGACCGTTCTCCACATCCGCAGTCCGCCGGCGCTCACTTCGTAGCGCACACCCAACGCGCTCGGATTGGAACGGTTCCCGACCAGACGAAGCTTCAGCAAGTGATTGACGCTCGCGCCGTCGTTGCGAAGCACACGCATTCCCGCTCCCTCGATGGTCAACGCCAGATCGATGTCGCAATCGCCGTCCAGGTCCGCGGCGATCAGCGACGTGATTCGGCCCTTGGGCAATTGGGTCAGCCCCAGTTCGGCGGTGGTCTCCCGGAAGCCGGCGTTGCCGAGGTTTCTCCAGGCGCGCAGGCCTTCACCCGCCACGAACAGATCCAGCCAGCCATCATTGTCGTAGTCCACCAGATAAATGGCGGCCGCAGAAGATTGGTTTCCCAGCGGGAGATGCGTGGCGGGTTTGCCGCCACCAAACACAATATCGATCTGGCCGGCGCCGGCGCACACGGCGTCCGGGATGGAGTCGTTGTTCAGGTCGCCGGCGGCCATCGCGGTGCACACAGGGAACGCGGCCCCGAGGTTCGTCGCGGTGAACGGCCCGCCGCGTTCCCGCGCAAACACGATGGGCTGCTGATTATCCCGCACGACGGCGATGTCCATCAATTCGTCGTTATTCCAGTCCTCCAACACCAGGCGCTGTCCGCCCGGCAACGATGCGGGTAGGCCGGAGGTCACGTTGTTCTCCGAAAAATACATGGCGAAGGGGCTGCTCAGATTGCGGAAGACCCGCACGCCTTTGCCGTCGGGTTGCAACAGGATCATACCCAATTTGCCCGTGTAATCGAAGTCGAGCAGCAGACCGTCAATGGCGGGGACGTTGCTGAAGGCGGCCGCGCGCGAGCTATCGGCCACGACGCCGTTGGTGGTGAACGTGAACACCTGGTTTCCCTTGTCACTGAGCAGAACGACATCTTCGGTTCGATCGCTTTGCAGATCGCCGACGAGCGCCCGGCGATAGTTGGCCCCGGTTATCGCCGGCAACGGCGCGCTTTGGGCTTCAAATTTGCCGCCGCGATTTTGCAGCAGGCGGAAGCCATCCTGCTCGCGCACAAAGAGGCTGTTGGTCCCGTCGTGGGCCACATCCAACGTGGCGAGCGGTCCGCCATAACGCGAGGCGTCAGGCAGGGCGGCCGCCGTCATGTCGGCAAAGGCCACCTGGACCCCCGTGGACGCAGGTTGTTCCATTTTAAAGGGCAACTTGGCTTGAGTGTGCTTGCAGCGTTCGAAGGTGCCGACATCGGCGGAGGTTTTGGGAGCCTTGGCCAGGAGGGCCTGGTGCTTTTTGAGCTCGGCATCGGCCTCGGTCTGATTGCCCAAACGCAGGAGCAATTGGCTGAGGCGATAATGCGCGGCCAGATGCTCCGGTTCATACTGGGTTACGAACTGGAGCTGCCGCACTGCTTCCTCGTTGTGACCAAGGCCTTCGTGAGCCAACGCTAACTGGAAGTTCAACGCCGTAACTTTCTCGTCCAACTTTTGGGATTGTTCCAACGCCTTGAGGGCTTCCTCGGCTTTTCCTAACCGCAAATACGCGCAACCCAGCACATAGTAGCCGGCGGCCGACGTGTGATCAGTGTCGACCACTTTCTGGGCGAGCTGAATGGCTTGATCATTGTGATTGGCGCGCAGATGAGCGTTGGCCAGGTTGAGCTGCGCCTCCAGCACGGTGGGATTCAAGTTCAAGGCCTGCGTGAAGTAATCAACAGCTTTGTTGGCATCCCCCGCTTCCAACTGACTCTTGCCCAAGTTCGTCAGACGGGTGAATTGGTCCCCGCCCTGGTCAGATGCACTTTCCGATTTCCTGCATCCGGAACTGCCCAGCAGGCAGATACACGCAAACAACGCCGGGATAAGGCTCACTCTGGACAGCGGACAGCGGAATGCGGACAGCGGAATGGCGATGTTTCCCGGTTGCAGGACCAACGGCGTCGAATGGCTCGGAGAGGCGTTCATGCGTCGCGCAGAGTCAATTAGCGCCAATTGACAACCTGGTGTCAACGGTAGCAATATGATCGGGTTCAGGGAGCACGTCGTGAAAGTCGGTTAATCCAGCCCCTGGTTCATGGAAGGAACTGAGGCCTATGAGCACTGAGACACGCAGGTTGCCCGCGAACAACGCGGTCAGGACGGTCAGCATCCCCACTGGCTCCGCGGCCTTGGATGGCGAACTGTGCATCCCCGCCAACGCCCAGGGGTTGGTCATCTTCGCCCATGGCAGCGGCAGCAGCCGGCTCAGCCCACGCAATCAATTTGTCGCTTCTTCACTCCGGGAGGCCGGCCTGGGCACCCTGCTTTTCGATCTGTTGACGGCCGAAGAAGAAACCAACGACCTGGAACGCGGCCACCTGACTTTTAACATCGGGCTCCTTACCCAACGGCTCGTCTGCGCTGCGCACTGGCTCGCCGAGGAAGACGATGCGCGTCATCTGCGTCTGGGATTTTTCGGCTCCAGCACGGGTGGCGGAGCCGCGTTGGTGGCAGCGGCGGATCTGGGCCGTATGATCGGGGCCGTCGTCTCACGAGGCGGCCGGCCTGATCTGGCCGGCAACGCTCTGCGCCGCGTCAAATGCCCAACGCTGCTCATGGTGGGAGAGCACGACGAACCTGTGCTCGAGCTGAACCAGGAGGCGTGCGATATGCTAGCCGGCCCAAAATCTCTGGCCATCGTTCCTGGGGCCACTCATCTCTTCGAAGAACCCGGGGCCCTGGAGGAGGTCTCCAGGCTGGCCGCCGATTGGTTCCTCGAACATCTTCGATCACCCGGTGGCACCAGGAGCGCCACCTTCTCCTAACCGGTCTTCGCGGATTCGCCGTAAGTCTCGACTGGCGTCCTTGAGCCGCTACGACCCGGTTAGCCACGACGAAAGTCCTTGCTCGTCCTCCCCTAATCCCAGCAACAATTGCGCAGCCAGTCGATGAAACATAAGATGTTCAAAGAATTCGTGTTGGACCAACTCCGAGAACTGCAACCCATCGATTGCCGGGCCATGTTCGGAGGCTATGGGCTTTATCTGAGCGGGGTATTCTTCGGAATCCTTCTGGAAGGCCGCCTCTACTTCAAAACTCACCCGGCGAGCGTCGGCCAGTACCAGGCCTACGGGATGGAACCATTTCAGCCGCCGCGCGGCTCACAGCTCTCGAAGTATTACGAAGTGCCCTCCGAGATCATCGAAAGCCCCGCCTTGCTCGCAGCCTGGGCCAGGCAAGCCGCCCAAGGCACCGAGGCCAAACCTTCGCGCGCCAAACGCCCCGCCCGATCATGACTTCGGCCCGTCACCCCTTCCTGACGGCGGAATGGCGGCATCTGGCCATGCTGAATTATCCGGTCGAGCGCCCCATCCTGGAACCCTGCGTGCCCGCCGGCACCGCCCTCGATACCTATAAAGGCGTGGCCTATGTCAGCCTGGTCGCCTTTCGATTTCTGCGCACGCGGCTACTCGGCGTGCCCGTGCCCTTTCATCAAGAATTTGAGGAAGTCAACCTGCGCTTCTATGTCCGGCGGTTTGACGGGACAGATTGGAAGCGCGGCGTGGTTTTCATCAAGGAAATCGTGCCCAAGCCCGCGGTGGCCCTGGTGGCGCGACGTGCCTATAACGAAAATTATGTGGCGCTGCCCATGAAACACCGGTTGGACACCAGCCCGGCCGGCGCCCTGGTTGCGCTCGAATACTCCTGGCAATACCAGAACCGCTGGACCACCCTCCACGTCGACGTGGCTGGCGAACCCTTTACGCCCGCAGCCGCTTCGCTCGAGGAATTCATCACCGAACACTACTGGGGCTACGCCCGCCAACCGGACGGTGGCTGCCTCGAATATGAAGTGGAACATCCGCGCTGGCGGGTCTGGCAAACTTCGGCCGCGTCGCTTGACGGTGAGGTGCGGCCGCTTTACGGGGAGTCCTTTGCCACTGCGCTCGCTGGCGCGCCGGCTTCCGCCTTCGTGGCCGAAGGTTCGGCCGTAACCGTTCACCACGGTTGTCCGCTCGACCAAGGACCGGGCCTATGACCAGTCACCGCCTGCGCCTGCAATTGTTCCGTCTCTTTGGTGCCCGTGCGTTCCGCGCTCGCGCCCGTGCATCCCACGCCTGCATCTGAGCCTGACCTCTGACGACACTGAAACTGATACTGGACCTTTGAAACTTATGAACCTCGACGCACTCTATTCGAAATTGTTGGTCAAGACTGGCGCCAAACTGGTCTTGCTTGTTCTGGACGGCCTCGGCGACCTGGCCAGCGGCGGTGCCCACTCATCCACTCCGCTGGAAGCGGCCGTCACCCCCAACCTCGATGCCCTGACTCAAAACGCAGCCCAAGGACGCATGATTCCCGTGGCACCCGGGATCACGCCGGGCAGCGGGCCCGGTCATCTGGCCTTGTTCGGTTATGATCCGCTGCAGTTTGAAGTGGGCCGCGGTGTGATCGAAGCCCTGGGCCTGGGTCTGGATCTAAAACATGGCGATGTTTGCGCCCGCGCCAACTTCTGCACGCTGAACCCCAAAGGGCTCGTGGCCGATCGCCGGGCCGGACGCATCCCCACCGAAGTTTGTGAGGACCTCTGCGCCATGCTGGCGAAGAAGATCAAAAAACTGGACGACGCGGAGGTCATCATCCGCGCCGGCAAAGAACATCGCTTTGTTGTGATCTTCCGCGGCAAAGGATTGGAAGGCCCGTTGACGGATAGCGATCCGAACCGCGAAGGGTTGCCGATGGCGCCCGTGCGCCCGACCGACCCCAAATCGGCCAAACAGAAGAAAACGGCCAAGTTGGTGGAAGCATTTTACGCGGCGGCTCTGCCCATCATTGCGAAAAAAAAACCGGCCAACGGTTTTCTGCTGCGCGGGCTCGCGCATCAGCCGGCGATTCCATCCTTCGAAGAGCGTTACGGGCTGCGCGCGGCCGCCTTGGCGGTGTATCCGATGTATAAGGGCCTGGCCCAACTGGTGGGCATGACCAAGATCGAAGGGCCGCAAACGATTGCCCAGCAATTTGAGCGTTATTTGGCTGAACATGACCGGTTTGATTATTTCTTTATCCACTACAAATACACGGATAAAGCGGGCGAAGACGGTGATTTTGAGGCCAAACGGCGGGCGATCGAGGATCTCGATGCCGCCCTGCCCATCCTCTTGCAGAAGCGGCCGGATGTGCTGGCCATCACCGGGGATCATTCGACTCCCGTGCCGATGAAAAGTCACTCGTGGCACCCGCAGCCGGTCTTGTTGACCTCGGCGAATTCCGGATCGGACAAACTGGATCGCTTCACGGAAACGGGGGCGAACATGGGTTCGCTGGGAGTCTTCGAAGCCAAATATCTGATCCGGCTGATGCAAGCTAATGCGCGGATGTTCGACAAGTTCGGCGCCTGATTTTGATCGAATGTGATGCGCGCCGAATTAATGCACCGCTGCGCGCCGATCCAACGAGCTGCCGCCCGGAGCAGCGAGTCATATCAGCGGTTGACATTCGATCCAACGCGACGCAATTCGATCGCGTGATCGCAGGGTGACGCGGAAATTTTTTTCGCGATCGAGCTGCGCTCGCACCGGATCATGCCGCGCGTCGAGTGAAATACTGAACACGATCGCTTGTAATTTTTCTTGCCTTGTCGCGTGATGCGATCAAGAAGTGTGCAGTCAATGCACTGCTGTCGCAGGACAACTCGCAGAATTCAGCGTCAGAAAAACGTTTGATCTGAAAACGTGAGAGCATCGGGCGACAGGAGCCGAGCAATGAAGCAACCAATAAATGGTTCCAAGCGGAGTGAAACTGCTTCACTTCAGGAACCCCTAACCCGCGATCGGAGGTGAGCTAGCGTGGCAGCCAAGAAAAAAGGTAAGAAGAAAGCAGCCAAGAAGAAGAAGTAATCTCTTCGACTCTGACCGGGTGGACGGCCTGCGCCGTACGGGCGGCTTTCCACCCTGGTTTTTTTAATCGCGTCCCCAGTCCCCATCTCATCATCCGCGGTCCATGGCCAAGTTGGTATTCGACATTGAAACTTCCGCTCTTCCCCTCGAGGCTTTCGATGAATCACAACAGGAATATCTCTTCCGCGATCTTGAGCGGCTGCCGGACGAGACGGCGCGCGAAGCCCGGCGGCTGGAGATCCGCCAACAATGCAGTCTTTGGCCGCTGACCGCCCGGATCGTTTGCCTGGCCATGCTGAACGTCGAAACACTGCGCGGACAGGTGCTCTTCTTTGCTGAAGACTTCGAAGAACAACCCCCCAACGGGCCGGTCCAGTTCGTGCCCTGTGTGGATGAAGCCGAGTTGCTGACCCAATTCTGGGAGGTGGCCCGCCATTATGATGGGATCGTGACCTTTAACGGCCGCGGTTTTGATGTTCCCTTCCTTTATCTGCGCTCCGCCATGCTCAACGTGCCCATCTCCAGGAAGGATTGGCTGGGATACCGTTACAGCACTGAACCGCACTGCGATCTGGCCGAGCAATTGACCTTTTACGGAGTCAGCGGCCGCGACGGAGCGGCGCGCCGGTTTAACCTCGACTTTTATTGCAAGGCTTTTGGCATCGACTCGCCCAAAAGCCATGGTGTCACCGGCAGGGACATCGGCCAATTGTTGGAGCAAGGACGCCATCGGGAGATCGCCGAATATTGCCTGCGGGACGTCCAGGCCACCGTATCGTTGTACCGGCTCTGGAACGATCGGCTGGCCGGCGTCCGTTAAGGCATCGCAAGGCGCATGGCCCCACGCAACCGCGCACGAGGCCCCCTGGGCGCGGTGGCTCGTGATCCCGTTGCCTGCCTGGTTTGCTTCGCCGTCAAGGAAGAAGCCAAGTTCTTCCAGATCCCCCCGGGCGCCGCCGGCACGGTCCAGGCTTGGATTACCGGCATCGGCCGCATGAACGCCGCCGAAAGCATCCGCGAAGCCGTCGCCACCGTGCAACCCGAGTGCGTCCTCACCTGCGGCTTCGCCGGGGGCTTGAACCCGGCCCTGCCTCTCGGCACGGTCGTCTTTGACGAGGATTTCGACGCCGGAGTCGGCCGCGCCTTGCAAGCCCTCGGCGCGCTCTCCGGCCGGTTCCATTGCGCCCGTCGCGTCGCCATCACCTCCGCCGAAAAAAGCGGACTCTGGAACTCGACCGGCGCCGACGCGGTCGAGATGGAATCGTCCGTCATCCGCACTCTTTGCCGCGACTGGAAAATCCCCAGCGCGACGATTCGCGTGATCTCGGATACGGCTCAGGACGATTTGCCGCTGGATTTCAACGCGTTGATGACCTCCGATGATCGGATTCATTACGGCAAGTTGGCCCGAGCGGTCCTCGGGTCGCCGCGCCGGATTCCGCTCCTCCTTTCCTTTCAGCGCCAAACGATCATCGCGGCGCGGGAACTCGGGCGCGTCCTGGAACAACTCATCCGCGTGCGCACCGCCTGAGGCGCAGGCCGCTCAATCCTCGCGCAGGCCGCTCAATCCTCGGCGAAGAGGTATTCGAGGTCGCTTTGGGAGAGGCTCTTGGCGAATCCTTCCTCACCGAGCACATCGGCGATCGCCTGGGCTTTGCGCTGTTGCAGTTCCCAGATCTTTTCCTCGACGGTGCCGGGAGCGATCAAACGGTAGGCATTGACGGTGCGGGTCTGGCCGATCCGATGCGACCGGTCGATGGCCTGCGCCTCGACGGCCGGATTCCACCAGGGATCATAAAGCACCACATAGCTCGCGTCGGTCAGATTCAACCCGGTGCCCGCCGCGCGCAAGCTGAGCAGGAACACCGCGGCCTTGCCGTCGTCCTGGAAGTTCTGCACCACCGCCTGGCGTTCCTTGGTTTCTCCGGTGAGGATATGCGTGGAGATCTGGCGGGCTTTGCACTCGGTTTCAAGCAGCCGCAGCATCTGGACAAACTGCGAGAAGATGAGGACCTTCTGGCCTTCCTGCAGGAGGGGTTCCAGCAGTTCAAAGAGCGTATCGGTTTTGCCGGAGACGGAATCGTTGCCGACCAGCTGGGGATGACAGCAAATCTGGCGCAAGCGAGTGAGCGCGGCCAGCACGTGAATTTTGCTCTTGGCCAGCCCTTTCTCCGCCACCGTTTGCATGACCTGCTCGCGGCTGCGCCGCAATTCGGCCAGGTACAGTTTGCGTTGCGCTTCATCGAGTTCACAATCGCGGCGTACTTCAATGCGATCAGGCAGATCTTTGGCGACTTGCTGTTTAAGCCGGCGCAGCATGAGCGGCCGCAACTTGGCCGAGAGCCGGCGGCGGGCGATGCGTTGGGCATCGATGCTGTCTGCCCCCTCCGCGCGCGGTTCGTAGGTTTGCGTGAAATGTTCCTGGGTTCCGAGGTAACTGGGTTGGATGAAATCCGTGATGCTCCACAAGTCCATCAGGCGGTTCTCCAAGGGAGTGCCGGTCAGCGCCAGGCGCTGGGTGGCCTTGAGTTGCTTGACCGATTGCGTCACTTGCGCGGTGGGATTCTTGATGAATTGAGCTTCGTCAAGAATGACCGCTCCAAATGGGAACTTCTGCAGGTCCTCGAGATCGCGCCGGAGCAACGCGTAATTGGTGACGATGATGTCGTGTTGGGGGATCTGCTTGCGCAGGTTGTGCCGCGCCGCCCCGCTTTGCAGGACCAGGACCTTCAAATGCGGCGTAAATCGTTCGGCTTCCCGCCGCCAATTGTGCAACACCGAAGCCGGGCAGATCACCAGGACGGGTTTGGGATGGCGACCTTGTCGGTCCTTGAGCCACGCAATCCAGGTTAAGGTTTGCAACGTTTTACCCAGCCCCATGTCGTCGGCCAGGATCCCGCCAAGCTTCAGGTTGGTGAGGTGACACAGAAAATCGAATCCTTCCTTTTGGTAAGGACGCAACTCGGCCACGACATTGACTGGCAACTGGATGTTGGGGATGCCCTCGAAGTCGGCAAGCTTTTGACGCAGACCCTTGGCTTCGGGGCTGTCCGCGAAACGCTTCAAGCCGGCTTCGTCAAGATGCGCGGCTTGTTCCAAGCCGATTTTCAACGGCATGGCACTCAGTTCGTCCACGCCCAGATCGGCCATGGCCTCGTGGGCATCCTGCACCGCTTTGGTGTCAAGCTCGACCCAACCGGCGTCGGGCAACTTCACGAAACGACTGGTGGCCGCGGCCAGCCGTTGGAGATCGCCTGGAGTGAGCTTGAGGCCCTCCTGTTCCCACTCGGCCGAAACGCTGAACCAATCGATGCCGCTCCCTTTGACCACCAGGATGGGCTTGAGCTGGCGAGGCGTCAAAAACAGTCGATGAAAAGCCGGGTTGCCCAGATACTCGGCCTCGGTCGGTTTATCGGGCCAGGCCCGTCCCAACGTGATGAGAAAACTTTCGTTGGCGTCACCCACCCAAACCCCGGGTTCCGGCGTGAACCAGTCCAGCCGCCGCAACCAGGCGACCGCACTGTCCAAACGCGGGTCTTCCAGCACTTCCGGTTTGTCCGTCTGCGGGCCCGCGCCTTGGTCGGCCACCCATTCCTGGCCTGTCCAGTGCCAGATACTTTTGTCCCGTTCGCTGCGCGCCAGCAGCCGAAGGCGGACGGTGTCTTCGGTGAGTTCAAAGACAAACTGCGGCACCGCGCGGTGGGTGATGCAGAGGGCCTCCCAATCGACGCCTTGACCGGACTGAGAACGGCGTAGATGCGTGCGCAGGCGATGGCTTAGTTTGTGGACGGGGACAGAAGGGGCCTGGCCCCAGTATTCGAGGAGGCTGGGCGGAGGCACATTCCGGACCAGATAAAACGTCTGGCCAAGCAGCGCCAGCGCCGGGCGGCCGGCGAAAAAGCGGCTGTCCTGAAGCTGCTGCGGTGAACCATCCGGGAGGGTAACGCGGTGAGTAAAGGAAAGCTCGCGATGATTCGGTTGGAGATGGGGCGTCAGGCAGACGATCTGACCGTGAAACTGCAGATGGCCGCCATTAAACTCAAGGCGCTGACTCAAGCCCCACCGGGCCAGCCATTGCAACAGGTCCAGCCCGGACAAGGTTAAGGACTCGGATTCTTCGGCGCGATCGGCGTAAACGTCCGAAAGCCACTGGATAAATTCCCAGTCGGGCGGAGAGAACAGTTCTTGTTCGTGCGTCGCCCGCGTGGTCAGGTCGATGATCTCGGACACGGGCCGGATCTTCTCGCCCGTGCGAGGGCGAAAGAGGTTAAGCTGAACTTTGAGGGCATGGAGGGCCGGATGGTCGGCCGCCGGCTGGATCGCGCAGAGCACGCGCAAGCAGGCACGCGGCCCGTCCAGATGCGCCGGCGCAGGCGGGAACAGCCAGTGCTCCAGTTCCTGGAGTTTCTTCTGTTCCTCCTCGGCCTGCTCCAACTCGGCGAAACGCGCGGCGTTGGCGTAGCCGGTCAATTCGGTGGGCAACGGGCGGTTGGCGCGCAGGAACAGGATTGCCACTTCCTCCAAGCGGGTGCGTCCTTGGGCGGACATCAAGCGGGGCCACCAATCTTGTCCGCCGAAATCCTTCCGGGAAAGCGAGAGTTTCTCGAAATAATCTTCGAGCAACAACCAGGCGCGTTGCGAGTCGCTGCACCCGGAGAAGAGGCGCAACAACTCTTCCCGTTCGGCGATGCGGGATTTGGAGTCGGCCAGTTCGCGGCGCAGGTCGGCCAGCGCCCCGTAGGTCTTGGAAAGGACCGTGTGATGAGCGTCGTATTTGGTTGTGCTGCTGGCTAAGCGCGCAGAACGTCCGTTTTTGCTGGCGAGTTTTGCCATGATCAAATGTGCATTGAAATAGCGGCCCACTATCTCCACATACAAATCCGTCCCGGGTCAATCAGAAATCGTCGGCAGCAGGCTTGTCACGTGTCTGGCCGAAGATGCCGCCGCCGAGTTTCACTGCGCTTTGTCGAGCAAAATTGCCACAAATGATCCACCGGCGAAGCTGGCTAAACTTTCCTGATCCATTTTCGATCCTCCCAGACCGCCCGGAGGGAAGTCAGGTTGCGGGCGTCGAAAATGTTGCCAGCGGCCGCGGCGAAGCGGCCTTGCTTGAGATTATGCCAGGCATCGCTGGCGCTGATGGCGACGAATTGCAGCACGCTCGGATCCCGGTAGCAATCGATCATGCAACGCGTGCATCCATCCCGGATCAACTTCGATTGGTCAAACTGATAGATGTTGCACATCGGCTTTTCCCAGAAATGACACCGGTACAGATTCAGGTTCCAATCCAGGTAGAAATATTTGTGGCCGCCCAGGCAGCCGAACTTTTCCTTTTCACCGCGCAGATGGCGCTGCATCTCAGTCAGGGATTCCATTGGATTGATCACCGGGTACCCGCTGCGCCGTTTCATCTGCTTGATTCTCTCGAACACCTCGATCAGTTCGCCGGTGCGATAGCTGACCAGGGTCGAGTCGCTGAAGCTCAGATAACTCGAGGCCAGCGCGGTGAGCGGATAGCTGAACGTGCAACTGCGAAATCCCAACTCGGCCAGAAACGACGGCAGCTTCTCGTAATCGTCGATCAGTTTGCTGGCCGTCACACTCGCGGTGGTCTGGATCCCGGCCTCACGGAAAAAGTCGTTGGCCCGTTGGATCTTCCGGCAGACCTCCGGCAGACCGCGATGGCGTTCGTGCTTCGCCACCTCGTGAGTATCGATAGACATGATCACACTGCTTAAACCGCCCCGGACCAGCTCGCGCATGTTGTCCTCGGTCCAAAGCGAGCCATTGGTGCAAATCATGGGATGCAAGCCGCGTTCGGTCGCAT